>JALWYQ010000039.1 GCA_027078365.1 Phycisphaerae bacterium
GAGCAATTGAAAAGTTCTCTCGTTGGCTCTAAAGTCTGGGATTGAAAGGGATGTGTCTGCGCTGATTACCCCAACCAATGTAACATTTGGAAAGTGAAGGCCCTTAGCTAACATCTGCGTGCCGGCGAGGATATCAATTTTGCCTTCTGCGAAATCTCCCAAGATTCTGTAATAATCCTTTGCCTGCATAGAATCACTGTCAATTCTTGCCATGCTGTAATTTGGAAATTTCTTTTGAATTTGTTCTTCTAATCTCTGCGCACCGAGACCAACCATTATCATTTTAGTATCGCAGAGCGGGCAATTATTTGATACGAGCGTTTGTGAATTGCAATAATGGCACAGGGCATGGCCAGATAGGTTAAACTTCTTTGCCATTGGCGAGTTTGCAACATTGCTAGATTTAAAAGACCGGTGGAATGTAAGCTTCACATCGCAGTTTCTACATTGCAAGATATGCTTACATTTTGGGCACATTACAAAATTGCTGTATCCACGCCTGTTAAGAAGAAGGATAACCTGCTCTCTTTTTTCAACACTCTCTCTTATATACCCAGCAAGTTTGTCGCTTATCAAACTATCAAACAAGCCTCCCTTTTGATAGTTCAAATCAACACACTCCATCTTCGGCATCGGAAGATCCATCACTCTATTGGGTAGAGATAGGAGTTTGAAATGTTTTTTAGTCTTACAGTTTAAGAGTGTCTCTAGAGATGGCGTCGCAGAACCAAGCATACAGTGCGCGTTCTCAAGATGCGCCCTCTTTATAGCAACGTCTCTGCCATGGTATCTTGGATTTGAGTCCTGCTTGTAGCTAGGTTCGTGCTCTTCATCGATTACTATTAAACCAAGATTTTTCACGGGAGCAAATATTGCCGAGCGAGCGCCAATTATAACATCCGCCTGAGAGGATGCTATTTTTTGCCACTGAACGTTGCGCTGCGCGGCAGTCAAACCACTATGCATAACGGCGATATGAGCAAATCTAGAGCTAAACCTTTGGATTGTCTGGGTGGTAAGCGCAATCTCAGGAAGCAACACAATCGCACTCTTACCGAGTTCTATCGCCTTTTCAATCGCACGGATATAAACCTCTGTTTTGCCGCTATCAGTAACGCCGTGTAGAAGGCTAACTCCGAAGCGACCTTTAGCAAGTTCATCAGAAACATATTCGATAGCATTAATCTGATCAGAGTTTAGAACAATTTCTTTAGTTTTTAGGGACAACCCCTCTGGAATAACTGGCATACTCTTAAAGGTAGTTTTGGTTTCGTAAAGAACGAATCCCTTTTGAACAAGCTTTTTAATCACAGAGTTGCTTGTGGATGCCTGCTGGGCGACTATAGAAATCTCAATAGAACTCTCTTTGCTAAATGCTCCTGCATCGGCGAGATTTTGAACTATCAGCCTTTGCTTTGAACCTTTGCGCAGCAGAGCTAGATTCTCTTCTAGATCCTCTGGATTAAATGAGAGGTACGCAAGTTTTTCTACCTTTAGCCCCTTGCCCTTTTTAACTGCTGCAGGGACCATCGCAGAGATAACCTGCCCAAGCGGCGATACGTAATAATCGCTTATCCATTTAGCCAAAGCAAGCTGTTTTTCATCAAGCAGAGCTTTATCATCTACGACTTCAATGACATATTTATATCTGATTTTCTTTGTCTTTTCGGCTTGCGTCTTCTCTGGATCGCAGGCTACGCAGAAGCCTAGCGTCTTCTTGTTGCTACGCCCAAACGGAACTAAGACTCTTTGCCCAAGCCCAATAGGCCAAATCTTATCTGGAACGGCATAATCAAAACAGCTATCAACTCCAGCGTCAAAGGCAACCCTAATAATATGAGAGCTAGAAGAGTTGGTCGGAGATTCTTCTTCAAAGAGGTTTTTTTGCCCTATACTCATTTTTTACCGTAGCTCATCTTCAAAGCGAATAAGACTATAAACCACACAACCATCACCGTAACCACAATGCTAAGCACAAATAAAGGTCCCTTTATAGCCAGAAACGGAATTGCCAGACCCGTCCATAACCCACCGCCCATTATAGGCTCGTGAATCATCTGTTTGTAAGCAAAGGCATCTGCCGCTGGAGTTTCATAGTCGGGATCTACTGCGCGAAGTAGTAGTAGTCCTGTTGCAGTAACTCCCATACTCTGACCCATCTCTGCAATGCTTCTCTCAAACCAAGCGTCCGGCAGCAATCTCCTTGCGATAAAGACCACACAAAATACATTCCACAATATCCCCACAAAGACAACGAGCAGTAGAGGCACAAGGTATGTTGCGACAACGTCTAGCTTGATAGTAGCTATTGCTGCAACAACTAGGAAGTCCAACGCTGAATTCTGAATGCGTCTGGTTATTCCAACATCAATTATTGAATATTTATCATACTTCGTTTCAAAGACTTGAATAATCAAACCGCCAAGCATACACAGAGGAAAGAGCGGGAATCCTTGAAATAGCTCAAGCTTTGCTAGCGGCGGGATAACAGATTCTATTCCAAGAAGCGACTGTTTCATAAGAAAACCAAGTAAACAGGCAACGCCGATTATAGCGATATGTAGAGACATCGCCCCTACTGCATCGCTGCGTACCGTCAACATTCCAGCTGGAGGTCTTGAGCCTGGAGGAAAGACCCCAATCGAATCATCCTCGGCAATCTCTCTCTTATCCATAGAGTCAAGTTCGATAGTTTTTTGGACAACATGTCCTTTGCGTTTTGCCCAGTTGACCAAAATCATACCAACAATAATGGCTCCAAGGATTCCAAACGTTGCACTTGCAAGCGCAAAATCTACTCCGATTGACCAGTCATATTTTTCAAATACAGGCCCAAGCCCTGCAGCCGTTCCATGACCACCTTCAAAGCCTACTGGCAAGATGCCTGCAAACATTCCAGGAAGCTCCGGCCAGAGCCAAGTTACTAACCCTAAAAAGAATATACAGCCAACAAGATATTGCCCCCAAGCCACAATCTGCCCATAAGCTACCTGAGGACCACTTCTACGCCAAACCTCCTTTAGACCTGGAATCTCAACACCCAAGAATAGGCACGCAAAAACTATATTTATTAACAATCCTGGAAGTTTTTCCCAAGGCGCACTTAATAGGCCTAGCTGATTGGATACATTTACAACCCAACCACCTTCACTGCCAGAAGCAGCATAATTAAACCCCTGAATAATAATCAAGCCAAGCAAACCACCAATAACGCAACTTGGTAGATATAGCGTGCGCAATAATTTTATTTTTAGCCTCAGCAAAAAACCTACAGCTAGCAATATCGATAAACCTATGAATGATAACATACCAACTCCTTATCGCTTAGAACCGCCCTTGAGAACTTCTAATATTTCCACAGCTTCTGGAGAAATCTCTTTAGGATCGCTCCAAATGGCCTGTTCAAGGCTTTTGTTGCACTTGCATTTTCTCTCTATAATTTGATCGTCTAGCTTTGAGACTTCTTTGATTAGCTTTATAAAATTAGCGCTGCAACTATTTAGATTGCCAATTATTTCGCCAATAAGATCTTGGCTATCTTCGTCGTTAGATACCTCACGCCAACAATCGTAATCACTAGGCATTGCAACAAGTGCAAAGCACATCTGCGCCTCACGGGCGAGTCTCGCCTCTGGCATTGCTGTCATACCAATCAGATCGCCGCCTAATTTTCTGTGCATAAGAGATTCTGCCCTTGTGCTAAATTGAGGCCCTTCCATACAAACATAGGTCGCTTTTGTATGGGTCTTTACTTCTAGTTTTTCGCTTGCAACCAATAGTAGCTCGCGCAGCCTAGCACAATATGGCTGCGCTAACTCGCAGTGAACTGCCGCTTTAGCTGTAAAGAAAGAATTCTCGCGTTTGAATGTTTTATCTATAATTTGGTCAACTAGCACTAAATCTCTAGGGCAAATCTCTTCACGCAAAGAGCCAACTGCGCCGCTAGCGATGCAGCTTTTAACTCCAAGCGATTTCAACGCAAAGAAATTCGCCCTGTAAGGAATACTGCTAGGGTCAAAGCGATGCCCTCTGCCGTGTCTGTTTAGAAAGACTATTTTGCGGTCGTTTATCTTACCAATCAAAAATTCACCGCTTGGCTTTCCAAACGGAGTAACAACTTCCTCTTTTTTGACATCTTCGATATGTTCGGCTAGAGCAGTTTCAAGCCCGCTGCCTCCAATAATTCCAAGTGTTTCTTTAGCCATACTAGCTCCTGAAAAAACAAGCTTTATCTCTTGCCCCACATTCTAACCTCACTAAACAAAAACCGCAACCTCAATCATATCTAGCCGAGACGCAATAAATTCAAACTCTTTTGAACATGGTTTTAGTATTGCTTAGAAGTACAATAACAAAAGTCAATCTTAAGACCGAATTCAACCTACCAATTACAATAATCATTTGATAAATCTGCTGATTGTGATAGAATAATCGAGAGGAAAACTCCAAATCAGTATGTTCTCAAATACGAGGAGGCTTTATCATGAACCTTTTAGCCAAAGCTAAAATTAATTGCGCCGCATTATTTCTAGTCATTTTCGCTAGTTTCTCATTCTCTGCCGAGCCAGCTGTTGAGTGGACTAAAACCTTTATTGACCACGGAAACGATTGGAGCATTGGCGCAACACAAACAAACGACGGAGGGTACGCTATCGTTGGAGAAGTCTATGGCACAAGTGGTTGCAATGTATATCTTATAAAGACTGACAGTTCTGGAAATACACAATGGACAAAAACATTTAGTGAAAATGACTATAATTACGGCTATAGCGTTAAACAAACTAGCGATGGAGGATACATCATTGTTGGAGAAGCCTACCCCGATGATTCAGACGACAGCGATGTTTATTTGATAAAGACTGATGGCTTGGGCAATGCGCAGTGGACAAAGGTTTTTAGTCAAGACAACGGAGCTTCTGGCTATTGCGTCAACCAAACAATTGATGGAGGATATATCATCACCGGAGAGGTTTACAACGATTCTGAAGATAGCTGCCTATATCTGGTAAGAACTAACAGTACTGGAAATATTCTATGGACAAAAACATTTAGCCAAGGCTATGGTTCTTGTGGCTATCACGTTGAACAAACAAGTGATGGAGGATACATTGTTACCGGAGAAGTTTACAGCGATGAAGACTGCAATATTTATTTGGTAAAGACCAACAGCTCTGGAGATGCGCAATGGACAAAGACATTTGGCATAGGCGATTACAGTTGGGGGGGCTGCGTTAAACAAGCAAGTGATGGAGGATACATCATGGCCGCAACCGATGTAACTTATGAAACCTTTGGAAATAGCGCCTGCCTGATAAAGACTGATAGCTTGGGCAATGCGCAGTGGACAAAAACATTCGGCGAGAATGGTCTCTACTCTGGGGAATGTGTTGAGCAAATAGATGATGAAGGATACATTCTTACCGGAGAATCCGCTGATGGTATTTATTTGCTAAAAACTGATAGATTCGGAAATACTCAGTGGGCAGAAGTATTCAACGATGCTAGCGACGCCTGTGGCTACTGTGTTGAACAAACAAGCGATCAAGGATATATGGTTGCAGGATCAACTTCAGGGATAAGCGATAGCGATATCTATCTAATAAAATTGGCCGCTACCCAAGCAGACATAGACACAGACGGTGATGGCGTATTGGATGATATCGATAACTGCATACTAACGCCAAACCCAGACCAAAGTGATATGGACGCTGATGGCACTGGCGATGCATGTGATTGCCTTGCAGATTTAAGCAATGATGATTTAATAAATATTAACGATTTAGCACTGCTAGCTTCGCGTTGGCTAGAGACAGATTGCATAGCTCCAGACTACTGCGGTGCAAGAGATTTTAACAAGAGCGGAACAATAGATTCTGATGATTTGATTCTCATAGCAGACAACTGGCTCGAGGCTGTAGAATAATTCTAAAACAACTTCGAATTAAGATTCTATCGGATTAACCATTTTAAAGGAAGAAGATGAAAACATTAAATTACCGCAATAGTATCGTATGGATTATCGTCTTATTTATCACACTAACACTTACCAGCGCAAATGCTTATACCACTTTGTCTGGCTGTAGAACCGATTTGTTTAATCTTGCAGCATTAGCGGATACATGGGGCTTATCCGATGGCGATGTTGGCTATAATGACGAATACGACTTAGAAGACGATGGCATCATTGACATAGCAGATTTATCCATATTTGCAAGCTATTGGCTTAATACAGACGGTTCTGACGCTTTCATAACGATTTGGGACACGAGTCTCGCGGCTAACGCTACGGTTACTCTAGCACTAGCTGGTACGGTCGACGCTACTATCGACTGGGGTGATGGAACTAGTGAGATAGTAACGACACCTGGGCCACATATACACGATTACGGTGAGGATGGAATATACACTGTCTCGGTTACTGGCTGCGTCACAGCGTACAACAGTCATGATAATAACGGTGGATGGAGCAATTCTAGCGAGCGATTGAAGCTTGTAAGCGTCGATAACTGGGGAAAATTGGGCTTTACCAGCATGAAATATGCATTCCATGGCTGCTCAAACCTCATTTCAGTACCATCTTCCTCACACGGTCTTGAAGACGTTACCGATATGAGCTATATGTTCTACTACGCGAGCAAGTTTAACTGCAACATCAGCGGGTGGGACACTTCCAACGTTGCCAACATGGGCGGAATGTTCGACCATGCGTACAGATTTAACGCCGACATCGGTGGATGGGACACCTCCAGCGTTACCGATATGGGCTATATGTTCTACAATGCGTCCGCGTTTAACGCCGACATCAGCGGATGGGCCACAGCCAATGTAACCAACATGTGCGGAATGTTCCAAGAGGCGCACAAATTTAACGCCGATATCAGCGGTTGGGACACAGCCAATGTAACCAACATGAAATCTATGTTCGACCATGCGTCCGCGTTTAATGCCGACATTAGCGGTTGGGACACTTCCAACGTTACAGACATGAGTTCAATGTTTGCCTATGCTTCTGCATTCAACGCCGATATCAGTGGTTGGGACACATCTAATGTTACCAATATGAGTGAGATGTTCTATGGTGCGTATTTATTTAATGTCGACATCAGCGGTTGGGACACTTCCAACGTTACGAATATGGATTGGATGTTCGCCTATACACGCTCGTTTAATCAGGACTTAGACGGATGGGATACTTCTAGCATTACAAATATGAGCGGGGTGTTTGCCTATACATATACTTTTAATGGTGACATCAGCAACTGGGACACTTCCAATGTCGTAAACATGAGCGAGATGTTCCACGGTGCATCTGCATTTGGAAAGATTGGCACATTAAACGCCGGTATCGACGGATGGGATACTTCTAGCGTTACAAATATGAGTTTAATGTTTGCAGATATGGACTTCTTCGATATTGATATTAGCAGTTGGAACACCTCAAGCGTTAGAAATATGAATTCAATGTTCTACAACAACCACTCATTTAATACCAATATTGGCGGTTGGGACACTTCCAACGTCACAGATATGGGCGGCATGTTTGCCTTTGACTCATCGTTTAATCAGGACATCAGCGGGTGGGACACATCTAATGTTACCAATATGAGTGAGATGTTCTTAGCTGCGGATGGCTTTAACGCCGATATTGGTGGATGGAACACTTCAAACGTTACCGATATGACTAGAATGTTCGAAGATGCACACACGTTCAACGCAGATATTAGCGAATGGGATACATCCAACGTTACCAGTATGTGGAGGATGTTCTCCCTCGCACTCGCGTTTAATCAGGATATCGGTGAGTGGGATACATCAAACGTTGAGTATATGGACGCGATGTTTGAAAATGCATCTGCATTTAATCAAGATCTTTCCGAATGGTGCGTAAAGCGGTTTTCTTCTAAGCCGGACTCTTTCGATGACGGCGCAACGAGCTGGACATTGCCTAATTCACGACCTATCTGGGGAACTTGCCCTGCCGCTTTCGTAACGACCTGGGACACGAGTCTTGAAGACGCTACGACTGTTACTCTGGCACTAGCTGGCACAGTGGATGCTACTATCTTCTGGGGTGATGGAACTAGTGAGACTGTAACGACACCTGGGCCACATGTACACGATTATGGTGAGGATGGAATATACACCGTTTCAGTTAGTGGTAGCGCTACGGCGTATAATAGTGAATATAACAACGGTGGATGGAGCAATTCTGGTGAGCGATTGAAGCTTGTAAGCGTCGATAACTGGGGAAAATTGGGCTTTACCAGCATGGCAAGTGCATTCTATAAGTGTTCAAATCTCGTTTCAGTACCGCTCTCTTCGGACGGTCTTGAGAACGTTACCGACATGAGTGGGATGTTCGCCTATGCAAGCAAATTTAACGCCGACATCAGCGAATGGGATACTGCTAATGTAACGAACATGCGCTCAATGTTCAGCTTTGCGTCCGCGTTTAATGCCAACATCAGCGGATGGGACACTGCCAATGTAACCAACATGAAATCTATGTTCCATTATGCAGAAACATTTAACCAAGATATCGGCGAATGGGACACTTCTAACGTTACCGATATGAGCTATATGTTTGACCATGCGTCCGCGTTTGATGGCGACATTGGTGACTGGGACACTTCTAACGCCACCAGTATGAGCTGCATGTTCCAAGATGCATCCGCGTTTAACGCCGATATCAGTAGCTGGGATACCTCCAGCGTTGCCAATATGAGCTGTATGTTCTGCGAGGCATCTGCGTTTAATCAGAATATCAGTGGATGGGATACTTCAAGCGTCGTCAATATGTACGGAATGTTTTACAATATGTCTGGCTTTAACGCAGACATCAGTGGATGGGACACTTCCAACGTTACCAATATGAGTAGAATGTTTTACTATGCATACACATTTAATGCCGATATCAGCGGTTGGGACACTTCTAACGTTACCAATATGAGCGAGATGTTCAGAGGTGCGTCAGCGTTTAATGCTGATATCAGCGGTTGGGACACTTCCAACGCTGTCGATATGAGCGGGATGTTCTACTATGCATCTGCGTTTAACGCAGACATCGGTGGTTGGAACACCTCCAATGTTACCAATATGAACGAAATGTTCCGCAATGCGTCAACGTTTAATCAGGATCTCTCCGGATGGTGCGTCACAAATATTTCTTCTGAGCCAGACAATTTTGATAAAAGTGCTACCAGCTGGACATTGCCAAAACCTATATGGGGAAGCTGCCCATAAAATAAAGGCGTTTGTGTCGCAAGAAGGCAGTATCTTTTTGCGAGAGTAACCCAAGCAATAGTGGATTGAGCTACAAAAATAGCGTACAATTTGTGAATGACGCTAAAGGATAAAATTAAACAAAAGGCACTTGAGCTAGGCTTTGATGCTGTTGGAATAACAACAGCAGAACCGCTTGCGCCGCAGAGTGTTATGAGGTATGAAGAGTGGCTGCGCTGCGGGAATGCCGGAGAAATGAGCTATTTGAGCCGCAATTTCGATAAGAGAATTAATCCTGCGCAGTTGCTCCCCAACGCCAAATCTATGATATGCCTTGCGTATAGCTACAAAACAACGAGAAGAGAGCAGCGTAATAAGGGCGAACTTAAAGGACGCATCGCAAGCTACGCTCTATTTCCAGATTATCACAAACACTTAAAGTCAAAACTCTTTGAGCTAGCTTCGTTTATTAGCGACACAACCCAAGAGGATGTTAAGTTTAAAGCCTGTGTTGATTCAGTTCCGCTAGCGGAAAAATGTTTTGCTCAAAGGGCTGGGCTTGGTTACATAGGAAAAAATACTCTACTTATAAATGATAAGCTTGGCTCAGAGTTTTTTCTAGCGGAATTAATAACCACACTTGAAATCGAACCAGACTCCCCCGCCGGTGGGAGCTGCGGAGATTGTAATATCTGTGTTGAAAACTGCCCTACCAATGCACTCAGCGCAGATGGAGTTTTGGATGCTAGAAAATGCATCAACTACCTCACGATTGAATACAAGGGAGATATAGATGATGCCGTTGTTAAAGGCATTGGAGATAACATCTATGGATGCGATAAATGTATCCAAGTCTGTCCAAAAACAAAATCTTCAAACTATACAAACAAGCAAGATTTTAAAGCAGACCACTCAAGAGAGTTCTTAGATATAAATGCAGTTCTTGATTGGGGCAAACAAGAATATGCGGCTAAAATAAAAGGCTCAGCCATGGAGAGGCTAAGCCTAGATAATTTTAAACGCAATGCAAAAATCTGCTTCTCTAATATTTTAAACGAAGACGCTGAAAAATAAAGCACCCAAGGGCAGTTCTAATAATTGCTTTTGAGCAGCAAGTAGAAAATTTTCGTTGTCCGGCAAGGAAGACAAAAAGGTTTGCTTGTCTGCCAAAATGAATTGTTAGAGGTGCCCTTGACCGTTACCTATGGAATAAGGAAAACATCATCTTTATCTGATGGCAATTCACTACCATTGTACTCTCTGGTGCCTCTAATAGTGTAAATATCATCACCACCAACTAGGCGATTTCGATTAAACTCAACACTACCATCTCTGTAGAGTAAATTCTGGCCTTTACTAGCGTGATTTTTGCTTGCCATTCTGAGCATATTATTTGTAACAACAAAGCTCTTGAAGCTATTTAGTCTGCTATCACATCTATCATCAAACATAGGATTTGAATCCGCCGCTATGATAGAGTTTGAACCATCAAGTCTAGCATTACTAGGAGCAACTATCCTAAAGCTATAGTCAACATAGTTGCTATTTGGAAAATCATTACTGAAATTGGCAACATCAATACTTCTTAGTCTGTTACTATGGCAAGCATTACCAGGACAAAGGAAATCCTCTGGCTTGACATAATTGCCCTTAACCATCAACCATAGATTGCTGGTAGCTGATTTGTCGGGAGAGTTTTGATCACCCACTCTCCACCAAGAATTAGTAGCAGAACTCTTTACTAGAGGGGATGCGCCGAGATTATCTCCCGCATAGGCCGCTAAACCACGCGAAACATTATTGAGATTTGCCTTGCACATCGCTTTGTAAGAACGTTCTCTGAGGTAATTGGCGCCAGGCAGATAAACGGCAACCACAAGAGCAACCATCGCTGCAAGAGCCGCAACCTTGGCAAACGTTGACCATTGAGAAAAATGACTTATACGACTATTCTTGCGTTGTAACCTTATTAACCTATCAAGTGTAGATTCTGTTTCTGAAACCCCAAGAATCTTGCTCATTGTAGAGCTAACAAGAGATTCAGGGCAATCACTATGCACAGCTTCATCAACTACAGAGAGATTAGCCTCAATAGTTGCGTATAATCTCGCAGCATCTTGGTCTATTTCGATGAGTCTCTTCGCTTGAGCCATATTCTCGCTGGAGCCACACTTAAAAAAGTACTCTAGCAATAAAGCTCTTTGATCGCAACTAACCGCTGAACTTGAAGAGCCTTTAATTCTAGCGATTGTGCTCTCAACAAGACTATCTGGACACTTTTGCCCCAATGGTTCCTTCAAGACCGCCATTAAGTTTTCTAACTTAGCATAAAGATTGGCTGCTTCTGTATTTATAGATATAAGCTCGGCTGCCGCAACCATATCCTCTTGGCTACCACATCCAAAGTAAAAATCTATAAGTAAATCTTTCTGCTTTTTAGTCAACGAAATCATTGTGAATTACTACCTAAATTAAGCACTGTCCATTTCTTTGAAAAATACGCCACTGCTGAGTGCAGTCTGCTTTTAACCGTACCAATGGGTATACTGAGAATCTCTGCCATTTGTTTGTAAGAAAATTGTTTAAAATATGCTAATATTAAAATTCCACGTAGATTCTCTGGCATTTCTGCGATAATTTTCCTAACTAATTCGCCTCTCTCCTCCGTTAGAAGCTCATCAACTGGCGTAGTTTCATAGCTGGAGAACGAATTAAAGACATCATCAATAGACATTTCGTCTTCGCTACTCATCGCTCCAACTGAAAGAGCTGATGTTCTCTTGATTTTTCTTAAGACATCCTTTGCCTTGTTTGCTGCTATGGTAAAGAGCCAAGGACGAAGAGATCTTTTAGGGTCAAAGCTTTCTCTAGAAGTGTATAGTTGCAAGAAAGTCTCCTGGAAAACATCCTCTACAAGATCTTGACGATTTAAAAAACGCCACAAGAAGGAATAGAGAGGGTCTTTGTATTCATCTATAATCTCTCTCAATGCAGACTCATCGCCATCTATAAAGCGAGTAAGTAAGTCGAAATTCTTTTTATCATCATTCATTGTTATCTCTTAATAGACCATCAACCGTTAAAGCCCGCCCATTGTAAGAGCGATTATGCAATATTTAAACAAAAAAAACTCTTTTAGGACTGTTACAATTGCCATCACTCAACAAAATACTTTCAGCGTCGGCAATATAAATCTTTGGTTCTCCCTTAAATTGCTACGCTTCTTTTCTCGGCAATTCGAATAAAAGCCCCATAATCTATAGAGTTTTGTTTTCTTAAAAAAACATTTGTTTTTATAGATTTATTTTGTATGAAAACCATTCAAGTTATCGCATTTCAAACCGAGAATAAGCTTGGGGTAGCTCTGATAATTGCTTTTGAGCAGTAAGTAAAAGATTTTGTCTCCAGCGATAATAAGCCTCGCTTAAGAGACGAGATGTTTATTACCTATCCCCTTGTACTAACTAACAATCAAGGAACTCGCGATGAATATCGATCGAATCAATAAGGCAATGTCAAACGGCCTGATTGGCATCAAAAAATTACAGAAGAAAACAAAATCCAAAAAGACAGGCTCAAATAGAACTAGTAGCTCCATTAGAAGTCGCATTGAAGCAATCATAAATGAAGCCGCCGAATTAGATCAAGTAAATCCTGTGATGGTCGCAAAGGCAAGAGAACTCCTGGATTCGGGTGAGTTTGACTCTATTAGAAATATCGAGGCTACGGTAAAGAAAATCTTAAAATACGGATTTTAGATTTGAAATATAATTGCCAAGGATGGCACGGATACATGATGGATTGTGTTGTGTGTAATGCACTGGCGAGCTGTTAAAAGCAGCTCGCTTTTTTATAGGAGCAACTCCTTTAGTTGCACGTTCTACTATTTATCAATGCAGCGTTATATCCAGCAGAAAAGCCATTGTCAATATTTACAACACTAACTCCAGCTGCGCAGGAATTAAGCATAGATAACAATGCCGCAAGACCATCAAAGCTTGCACCATAACCGACACTAGTTGGTACCGCTATAACAGGACAGCTCACAAGCCCACCAACTACACTAGCCAGAGCGCCTTCCATTCCTGCAATCACGATAATTACGTTAGAGGATTGTAGCTGTTCCATTTTGTCCAAGAGTCGATGTATTCCAGCAACTCCAACATCGCAAATAAGCCGAGTCTCTTGGCCCATGATATTGGCAGTTGTCTGCGCTTCCATTGCAACGGATAAATCTGCTGTACCAGCGGTAACTATTGTAATAATCCCTTTAGAAGCCAATGTAAGCTCACTCTGCTTTAGGGTTATAGTTCTTCCGAGCGGTTCATATTTGGCATTTGGAAACTCTTTTGTTTCCATAATTGCCTTGTAAACACCCTCTTTGGCTCTAGTAGCTAAAACGTTTTTCCCCTTAGCCGCAAGTGAGCGAAATATATCTACGATGTGCTGCGTCTCTTTGCCAGGACAATATATAACCTCTGGAAAACCACACCTAAGCTCTCTATGGTGGTCTAGCTTGGCAAAACCAAGTTCCTCAAAATCAAGGCTGCGCAAAGCAGAAGCTGCATCTTCAACTGAGATTTGAGATGATTTAACTCTTTCTAGAAGATTTTGAATTTCTTTTTGATTCAACTTCAATCGCCTCAAGATCTAGAAAGTGCTTCTAATGAGAGATCTGCAAAAATGCCCGCTTTGTATTTGTGGTAGGCTAGAGATGCTACCATCACTGCATTGTCCGTACAGTATTTAAGCGGCGCAACTAAGAGCGTTAATCCCCTATCACGACACATATTCTCTAAGCTCTCGCGCAAGACTGAGTTTGCCGCAACACCACCGCCTAGCAAAACACTCTTGGCGCCAACCCTCTCTGCCGCAAGAGCCGTTTTTTTAGTCAAAACTTCAACTACCGCAGCCTGAAAACTTGCAGCAATATCGGCAATCTCTTGTTCGGTCATATTGCTAACTTGATTTTCACCCTTCATATCTTGTCCAAGACAGTGATATAAAACAGCCGTCTTAATTCCGCTAAACGAAAAGTCTAAAGAGTCTTTATCAAGCATAGAGCGAGGGAAACGAATCGCCTTGGGATTACCCTTCTCTGCCATCTTCTGGATGCTAGGGCCTCCTGGGTATGGCAAATCGAGAATTTTTGCAACCTTATCAAACGCCTCACCAGCAGCATCGTCAATCGTTGTGCCCAGCAGTTTGAGCTCTAAAGCAGTCTCGCAGTCGTATAAATTCGTATGACCACCAGACACAATCAGCGCAACCGCAGGCAATTGCAGCTCTTTAGCCTCAATCATCGCAGATTGGAGATGCGCATGCACGTGGTTAATCGCAATTAGGGGTTTATTCCACATCAAAGAGAGTGTTTTTGCCGCTGTTACACCGACTATTAAAGAAATAACAAGCCCAGGTTGGTTTGCGATAGCTATAGCATCAATATCTTCAATGTCAATCTGCGCATCCTTGATGGCCTTGTCTATAACAGGATATATCTTTTCCATGTGCGCTCTTGATGCAATCTCAGGAACAACTCCACCAAATGGTCGGTGAATCTCTACTTGAGAAGCCACTACACTTGAAAGCACTTCGTTAGCGTTTCGAACTATCGAAGCCGCTGTTTCGTCGCAACTAGTCTCTATTGCTAATATTGTTATTGGTTTTGCCATCTGTTTCCTTGGATTTAAATACTCGCTCGGTGCGAATTCTAATACAAAACTAGGCTTGGAAAAAGAAAAAAGTTATCCTTTCCATATTAGTCAAACTTCTACTTTGAATGCGCATATATCTGTGCTATCATTCCGCGATGATTAGAAATTTCCAAAACAAATTGACTGCTACAGGCGGTATTTACGAGATTCTTGCGATAGCAACACCGCTAATTCTGAGCACCAGTGCCAATACAGTGCAGGTTTTTGTGGATAGAACCTTTTTAAGCTGGCTCGACACAAATGCAATCAGTGCAGCAATGCAAGCTGGAGTCGTTGCGTTTACAATTACAAGTTTTTTTCAAGGTCTAATTGGATATACAAATACTTTCGTCGCCCAGTACTGCGGCGCACGAAGGTATAATAGGGTTGGTCATGCCGTTTGGCAAGGTATATATATGGCTATAATTGCAGGTGGCTTTATATTGGCATTAATTCCGTTTTCACCATTACTATTTAAGTTGCTTGGTCACAACATTGCTATACGCGAAGGAGAAATAACGTACTTTAACATCCTCTGCGTCAATGCACTACCTGCCCTATGCACAATTGCACTTAGTAACTTCTTCACAGGACGCGGCAAGACAAAACTGGTAATGCACATCACCCTACTAACAACGGTGACCAACATTGCCTTGGACTACATAATGATATTTGGCAAATTCGGACTGCCTAAGATGGGTATTGCCGGTGCTGGATGGGCAACCGTAATTGCCACGACAATTGCGATGGTCCTCTACATTATAGTTTTCTCTAACGCAAAGTATCGCAAAAGATACTCGACAATAGCCGGTATAAAACCAGATATAGCACTATTCAAAAGGATGATTAGATTTGGTTTGCCAAGCGGGATAGAGTTTGCGTTAGTAATGGTAAACTGGACTATCTTTCTCACTGTAGCCGGCAGAGTGGGCTTGGTTGAAATGAACGCTACTGCAATTGCAACACAAATGGTTTCTCTCTCATTTATGCCAATGATGGGAGTTGGAATCGCTATTACAACACTTGTAGGTCAAAGACTTGGAGAAAACCGTAGCGAGCTAGCGGAAAAAACAACACACTCTGCTTTCTTTTTAATGCTAACGTATATGACAGTAATAGCAATATTGCTTGTAGCCATTCCAAATATCCTTATGTTCCCATTTGAGATAGGCGCAGACACTGAGAAATTTGCCATTTTAAAACCGATTGCAATAAACTTATTCGTGCTCGTAGCGATTCACAATCTCTTTGCCGCTGGTTTCATGACTTACTCGGCTGCAATAAAGGGCGCTGGGGACACTAAATTCGTAATGATTGCAAGTGTATGCGTTGACTGGTGCTGCGTTGCGATTCCATCAATGCTTATACTAAAATTTATCCCAAACATATACTACGTATGGTCAACATTGCCTATTTTAGCCATTGTAGCAAGTTTTGTTTTCTTCTTGCGATTTAAGAGAGGAAAATGGAAATCGATGCGAGTTATAGAGAAGTGCCCTATAGTCGCAACAACAGCTCCATAGGTACGCCCAAAAAGGATAAAAAAAACAGCTAGGATTACTAAGAAAACATCTTTAAGTTAATTTAGATGCCAAAATACCCGTTATTTAAGAGTATAATTACGTAATTCTGGGTAAAAAAAAATACAAGCATAAGTAAAAAAAATTAGAAAATATCGGGGAGATATCTGATTTAAGCGTCAATAAGTGGGGGTTATTTAGGCTCTTAGCAATGTAAAACGGCTAATACGTTGTTTTTATTGGGTCTATCTAGTATAATCTTTCTTTACTTATCGGACATACACCATTAGATGGTGCTATCTTCGTGGTGTTCTTACGTAAGTTCAGCAGGTTATCTGCTATAAAACTTGCCTACCATAGGAGGAAAAGAAGGTGCCCCAGAAACAAATGCTTTGGGTTTACGTAGCATGTGTGAGAATTTAGCTAGATAGGCCAATTTCTCATACGGTAACTGCTATTACTGCAACTTAAGGAGCCAACCAAAGCCAGAGCTGAATCGGCCTGTGGGACAATACTGTAACAATAAGTAAAATTAGGCTCACCGTACTAATAGCAAGAAAGGTTACACAGTATGAAAAAGATGATAATCGCGATATCAATCATATTTTGCCTTATTAGCTCGGCATATGCCGAGATTGCAAACCAACTGGAATCTGGCAGCTTCGAGTACAAATGCGAAGGTGATAGCACTACCCTAGCCGGTTACACTGCGGCAAACGGAGCAACCGTTACCACTGATGGCGATATCGCAACATTCGATTCAGTCCCCTACAAATATTATATAGGAGATGACTGGGTAGCAGCTACAAGCAACACAAATGGCTGGACTTATGAGATTAGATTTAAAGTTGGTACAGATTACCCAGACGACTATCATATCAATTTATCACTTGCAAGCGTCGAGAACGACCCTGATGACAAGAGACAACTTATAAGGTTTAAGGGCTCAGAAATTTACATCTACGGTGTTGGATTGCTCGTTTCAGAAGACTTAACTAGCGACTTTCATACTCTGCGCGTTGCTCAAGATTCAAACTCTTCAAGCTACAGCTTCTGGGTAGACGACAATTTCATCTTCAGTCACAATGGATCTCTAAGCGCAACAGAAACTAAGTATACATTTGGAGCTCTTAGTGGTTCTAATCATGGTCTTTTCTATATTGATTACATACGCTTTACAGGTAGTGGCGCATACGCCCCTGGAACACATGAGCCTGTTGTCAAGGCAACAAGCCCAACGCCAACTGATGGCGCACTTGAGGTTGGTGTAGATCAAGTTTTAAGCTGGACTAACGGTGAGATTGCGGCTTCACATGACATATATCTTGGTACGGACCGTGATGCAGTAATTGCTGCTGATAGAAACTCTCCTCTTTACAAAACGAATATCCCTGCTACTAGCCCTAGCACTTACGATCCAGATCTTGGCTATGGTGCAACGTACTATTGGCGCGTCGATCCAGTAGATGATAATGGTGTTGCTCAATGCACAGGCAACGTTTGGGGCTTTACCACCACAAAAAATGTTTACGATGTTCTAGGTGATCTAAACGGTGATCATAAGGTTGATATTGACGACCTAAACATCTTTGCATCACAGTGGCTAAATGGCCCTGGTTGCCCTACTCCAGATTGTGCTGATTTTAATGGAACAGGCGGTGTTGATTATGACGATCTTTCTATACTAACCTCTAACTGGCTATTGGATGAGCCTCCTACAATAACACTTATAGGAGATGCTACTGTTAGTGTAACTCAAAATACGTCTTATGTAGATCAAGGCGCAACCGCAAGCGATGCTATTGATGGAGATATCACTGCTTCTATAGTTGTTGACAATCCTGTTGATACATCTGTCGTTGGTACCTATATAGTTAGATATAACGTTACTGACTCTGGCGGTAATGCTGCACCAGAGGTAACAAGGACTGTAAGTGTTATTGCTCCTGCTTCTGACGACGAACCTCCAGTTATCACTCTCACAGGCGCTAACCCACAGATTATACCAGTCGGCAATAGCTATAGCGAACTAGGAGCAACTGCTATCGATTACCCAGATGGCGATGACATTTCTAATGATATTGTCATAGACGCATCAAATGTTAACACTTCAGTTGCAGGCAATTATTACGTTACATACAATGTCTCTGATGCTGCAGGTAATGCTGCTGCGCAAGTTACAAGAACTGTAATGGTAACAAACTTAGATCCTGTAAACGTTCAAGACAACTATGAAAATGTTGCAAGTAGCTATGATCCTTGGTCTAGCTCTGCACCAATTCATAAATATGCAACAGGGTTGAATAGTTCGCAGATAACCTTCAATCATTTCGGAGCAGATTCAGACACTCCAGACGGTAGTGCAAAATCATTCTATATTGATGCTGATGTCAATGTAGACTCATCTACCAGATGGTATTACTATCTTGCCCTACCACTACCAGCAGGAACAACGAACCTCCAAGGTAGATTAGCTACATCATTTGATATTAAGCTAAATGATGCAGCTAGAGATATAACCACAATTAGTGCAGACATCTACGGTTATCCAATAATGTCGAAAGTCATCATTGGTCCTGTTATTCCTTATGCCGACCAGTGGTACCATGTTAATCTTCGTGACTTATCAAGAACATTTAAAGTTGACGCGCCTTATCTATTTGCAGGTTATCAGAGCAATTCATCTAACTATTTCTACGGAAATGCCTATGACCTTAAAATTGACGATATTGGTTTAAAACTAAGTTGTCTTATGATACGCCTTGTTGGCACGGGAAGTCAGCACATTGAAATACATGTCGACAATTACAAGCTAACAGGCACACAGATGAACCCTACCCAGTGGTACAACACTTATATAGACAGCTACAGATATCCAGCCTGGCATGCATACCACAATAGAGTACAAAATGATATTGATCAGATAAGTGCGCAGCTTGCGGCACTAACACCGCTACCAACTCTACCGGCAAATGCATCTGAAAAGCAAACTTATCAATATAACAAGCTCAATTTCTACAAAACACAGATCGCAAATAATATATCCACAATGAATTCAGACAATGCCTACAAAACTGGAAGCGGTTCTTGGGTATGGCATGAATTAATGAGAAATACTCGCGACTATCTCGCTAGATACAAAGCTACAATTGATGATTTGATAAAGAGTATCAATTCTCCAGCCCCAGATTTTGAACTGTATAAAGTTCCAGCGATGAAATTCGGCTATCTTGATGGCTATACGTTCCCAATGGATTATCCAGAACTAACATCTTACAATCTAAGAATGGCTGCTGGCGAGTATAAATCAATTGCAATGTTGCTTGACCCTGCACCTGGTTACAACGCAACTCTTACATTTGAAAATACAGATTTTACAGATGGCTCGCATACATTTGCCGCTAGCAACCTAGATACGTATGTAGCTAAAATATGGTATCAAGCTGGTCGATATAATTCTATAAAAGAAGGTGGCTCAAAAAGATTCTTAACTCAAGAGTTGTTACTAAAGAATGAAAATCTAGTGAGAGTGACTCACCATGCAAATGAATCAAATGGTTTACCAGATGGCGATAACGAGTTGTGGGTAACAGATTCTGATGGAACCAACGGTCGCTATATCAATATTTCAACTGTGTATAGCACAAAAGACCCTACATTCCCATATCCACGAGATATACACATCGCTGACAGTGAAACCCTGCAACCATTTGAATTAAGCTCAGCATACAAATTACTCTGGTCTATTATTCACATTCCAGAGTCAACGCCAGCAGGCACCTATACTTCTACATTGAAAATCAAACAAGACGGCAATGTAGTTAGAAGTATTCCACTGCAAATTGAAGTATTGCCATTTGATCTTGCACCTTCAAGGCTTGAATATGGACTATACTATCATGGCCAGATGAGCAGTGTTCCAGACTCATCAGTCTTACCTTTGAGTTGTCATGAAAAAACTCATGCTCAGTCAAGAATAGAATTGCAAGATATGTATGACCATGGTGTTTATTACCCTGCTCACTATGAGAGCAATAGTAATATTATAGATGATCTTCTTGAAATCAAAAATGATATTGGTTTTCCTAAGGATAAATTCTACTCTGTTGGATTGCTATTAAGGTCATACACTACAAAAGAGAGGGTTATGAAGTGGCAAGATGTCCTCTCTAGCTATGGTTACGACCCTTACGGGCTGCACCTATACAGCATGGATGAGGCAGATGGCCCAACACTTGCGTCCTTGATTCAGACTACAATAGATGAAGTTTACTCTGTTGGAGCTAAGACAATCTGCTCTGTATATCAGAACTCATTCGACTACATAGGCAATTATCTTGATGTTGCAATATATGCCAACGGGACTCACGGGCCAAATGTTGAAGAGCAAATCAACGATTGGCATAGTGCTGGTCAAAAATTCTTTATCTATTCCGATCCTCAAACAGGTATTGAAAACCCAGAGGTGTATAGAAGAAACTACGGCATTCGTGCTCAACTTATGGGCGTTGATGGCGTTATGGATTATGCATATCAGAAAGAATATGGCGTAATGTGGAATGATTTTGACACAAAAACAACAGAGCCAGCCAGACGCGAAGAAACCTTCACATACCCTACTCATGATGGAATTGTTGGAACGATTGAGTGGGAAGGGTTTAGGGCGGCCATTAATGATACGAGATACCTAAGCACACTCCTTGATATTCATGATCAAAAAGAAGCAAATGGAGAAGATGTTAGTGCTCTTGATGCTTGGATTGCAAATCTTGATTACGAAGGAGACTTAGATGATTTGAGAGAACAAATCATTGATAAGATACTCTACTTAAGTAATAACTAGGCAAAAGCCTAATGAATATAATAGCGATTTACTATTAAAGATAAAGGTGAGAAATATGTCCAGATTTAAGAACTTAATTTTAGCAGCTCTTGCTCTCTGCTTTGCGACAACCGTGCTCGCAGACAACAGAATGACATTCCTTGCTCATTTCAACGACAGTTCAAGTTGGAATATTAATGAGGATAACGGAGATGTTGCGGATGGTAGCGGTAGTGCTTCTGTAGGTAGTGCTGCAACGCACGCTACTGGCTTCTTCAGCGATTCTACTCCAACAAATGGTGCATTATCCTTTACTAGCGCTACAGGAGATAGTCTCTCATACAGTGCTACAGGAAACGTAGATTATGCAGGTCCGACAAGCGGTGGTATAACTGTTGGATGTTGGCATAAATTTACTCTTTCTGAAGGAAGCACTTATGGTGCGACTAAACTTTTTAGAATTGGAACTTCGACGGACTATGCTGAAGTCTGGTTCGGTCCTGGGGCAGCTGGAAAAGCTAGGATTAAATTCCTAGACGATGGTTCATATAAAAGTCTTGATTCTGCCACAGTAACAACTTCAGGTTCTTTAGGTTGGACATATTTCGCATTAACTGTTGACCTATCAAACCAAGAATGTACTCTTCGTCAATACAGTAGTAGTGGTAATTTGTTAGCGACAGACACTCTTGCAGTTAATATAACTAGTTGGGACGCAAAAAACGGGAGTATTACATTTGGAGAATACGTAACAAGTGCTGTTGCCCAGTATTTCTTCGATGAATTCTCAATAGACAACTACGTTCTTACTGCTTCGGAAATACAAGCCCGAGTTGATTCTATGGTCGCTGGTACGCAGCTAGGTTCTGATCCTGTTGAGAAGGCAACGGCACCTTCACCAATGGATGCTTCTACTGACGTTAGCACTGACACAATCTTAAGCTGGACCAATGGATTAAGTGCTTCTTCTCACGATATTTATTTCGGCACAGATGCTGCGCAAGTGGCCGCTGCTGATAGAAGCTCTGCTCTATACCAAGGCAACGTCTTGATTAGTGAACCAAGTGAGTTTACCCCAAATCTTGACTACTCTACAACTTACTACTGGAGAGTCGATACTGTTGACGAGTCAGACTCACTTCAGTGGAAAGGAGATGTTTGGAGCTTTACAACAATGGACGAGCCTGTCGTAAAGGCAACCAATCCTACTCCAGCAGACTCCGCAACTGCAGTTAATGTTTCCCAAATCTTAAGTTGGACAAACGGTGAACTCGCTGCTTCTCATGACATTTATATTGGCACAGATGCTACTGAAGTAGCCGCTGCTGATAGAAACTCAGATCTTTACAAAACCAATATCCCAACTTCAAGTCCAAGTAGCTACGATCCAGACCTAGGCTACGGTGCTACATACTATTGGCGTGTTGACGCTGTTGATAGCAATGGAGTAGCCCAATCAACTGGAGATGTTTGGAGCTTTACAACTTACAAAAATACACCTAGTTTGGTTGGTAACCTAGATGGTGACCACGATGTTGATATCGACGATCTCGCTATATTTGCGCAACAATGGCTAAACGGTCCTGGTTGCCCTACTCCAGATTGTGCAGATTTTGATGGTATTGACGGTGTTAATGCTCTTGATTTAGCAATGCTAGCTAACAATTGGAATGTTGACAACAATAATGATCCTATTGCAAATCCAGACACTGCTGATATCGCAAAAAATACAACACAGGCAATAGATGTCCTAATTAATGATAGCGACCCTGACGAGGGTGACGTTTTGAGTATCATTTCAGTCACTTCACCTCTTCACGGTTCTGTTACCCATACTGCCAGCGATGTTACATTTACACCAGAAACAGACTGGACTGGCACAACTAACTTCTCGTACACAATAAGTGATGGTTATGGAGGAGAGGCGTCTGCTGTTGTCACAGTTAATGTTACAGATGAAGACTGGTATGATGCTGCAAGAGAGGCTGCTAGAAACAAGAAACGCCGCGTTATTCACGATAACGACGGTGCTGATATGCCTTACTTTATAGTGGACCATGATGGTGATGGCGATATCGATGTAAAAGATTTCAAGGATTGTCGCCTTACAGGGCTCATTGGCACACAGACAGATACTCTTGTTTACTGTACATGGAGTGCAGGCTTTGGTTACTTTACACATAACACTCAGGTAGGTACAGTATTCGATAGAACCGATGTTGGAGCAATTAACTTTAGTAACAATCAAACAAGACACTACATTGATGACTACAACACAGATTCTCTTGAAATGGTAGTTGACTTCTGTAGAGACAACGGCATAGAGCCTGTCTGGTCTATGCGTATGAATGATACACACAACAGCGCATACGAGCAACTGCGCGAGCCTCTTATATATGAACACCCTGAGTGGTTGCTAGGTTCAGCAGCGCATCCTCCAGCTCTTGGAGCTGCGTCTTGGACAGGTGTAGACTACACACACCAAGAGATTAGAGACCTTGCCTTTGCTTATGTTCAAGAAGTATGCCAGAACTACGACATCGATGGTGTTATGCTAGACTTCTTCCGTCATGCGGTACTATTTAAGAGCCACGCTGATGGTGGTTCATGTAGCGCTGCAGAACTAGATATGATGACCGATTTGATTGCAAGAATTCGCACAATGGCTGACACTGAGGGTCGTAAGAAAGGACACCCTATCCTAATCTACGTTCGTACTCCAGATGACCCAGAATTCTGTGAAAAGATAGGTCTTGATATCGAAAGATGGATGGATGAAAAACTAATCGATATCTGGGTTCCAACAGGCTATTGGAGACATAACTCACGCCAAGAAATCATAAATCTAGGACACAGTTATGATATCCCAGTTTATCCTTCATTAGATGAGAGCCGTGCAGATGATTCAATTGCGAGGAATATACGTAACACAGACGCATCTTACTGCGGTCGCGCAGCAAGCTGGCTCACAGAAGGAGCCGATGGTATCTATAGCTTCAACTATGATGATGGCTATACTAGATACGGTTACTATTCTCGTCTAGCTTATCTTGGCGATTTAGCAACACTCGCTCCAAGAAATAAAACCTACACGACTACAGGACGCGGTTACACAACCCCTATAAGTGGTTACACTTGGAACTCAAGTGCATATCTTGGATATGACTACATTCTACCTAGTGACAAGAGCAAAGAAGTTACAACAGATGCTTCTGAGAACGTTAATATCTTGATCGCTGACGATTGCTCTGTTGGTTCTCCAACTGTAACACTCAAACTTCGCTCAGATGCGGGAATTGACACCAACAATCTTGATGTCAGATTTAACGGCTCTCTTGTAACTGCAGGGTCTGGAACTTCTAGCAGAATGTATCTTGATACAAATAAAGGTTACACCGTTGAATGGAGAGTTAAATTCCTAGACACTGAAGGTGGACTCGGAAACTATATGTGCATAGACGCTTCTCCACAGGCAAATAAATGGTGGCTACTAACAATTCAAGAGCAAAGTGGTAAGGTTTATGCTAAATTCTATGGCGGCGGTTCTTGCGTATTAGATGCTGATTCAAGCAATACATCTTATCACAAGTTGAGAGTCTCTGTCACCAGTAGCAATGCGGTTCTCTATATAGACGACAACCCTACACCAGCTATTGGAGTTGGATTTATGAGTCAAGTTATACTACCGCTTAGATTTGGTGATTACACTAACGGCCCTGATGCAAAATACGACATCGATTACGTTTACGCCTATGACGGTGGTGCTTTGCCTGGTGGAACGGATCCAGCTCAATGGACAATGAAGTACGATTGTAATGTTCACCCAACTGCATCTAACGCAATTTTGTACTCAGATGGAACATATGGACACTGGTCACACAACTTTGGAGTATATGCTTCTGCCTCTGGTGGAATACTGCACTTCAACACTATGTATCGAGATAGAGGAACATACTTTACTGTATCAGAGCCTTCATGGTACAACTACGTAATTAACAACAGTGATGTAATTCAGGGTTGGAATACAGTCAACTTGCTACTCAAGAGTGGCGCTCCAATCTCTATAGAAGATTTCATCGTGGACGTGACACACTAAACCCACATTTAGCTTAGTTTTTATGGACGCCAGTATCGGGTTAACCGGTGCTGGCGTTTTTTTGTATCAACACAACTTAAAATCGATAAAACCACAGACATTTTTTTGACATATTGAATCAAATCTATTACTACATATCTTGAATATGAAATTGAATTGATTCTTTACTTGTGGTAATATGACGTGCTCTTAGTGGCAGAGTTTAAGAGTGTCTAAAGGAAAAGAACGTAAGAACTTAATAATTAAAATTTGATTAATATATGAATGGAAGTTGAGACAATGAAAGCAGCCGTTGTTAAAGAAATTGGTAAAGTTGAAATCGTTGAAGTTCCAGATATCGACAAGATAGGCGATTATGAGTGTTTGTGTAAGAATATCTTTTTCTCAACCTGTACAGGTACAGATAGCAAACTCATAAACGACACAACTCCATGGGAGAACGAGTACCCTGGAGTATTAGGTCATGAGAATGTTGCAGAAATAATTGAGGTCGGCTCAAAAGTTAAAAACTTCAAAAAAGGCGACATTGTATTAAGACCTGTATATGTTTACGCAGGTGAGCATAGAAATGGTTACAGCGGTCTCTTTGGTGGTTTTTCCGACTACGGCATTATCACCGATTCAGAAGCAATGAAAGATGATGGAGATTTTAGTTTTAATCCATACGCAAACTATCAAGTTAAAATACCAACGTCGTGGAAGTCAAATCCATCTTCAGTAATGCTGATAACGCTTAAGGAAACATTTAGTTGGATAGAAAAACTCACCCCACTTTACGGCAAGCATGTTGGAATTATTGGAGCCGGCACAGTTGGGTTGTTCTATATAAGACTTGCATCTATTTTCTGTGCAAGATCAGTAACATCTCTAGACATAGATGCTTCTAAGTTTGAGAAAGCTCGCAAATTAGGTGCTGACAGATGCATTGACCTTAAAAATGAAGCCGCGCCTGAGGCAGAGTTTGATGTCTTAATTGATGCAGCAGGTATCATTACAAAAATACATGATTTTATGCCAATGGTTAAGCCTGGCGGAACATTTGGTATTTACGGAATAGATGCTTCTAAAGATCAAGTAGTGTTCAATGGCTTCGGCAGTGGCTTGCATTTTGCGTTCCACAACAGCGATGAAGCAAACCCTCTAGTCCATGATGCTTGTGTGTCACTAGTAGAGAAGGGTTTTATTGATTTAAGTGATTTCCATTCTTCGATTATGCCATTTACTCAAGCACCTGAGGCTTACGAGCTACTTAAAGCAAGGAAAGAATCGAAAGTAGTCTTTACGGCTTAAAAACTTCCTAGCTACAATATTAGATTATTTACCCTATATAGCAATACAAAAGGAACAATTACAATGAGTGAACAAATAAATGTAGCCGTATTAGGTCTTGGTAATATGGGCGCTACACATGTCAAGGCGGCAATTGAATCGCCTTGGGTTTCAAATATTATAGGTTATGAGCCAGATTCAGAAAGAGCCGAGCAAAGGGGTTCTGAGCTTAAAATAAAGACCACAAGCAATTTAGATGAAATATTAAATGATTCATCTATCAGCCTGATTTATATTGCAACTCCTAATCCAACACATGTTGAACTTACTACTAAAGCTCTAAGAGCTGGCAAGGCCGTTTTGTGTGAGAAACCGATGGGAGAATCTCTCGAAGAAGCCAGAGAAATGATAGCAGTTCAGCAAGAAACCAACGGTTGGTTACAACTTGGATTTGAATTGCATTATAGTACTCTATACAAGAAGGCCAAAGATTGGATTGACCAAGGACTCATTGGAGACCCAGTCAATACACACTGCAGGTACTATTGTAGTGAATTTCATAAAAAGAATACTTGGCGCAGCAACAGTGAAGGTTCTTTAATTGGTGAAAAGCTCTCCCACTATCTAGATGGCCAAAGATGGTTTATCGGTAGCCCTGTTGAGAGTGTATATTCTATTACAGCTCCAAAGGTTGTTAAATATTTCAATCATCCAGACAACCATCAAATCAATATTAAATTTGCAAATGGAGCTATATCAACGCTAATCTTCAATATGTTTATGCCTGAGACAGATGCGGTAGATCCTCTCTTGGAGGTTATGGAAAAACAATCTGATGATGGCCACTATCTTCAGTTTCATATCTTTGGAACAGAAGGAGCAATTGAAACAGATGTGTTTAGAAGGCGCATCCGCAGGTGGAAATTTACTGATGGTCCTGAGCAGTTGATTAGCGAGATTGCCGAGACCATTCACTTCAACAAAGAAGACGATTTAGAATGGTTCCATAATGTACACGGCCAAAACATTCGAGTCTCTGAACTGGTAGCCAAGGGCTTACCTCCTGAGACTCCAATTCTTGATTCTTACGAATCAATGAAGCTGTGTTTTGCCGCAGAACTTTCAGAGAAAGAAAATCGAATTGTAAATCTCTCTGAGATAAAATAATCTGCCATACACAGCAATGTAGGGTCTATATAATCGCTTTTTAGTAGAGATAATATAGACCCTATTTTTTTTTGCTAAACACTCTTAAAAGAATAGCATCGGCGCAACTTATCAGAAACTACATTGCATGCGTAAGACTACTCTATGCGTGTAAATTCTATAGTTTTTACAAAAAACGAATCAAAGGAATGATCGCCAAGACTACATACAAACATATATGAGCTATTATCGTTAACAATGCTGGTCAATCCTAGATTTAACCACTGATATTTATCAGTAACCGGAATTTGAGTTGTAGGAATCTCTCTATCAAACAGAGCTTTCTTTAGTTTTGGGCTGTAAATTCCAAATCGAATTCCCCGCCCTTCTTTTGGCCCTTTTAGCTTAACCAAAGCACGGACAGAATATTTACCCGGTGCTAGATGATTAAAAATATGCCATTTTGTACTCCAATAATCAGTATCCGGTGAAACAGATAAGACTTCAGAGTTGCCATCTAAAACTTTTTTCGCTGGGTATAAGAGTTGCTTAACCGCAGAGACTTTGAGATTAACAACATCACCAACATCGACCTTTGCAGCCGCTTTTGATAGATGCATAGGTTCTTTTCGCACCTTTGCTTTGTACAATGGCGATGATTCAGGAACAAACTCAATGGCACAGACATATAGATTTTTTATTGCGCTTGGGCTAAGCTGGGCAATATAGAAATATGCCGAATCAATAGTGTTGCCATTTATATTACCACAATCTAACCATCTGTAATCACTCCCAGATATCTCACTAGAGTCGATTATCTGCTTTAGTAAACCAATGCCTCTAGTAACAGAAAAAATACCGCAACTAAACGCTGTTCCTTCATTACTTATCTTATCCGCCTTAACTTTCATTCTGATAAGATAGTCAACATTGCGAAAATTAGCAGAGTCCAGTGACCAATGTGCTGCCCAAGAATGTGCATTGAGCGGTACTTTAACGACCTTATCACAAGGCGCAGACGTATCACTAATCAACTCCGCACCTGCTTCTAGCTTAGTGTTGTCTTGGGCTTTAAAGTGTAATACTTTTGCATTCTTATCCCTAGCCTGCTCTTTTTTAGTTGTAGATGCTATAGAATTCTTGTCCACACAACCAGATAAGAACGCAAAAGTAACAAGCATAATCATCACAATCTTATTAGTTTTCATAATTTCAATCCCTGCTTAATTTAACTAGTTGGCTTATAATTTTGTCAATTGTTACAGTAAAACCCAATCTAAATAGTTGACAACAAGTATTTTACATTGCAAGATATGAACATTCAAATATAATGCGAGTATATATCAAGGCTTAGATTCTATATTTAGCCTGATTAAAGAAGTAAGAGTGGGCTTGTTTTTTAGTGAAACAAGGAAAAATTGTTAGAATGGGAGATTAATAATGAAAATTAGCAGATCGACAGGCTACGCTTTGGTTGCTGTTGGTTTCATAGCTCAGAACCAGGAAGAGGGCACAGTCCTAGCCTCAAGAATTACGGACGAGTATAATATTCCGCTAGAATATTTACTCAAGATATTACAGCAACTAGTACGCGCAAATATATTAAGAAGCAAGCGTGGCCCTAGAGGTGGTTTTACTCTGTCTCGCCCTGCAGATGAGATAACAATGCTAGATTTAGTAGAATCAATAGACGGACCACTAGAGACACATCTTAGCCTAGCAGAGATGACTAACAATGCTAGCTTTAGCCAAAAAATGGAAGATGTATGCAAAAAAGCTGTTATTGAAGCAAAGAAAGTTTTTGAGCAAACAAAGCTCTCTGATATGTTCTAATAGGATTGATAATTAGTCCTAGCACATCTGGATTAAAACCTCTCGAATGAGAATATACATATGAAGATTAGCGAATTCCAAGAATGGATAGAGAATCGTTACGGCTCCAGAGATAGGGAGAGAGGTAACGGTGGAACTTTTATGTGGTTCATTGAAGAAGTTGGCGAGCTAGCTACCGCCCTGCACGGTGATGACCGCGAAAATCTAGAAGAAGAGTTCGCAGATGTCTTTGCTTGGTTATGCACATTAGCCAATATCAACGATGTTGATTTGACAAAGGCGATAGAAAAATACACAGTAAAGGGTGTGGAGGGATATAAGTAGTTTGATGTCAGATTGGTATTGCCTCAAGATACTAAGGCAAATATCCTATAACTACCGCTTTTACTATAAGTTTATCATAGCAAAAGCAATTATCTCTCTAACACCTTAACATTATTTGCATCTATTAGCCTATACTTTACGCCCCTCCAAGTGATTGTGCGTCCAAACATGGTTGATAGTATTAGCAGCGTCATAACAATCGAAGAGAATGGATTTGTTAGAATATCAAATACCCCAGCAAGTTTCAGCTGATCTTTGTTTTCTGGCAATAGCTTCCGAATAACCGCTTGGCGTACTATAGCTCTAAATATTGTTCCAAGAAAAAACACTAAAGAAACAATAGCAGGTATTTTCCAACTACCGGAGGCGTTGTATTCATGTATTGCCACAAACAGTGCTCCCCACGAGCCTGCGAGAGTGTATAATGCGCTAAAAAGCCCAATAAGCCATATTTTTGGCAAAGCTATTCTTGTAATAATAAATTGACGTCTGGCAAACTCAATCAATTTTGCAAGGGGCATCTCTTCATACGATGCGACCAAGCAAGCTGGGGAAAAACCAACTCTCCTCTTATGCTGATTCACTGCATAGCTAACAGAGAGATCATCACTTATAGAGTTTTTCCACAACTCTCTAATACCAAAATCATAAAAATCTTTTTTGCGTATTGCCATAGAACCGCCCCACGCTTGATTTAGCTTAGTTCTACCAAGCAACTGCGCAACCTTTGCGTTTAAAGATGAAAGAGCTAACGATGCAAAGTTGTTCCTAGTAGGCACAAACCATCGATACCCACTTGAGGCGCCATACTTTTCTCTGCGCAAAAGAGCTACTAATTTCTCTAACCAAACATCCTTTACGCATGCGTCGGAATCCGCAAATGCAAAGACCTCAATATCGTCACTGCTGTTATTAATCGAGTGGAGAAGATTGTGATTTTTTTGACTAGAACTGGTTGTAGTACCAGCAATAAGTATTTTTACATACTCAGCTTTAGAGGCATCCTCAAACTTTTCTTTGAGTTTAACCAGCTCTGCAAAAGCAGGGTCGGATTCACTTTCAACTACAAAATGAATTGCAAATCTATCATAGTTGAGTTTGTAAAAAGATTCTATATTGGTAGCAAATTTAGTATCAATCCCCTTGCAGGGAACTGTAAGTAATGTCTCAGGTCGGTACTCTGTCCTAGCTCGATATGCATCGTGAATCAGCCGCTTTTGACTCACATACAAAAAGAAGGTAAAGATGAGCTGAGAAGCTACCATAAGAATTGCAATATCATCGCATAATAACATAAGCAATCCCAAATTAATTCAAACAAGCAAGTCTATCGACTCGATTGACTAACTCATCAATTGTATATTTAGTAGCTAAATCAATCCGTAAGAATACTCCATTGTTATGGTCGCTTGCTAGTATGAGCAGATTGTCGCCTGCCTTAGAAAAACCACTCTCTTGGCGTTGATGTCCAAGTATAAACAATTCGGCATTTAGCATTTCACCAAGTTGAGTCAGAACTTCTTGGCTATGCCTGCGTCCCCATGTCATCAAATATGCAGAGTTTGGTCTTATGATATCATTGATTTGTAATTCTCTATCCAATACCGCTGCATCAAAATTGTCAATATACATATCCGCCGGTAATGAGTGTGCAATCAAAATACCAGTATGGGTTCTTGCAGCTAAAGCTTGCGAGAAGAGAAATTGCTTTAATGCAAGGGTTACGGCATTGCTATCTTCCTTAAATTTTCGATCAATAGCCGAAAATAGAGCTCTGTTCATTTCCTTGCCATTTTTAAGAACATCTGTCCCTAGGATAACGGAAGTGTCGTGATTGCCGAGAATAAAATGAACCTGATTAGGGAATTGAATCTTAAGTTCTGCTGCCTGCGCAACCAATTCAAAAGACAGACAACCTCCAAACTCATCTTCTGGACCACCGTGAATAATTTCTTGAAAAATAACATGGGTATCCGGATTGTTTGCGAGGTCAGCATGCTTAACTATACAATCGTAATTAGTTCTATTGCCGTGAAGGTCGCCAGAAATTATCAATTCACCATGATCTGGAAGCATCAATGTGCTTCCCTTGCGACATGGCTCATTACGATTGAGATAGGTCGCTTTCTTTAGAATATCAATCATTAGACCCTCTGCTCTGCCCTAATTTACTTCCCATTATGCTTTGAATAAGAATATCCAAACGCGAAATAATATCATTCATACTTGAAGGACGCTTTGAAGGAAGCTCGTTAACGCACTCCATAACAAGATTCGATAATCCTATTGGAATCCTCTTTGTAAATTCATGAGGTGATTTTGTTTCCTTAGGCTTACTCATCATCCCAAAGTCGCTCTTCTGAGGAATAAGGGTCGGAACATTTTTTCCGGTCAATGCCCAATACATTGTTGCACCAAGATTAAAGATATCCGTTCTATGACTAAGCGGTTCTTTGCGTACCTGCTCAGGTGCAATATAGTCAGGCGTTCCTTGAACGCGTTGTTTTACAGTTCCCATCTTACAACTTTGGCCAAGGTCTATTATTTTTATGTGTCCTGTTGGTAAGATTAGAATATTGTTTGGCTTTATGTCACAATGGATATAACCGCTAGAATGCATCGCATTCAAACCACCAGCAACCATCCTAAAGACTAAAAGAACATCAACAAGGCTCAAAGAATCGCTCTCTTCTAAAGACTTACCCTCAAAATACTCCATTTCCATATAGATCTCTGAGACCTTGAGCATCTTACGTTTTTTGATAATTTTAAAGCATTTTCTAATATAAGGATGATCTATTTCCTTGGATACTTTATATTCCGTCTCAATCTGTTCAAAGATTCTCTGGTCTTCTGGAGTTTCAAGAACCGCCCTTTTGAGAGCCACCATCCTTTTATTTATATCATCACGCGCCAAATAAATAGTTGTGCGCGCACCTGTACCTAGTTTGCGTTTAATAGTATAGCCTGATAAATCAATAGTCCCGTTAGGCATTTGCCAGATTCCCAAATTGATAAAAACTAAGATTAAATTAGATGGTATTTTATAGTAAAGTATATCGGTTGTCCAGCATTGCATTTTTTGAAAAAACTTTAAAACAATAGCTTGACAAGAAAAGTATTTTATAGATAATGCATCACTCGATTGGAAATTCCTCGATAGCTCAATCGGTAGAGCGAGCGGCTGTTAACCGCTAGGTTGTAGGTTCGAGTCCTACTCGAGGAGTTGCGACAAACCAGGTGCGTTAGAAGACGCCCTGTTCAAGATAGTAGCGAAAAGCCTGCTGGATTAGTCCGGCAGGCTTTTCGTCATTTGGACTATACCAATATGCCTTTGAAGGAGATTTGCTACAACAATCTCTGTCGTTCTATTTTGGCGGTGATTTTCTCCATGTAATCCAAATATCTTGACAAGATATGGGATAAAACCCAATGGAGATAATTGCCTTAGTAACTAAAAAGTTTAATGACATATTTATTTGGGCATATTTAAGCTTTAAATGCAGCAGTTTTACTTGTTCAATCTCTTGTTAGAGGATTTTAATACCAACACGCCCCCACTTTAGGTTTTTACTTAAGCTCCGATAATATACTGTATTTTCATGCCCGTTTCAGTTATACTGTTTGGAGTTTTTATTCTTAAGAAACTTGAGCTTAAGGTAAAATTTAGGAAAAAGAGGGTGAGTATCAAATCTATATCTACAGTATTGGCTATATTGTCAGGCCTGATGTTTAGCGCAAATGCATTCGCTATTGCGAGGCACTCTAGCTCGGCCCCTACCGACACCCCGCCTGCAAGCGTAGTTGGGCGATGGAGTACGAACGCTTCTTTTGTTGTTGTTGCTCCAAGCTGGATTATAACTACAAGACATCAAGGCGGTGCTCCCTCAACAGTAGAAACAGATGGAGTTGCGTATAACTGCAACTATAATGCGCTGTGGGAAGGCGGTGGAAATCAAAGAAATGCCGATATCAGATTAATTAAGCTCAAAAAAGCCGATGGCACCTATGCCAATTTAAACTATTGCTCCCCATACACACTCACTGATGAGAACGACAAAGAAGTCGTAATTGGAGGCTATGGCGTTGGAGTTGTAAGCAAACTCTATAACTACAGCATCCATTATGGTTACGCCCTAGATACTCAAAATGGCAATACGATTATGAGATGGTGCCGCAATTTAATTGAAGGTAGTGGCTCACAGACCGACAACTACGATAGAGAGTCCGATGTAATATTTTCATTTTTTGATGGACCAGAAACTAGTATTGCCGTCGAATACGAGGGAATGCCTACAATGTACGATTCTGGCGGTGGCTGGTTTATCCAAGTGAACTCAGAATGGAAACTTGTAGCATTGAGCAGAGCTGTAACAATCCATGACAGCTATTATGAATGTTGGTTCAAAAATAAGACTACGCTTTTAGACAACCCTGACTACTTTGACGGAGTTAGAATAAGTAGCTACGCCGATTGGATAAACGAGACCATCGCAAATAACACACCTCAAATAGATGGTGACATCTCTAGAAATGGAAAGGTCGATATGGTTGATATCGCAATTCTAAGCAACCATTGGAAAGATATCGCCAATGACCAGAACGATTGGGCCGGCGGTAGCGATATCAACCAAGATGGTTTTGTCGATGAACTCGACCTAGTAATCCTAGCTCAGAACTATCTCGCTATTGTCGATTAGAGCTCTTGCATTGACTGTAAAGTGCGCAGCCTGTACATGGCGAAACGTTGCTTGAATTTTTATCGTGCTTATCCTTTGCCTTATCGAGTTGACAGCACGAAAATGGATTCCTCAATCGCTTGATTGCTCGAACGACTAAAAGAATTACCGCTACAACCACGATAGCGGCGGTTAATATCTCGCTTAATCTTAGCATAATTTAGACTACCCTATAAACAGAGAACCAATCTGATACGTAGCTAGCGTCAGGATATATGCAAGAATTGTCAGACCTACAAATTGAAACAATGCCCATTTTATAGATTTTGTTTCTTTCCAAGTTACTGCTACCGTAGCAAAACACGGCGCAGATATAAGAGTAAAGAGCATTATGCAAAACGCTGTTAATTTGTCGTAATTGTCTCGTAATGTCTGACGCAGAGACTCATTATCGCCCTTCGTTTCTTCGAGCGAGAAAACTATCCCAAGCTGAGAAACAAAAACTTCTTTCGCCGCTACCGAACCAATTAAAGCTGTGCCTATTTTCCAATCAAACCCGAGCGGCTTTATAACCGGCTCTATAGCCCTGCCAACTCTGCCAGAGATTGAACGCTCTAGCTCAAACGCCTGCGCAGCAGCTGAATTCTGTTTAAATTTACTCATCTCCTCATCGTTAGGCCGTGGGTATCGAGTTGCTGCCCAAAGGACAATAGAGATTAAGAGTATCACAGTTCCTGCCTTTTGCAAATATTGCCATCCATTCTCCCACATGTGGATAAGCAAGCCCTTCGCTGTCGGCATTCTGTATGGTGGCAACTCCATAACAAATGGAGTCGTTTCTCCCTTAAAAACTGTAGCCCGCAAGAGCCTTGCGCAGATTATCGCAAGAACAATGCCAATGACGTACAATGAAAACATCACAACTGCTCGATATTGAACCGCAAAGAATGCCGGAATAAATAACGTATAGACGGTGAGCTTTGCGCCACAACTCATAAGAGGTATTATCATTATTGTCGTTAAGCGATTGCGTCTATTCTCAAGAATCCTAGTTGACATAATAGCCGGTACGCTACAACCAAATCCAATTAGCATAGGAATAAAACTCTTACCGTGCAAGCCTATCTTATGCATAATTCTATCCATTATAAAGGCTGCGCGAGCCATATACCCAGTATCCTCAAGATAAGCGATACCAAGAAAGAGTAGAAGAATATTAGGCAAAAATACAATAACCCCGCCAACACCGCCAAGTATGCCATCGATAATCAATGACTTAAGCTCAAGAGAAACGCTATCCGGCCAATGATTCTCTATAAGACGTGAAAGGCTATCAATTGCCTTTTCAATCCAAGCCATTGGATAGCTACCAAGGGTGAATGTAAGCCAGAAAACCACAAACATTACGACTGCAAAAATAAGCAGACCAACAACAGGCATAGTTACAATCTTGTCAATTTTATCGCTCATCTCGTGTCTAGATTCGACACTGCTCTTTACTGTTTCCTCACAAGCGCCAGAGATAAAGCCATATCGCCTATCGGCAATCAAAATCTCGGCATCATCATTATAGATACTCCTTAGTCTCTGTTGTGACGAACTAAGAGCTTCTAGAAGTTCTTTAGACTTAATCTCCGAAATGATTTGTTTATCATTCTCAAGAAGTTTTACACAAAGCCATCTACGATTATAATGTTTAAGAAGCTCATGTTCGTGGTCTAAAAGGGAATCTATCTTAGCGAGTTCCTTCTCTATCTCGTTGCCGTAATTAATTTTCGCTAAACTATTTGAGCAATTCTCTGAGTCTAGAATAACACTAACAAGCTCATCAACCCCCTCGCCTTTGCTACCTACCGTCTCTACTATGCGCGAGTCCAAGAGATTCGACAATGCTTCTATGTCAAAGTGATAACCTCTATTCTTTGCTATATCGACCATATTAAAAACAAGCACAAGAGGAACGCGCATCTCTATTAATTGAACCGCAAGAAACAGATTACGCTCAAGATTTGATGCGTCAACAACATCAATAACTAGATCTGGTTTATTGTCGAGTATATAGTTTCTAGTTACTAATTCTTCAACAGAATAGGCTGAAAGGCTATAGGTTCCAGGGAGGTCAACAATCTCAACGCGCCTGCCATCTTTGACAAAAAAACCTTCTTTTTTCTCAACGGTAACACCAGGATAATTGCCGACCTTCTGGCGACTACCTGTTAGAGCATTGAAAATCGTTGTTTTACCACTATTTGGATTGCCGACAAGGGCAACTGTTAGTTTTTTCATTTTGTAGCTCACTTGGCTCTAGTTACAAATATTTTATTAGCCATACCTCTTCCAAGAACCACGCGAGAATCTTTAAGTCTAACAATAACTTGACCTTGAGATACGCTGCGCACTACTGTTATTTTCGAATCTGGCAAAAGCCCCATTGCCGCAAGACGTTGCTTTAACTCTCTGCCAGCTTCAATCCTGCTAACCATAACCTCTTCACCTGGATCAGCTTCGAGAATTGTCATCGTTTTTTTCATACAGCGTTAATCCTTACCTTTATTCTCTTTAAGGCTCTGGCAGAACAAAGTCTTTAAATCTACCGAACCGATCTTGTTGGCTCTAAGAAATTCATCTAGCTTAATCAGACGCCCAACAATCTCGCCACTTAGGGCATGTTCAGCACGACAAGCTGCATCTTCTGCAGACGAGGCATCAATACCCAAAATCTCTGAAAAGAACGCCTTTAATGCTTGATGTTTCTTCACTACTTCCTTAGCAGAAAAACGCCCCTTCTCGGTTAAGGTTACATACCCGTAAGGCTTATAGTTCACAAAGCCCCTCTCAGATAGCTGACGCAAGGCACCAGTAACACTAGATTTGGCAACATCGAGTTTTTCTGAGATATCTCTACTGCGAGCAACCTTCTGCTCACTTTGAGAGAGCGCGTAAATCGCCTCGAGGTAATCCTCTAGAGATGCACTAAGCTGGTCTGTACTGTTATTTGTCATTACACATCCTTAATGTTAATTAAACTTAGCATTATTCTAGCAAGCTAAAAAAGTTAGTCAAGGCTAATCCTGTGTGTTTGCGTTTTAATCAAGCTCTTTTTTTCGCACAAATATCCTAATATAAAGCACTTAAGATACCGATGTAATCAAGGTAGTATCTAAAAGTAGGAGAAATAATTCTGCAGTTACACTGCGAATATTTCAAATTTGTCCGCTGTCAAATTTAGGAGAGACTCATATATGTGTGGGATTGTAGCTTATCTAGGACAGAAAAAGGCTCTGCCAATCCTCTTAGAGGGCCTAAAGCGGCTTGAGTACAGAGGGTATGATTCTGCAGGAATTGCAATCTACGATAACGGCAAGATATTTACCTCAAAAACCAAAGGCAGGATTAGTGAACTCGAAAAACTCACAAGCGAAAATAAGACAGATGCAACAATGGGAATCGGACACACTCGCTGGGCAACACACGGAAAACCAAATGAGATAAATTCACACCCACACACTGACTTCTCAAACAAAATAACACTTGTCCATAACGGAATTGTTGAAAATTACACAACACTCAAGAAATGGTTACTATCAAAAGGTTTCGAGTTTAAAAGTGATACTGACTCAGAAGTCATAGTCAACCTGATAGGCTATTTTTACTCAAACCATGACTCTGATTACAAAATCCCTGATGGGCAAGATAGATTTGAATGGGCTGTTCAACAGGCACTAAACAAGCTTATAGGTAGCTACGGATTGGCAATTATATGCTCTGACTACCCAGACTCAATCATCTGCGCAAGAAAAGGCTCGCCTCTAATACTTGGGGTTGGAGACAGCGAATATATAATCGCCTCAGACGCCTCAGCAATCGTAGAGCATACAAAGCAAGCGATTTATCTATCAGATAATGAAATGGCAACAATCAACGCAGACGGCTTTAGAACTCTAACTATTGACAACATCGAAACAACCAAAGACCTCAAAGATATAGAATTCTCTCTAGAAGAAATAGAATTAAGCAGTTACGACCACTATATGCTCAAAGAGATATTTGAGCAACCTGAAGCACTTGAGAGATGTTTTGGTGGTAGAATACAACTTGGTGAATCTAAAATTGTTCTTGGCGGCATAACAGACATGGCCAGAAAACTTACAAGAGCAAAAAGAATAATACTTACAGGTTGTGGCACTGCTTGGCATGCCGGATTAATTGGTGAGTATATGCTAGAGCAACTAGCTAGAATCCCTACCGAAGTAGAATACGCAAGCGAATTTCGATATAGAAATCCAATCATTGAAGATGGAACGGTTGTAATTGCAGTTAGCCAGTCTGGCGAAACCGCTGACACTTTAGCTGCAATAGAGATGGCAAAAGAGAGAGGTGCAATAGTTCTTGGATTGGTTAATGTTGTTGGCTCCACAATATCAAGAATGACAGATGCTGGAATCTATCTAAGGGTAGGCCCTGAGATTGGAGTGGCAAGTACAAAAGCCTTCACCGCACAGGTTGCTGTTCTTGCTATGCTTGCAATAGAACTTGGTCGCAGAAGGCATTTGTCAAATTTAGAAGCGGCGTCTCTATTAGAAGGGCTTGATTCTATTCCAAACAAAATCCGCTCAATCCTCAAGCAGTCAGAATATATAAGAGACATAGCAAAAGAAAATTATGAGCAAAATAACTGGCTCTTTATGGGAAGAGGGTTCAACTACCCTACCGCTCTTGAGGGAGCACTCAAGCTAAAAGAGATTAGCTATATTCACGCTGAAGGACTCGCCGCAGCCGAGATGAAACATGGACCAATCGCTTTAATAACCAACGCAACTCCTGCTGTGTTTATAGCAACTCTTGGATCTCATTATGAAAAAATAATATCTAATATCGAAGAAGTTCGCGCAAGGGGCGGCAAGACTATAGTGATTGCTACAGAAGGTGATGAAAACATCAAGGCTTTCGCAGACCATCTAATCTCAATACCAGATGCCCCTGACTCTCTTCAGCCACTTTTGACTGTAATTCCACTACAACTTCTAGCTTACCACGCAGCTCTTCTTAGAGGGCTAGATGTAGATAAGCCAAGAAACTTGGCAAAGAGTGTAACCGTCGAATAATTGATGCATAATTAAAAAGAAAGAGACTTTTCGATATGGAAAAGTCTCTTTCTTTATTTGTCTATTTAGCTCTGCGCTGAGATGAGGCCTTCTTTGTCCTTTTCTTCTCTTTTTCCGAGTTAGTCTTAGACAAGGCGTCCTTAATTACCTTTATTGCCCTTTTAACATTTGCTACCTTTAAAACTCCAGTTGCCTTACCGCCTTTTCCACCAGCAGTACAGTATGCGTAAGAGATGTTGATGTGTTCTTTCGCAAGGATTTGAGTTGCTTGCGCGAGCGAACCGGCTTTATTATCCATTCTCAAACAAAGCACGCTTGTTTCACTATACCTTAAATTTAGCTTATCTAGGACTTCTTTGGCCTTATTCTTGTTAGAGACAATCAGTCTCATAACACCATGTTCTACCGAGTCCATCATAGTCATTGCAATAATGTTAAGCTTCGCCTTGGCTAGTTCACCTAAGACCTGTGATAAGACGCCTGGCTTATTAACCATAAAGATTGAAAACTGAGTCTCCATAAAACTATCTTGAAACATATAAATGCCTCCTTATTTAACCTATTCAAGTGCCGCAATTGCACTGTTAATATCAGGGTAATATTTAAGGATTTTATCGAGATTTGTTATACGAAACAATCGCGAAAGTTGAGGATTTATTCCGGAGATAATCATTTTACCGCCATACGCCTCAATCTTCTTCCAACCATTAAGTAGCATTCCAAGAGCTTTTGATGAGAAAAATTTGATGTCATCAAAATTTATGATTAACTTAGATGGTTGATTAGATTTAATATAACCAACGAAAATCTCACTTGTTTTATCTATTTCTAGAACACTGCTGACATCTCTCTGGCCAAGTGTAATAACTGTTACACCTGAAACTTCTCTTATATTTAATTCATCAGCGTTATGCATCTTCTTTTCTTTCCTTTTTAATGCAATAAATCTTCTCTATGCCTTCCAGCAAGCCACAAGATGCTCACCAGAGTCATCCTTGCTCTCCAATTTCTGTTGATTATGCCTGCACGCATCTTCAGCAATCGGACAGCGTGGATGAAATGCACAACCTGAAGGAGGATTAGATGGGCTTGGCACCTCTCCTTTCAAAATCGTACGATTTACCACTCTATTTGGATTGGGCTGTGGTATTGCACTCATTAGAGCTTTAGTATATGGATGCTTTGCATTAGAGAAAAGTTTTTTAGCCGTTGTAATCTCAACAATCTTGCCAAGATACATAACTGCTACAAAATCACTAATGTGCTCAACAACAGCTAAATCATGCGCAATAAACAGATAGGTAAGCCCCATTTGTTGCTGCAGGTCTTGAAGTAGATTGACAATCTGAGATTGTATCGAAACATCCAATGCGCTCACTGGTTCATCACACACTATAAACTTAGGCTCAAGAGCAAGAGCCCGTGCAATGCCAATACGTTGACGCTGACCGCCAGAGAATTCATGGGCGTATCTATTGAGGCAAGACCCTGATAAACCAGACATCTCTAAGAGCTCAACAACCCTATCTCTTCTACGATTTGGCTCTATTAATCCATGAACCCCTAGCGATTCTCCAACAATATTCTCCACTGTCATACGTGGGTTTAGAGAACCATACGGGTCTTGAAATATAATCTGCATATCTTTTCTTACCCTTTGCATCTGATCTTTACTCAGAGAAAAGATATCTTTAGAATCAAATTCAACCCTTCCAGATGTATGAGGAATTAGCCGCAGGATTGAGCGGCCAACGGTTGTCTTGCCACAACCACTCTCACCAACCAAACCAAGCGTCTTGCCTACTGGAATAGTAAAACTAACCCCATCGACCGCCTTAACAGAACCAACTACCCTAGAAAAGAGCCCCTTAGTTATTGGAAAGTAAGTTTTCAGAGAGTCAACTTTTATCAAAATGTCGTCTTTTTTTTCACTCATATATCAATCAAAACCTTTGTAGTTTTTTAAAGCTTTGCATGCCAACAGGCAACTGCTCTTCCGCAACCGTCTTCTACGAGCGGTGGCTCTTGAGTCTGGCATTTTTTGTCTTTGCAACCAATACTACATCTTGGATGAAATTTACATCCGCTTGGAAAGTTCAAAGGATCGGGAACACTACCCTCAATTGTATCCAAGCGTTCTTTATCACTGCCAAGAATTGGTAGAGAAGCTAAAAGCCCTTTAGTATAAGGGTGCGCTGGTGTTGCAAATAGAGCATCAACCGGTGCCTTTTCAACAATCTTGGAAGCATACATGACAACCACATAATCAGCGTTTTCTGCAACAACACCAAGATCGTGAGTTATCAAAAGAATACTCATATTGTTTCTCTTTTGGATTTCTCTTAAAAGCTCTAGGATCTGAGCCTGTATCGTAACATCAAGAGCGGTCGTTGGCTCATCGGCAATGAGTAATTTAGGATCGCAAGAGAGTGCCATTGCAATCATAACCCTTTGACGCATTCCACCAGAGAGTTGATGTGGATACTCATTAGCCCTAATGTCAGGGTCAGCAATACCTACGAGTCTTAACATATCTACTGCTTTAGTCCAAGCGGCATCACCCTTTAGAGTTTGATGCCTTTCGATCGCTTCGACAATCTGCTCTCCAACCGTATATACAGGGTTTAGGCTAGTCATCGGCTCTTGAAATATCATAGCGATTTCGTTGCCGCGAATGCTGCGCATCTTCTTTTCGCTAAATTCGAGAAGATTCTCTCCGTTGAGTAAGATCTCACCACCAAGAACTTTACTCGGAGGTGACGGTATCAATCGCATAACAGAGAGAGATGTGACACTCTTACCGCAACCACTCTCACCTACAACAGCAACACTTTCTCCCTTACGAAGCTGATAACTAACACCATCAACAGCATTTACAACACCATCGTCTGTATCAAAAGATACGCAAAGATCTTTAATTTCTAAGAGTACTTCACTCATGCTGCCTTCCTCAAACGTGGGTCTATAGCATCGCGCAGCCCCTCTCCAACGAGATTATAGGATACTGCCGTAAGGAAAATAGCTATTCCAGGAAATAAAGACATCCACCAAAGAAAATGCCCTGTAGCACTAACCCCTTGACTTAGCATCTGCCCCCAACTTGGAGTTGGAGGAGCTACACCAAAGCCAAGAAAGCTAAGGGACGCTTCTGTAAAGATTGCCCCCGCAATACCGAAAGTAGCCGAAACTAAAACTGGAGCAATACCATTTGGAAGCATATGCTTAAAAAGTATGCTATGTAGCGGCAAACCAAGCGCTCTAGCCGCTTGAACATAGTCTTGTTTTCTAAGCTTTAAAAATTCTGCTCTAATAAATCTTGCGTTACCAGTCCAACCTGTAATACCAATTATAATCATGATATTTAGTAGGCTGCGCGGAAAGAATGCCACAATCGTAATGATTAAGAAAAACACAGGCACTGCCATCATAATCTCAACGAATCGCATTAAGACAAAATCTACCTTTCCGCCAAAGTAGCCCATTATAGCACCAATAAAGACACCTATAATTCCGGAAATTCCAACAGCAACGAATCCAACACTAAGTGATATTCTACTACCATGAATCACTCTACAAAGAACATCACATCCAACATCATCGGTTCCAAACCAATGCTTCTTACTTGGCGGTTCTTCACGTTCACTGATATTTGTACGCGCAAATCCATACGGAACAATCGGAAAAATGGCAAAGCTAGCCTCTTTAGATTTGAGTTTGGACTTATAATCCGTAGCGTCTAATTTACTTGGGATTAGAGCAAGTAAACAAGTAATACCGACAATCAAAACGACTACACCAACCCCAACCTGCTTAGCCCAAATAGAACCCCTTATTGACGGATTCACTTTCTTAATATTTCTACGATGTAGCAAGAATAATACAACACCAACAAGTGCAGCGAGAAGCGTGCTGTAATCAACACCGTTTAAGGAAGCGAATAGAGGAAACTTTAATGCCCCATCTATTTTGATTACAAATGGCTTATCGTTAGCTATAAATGGCGCAAAAACTGCCACCACAAAAAGAAATATTATAAAGGCTAATGAGATTATATTAATGAAGTTCTTAAAGAACTCATCACTAACCATTTGAGAGTATGACCGTCCCCAATCTGAATGCGTTATTTTTTTTGCCCCTCTAATCATACAGAACCCCCTTCAAAACTTATTCTAGGGTCAACAAGAGCATAGGCTATATCAGCCAATAACAATCCACATAAATTAAGAAATCCCGCTATAGTCGCAACAGCCATAACGATATTGTAATCGCGGGTTGAGATAGCTTCGAATGCAAGCAAACCCATACCAGGAATACTAAATATCTTTTCAATGATTACAGAACCACCAAACATTGCCGGCAATATTGTTGCCATTATTGTTATAACAGGAATCACACTGTTTCTAAACGCATGACGTAAGATAACTATCGAGTTAGATAGCCCCTTTGCCCTTGCAGTACGAATGTAATCCATGCGCATTGTGTCAAGCATACCTGCGCGAACCTGCTTGGTTAGATATGCAAAGCCAGCGTATGTCAAACATAACACTGGCAATACCAAATGCCATAACCTATCGCTTAGCCATGCAAAAAATGGCAAGTTATCAACGTTATTGCTAGATAAGGACGAAGATGGAAACCAGCAGAAATAATCAGGTGAGCAAAAATAAGCAATGAGCATCTGACCAACCCACATCGCTGGCAAAGACCATAACACTAAAAGCAATATCGAACTAGACCTATCAAAGAAGCTCTTATGATAAACCGCCGACAGGATACCAAGCGGTATTGAGATGCTATATATAATCACAAATGCCATAAGGTTTAACGTAAGCGTTATAGGCAATCTTTCTTTAATTAAATCCAAGACCGGTCTGTTGTATTTAATAGAGTCTCCAAAATCAAACCGCACGACATTGCCAAGCCAAATTATATATTGGACTGGGATTGGCTTATCAAGTCCATGGTGTTTTCTCTGCGCTTCACGTACATCTGCCGACTTTTCAGAATCAAGCTGAGAATCAGGCCCCATCTGCAAAGAAAACGGATCTCCAGGTGCAATCCTACTAATGGTAAACACCATGATAGTAATTCCAAGCATAGTTGGAATCATCAATAGCAATCTTCTTAGAATATAGGTTGTCATTATTTGTATTTCTGTAAATAACTAGGAACATACCACTCTAGACTGTCTAGACCGAGTCGATGTAATTTAACATTTTGGAACCTACGATCCAGAAATGCCTGACTAGGTCTAGTATAAATAAAGGTGTAGGGTTGTTGCTCATGCAAGATTGCATGGAATTTATGGTAAAGCTTATTACGCTCATCCCGATCAAGAGTTTCTCTTGCCTTCTCTATAAGAGCATCGGCTTCTGGATTGTTAAAGCCAACATAATTACTACCACCATTACCAATCTGAGACGAATGCCACACTTGATACGGATCTGACTCCAAGCTACCGCCCCAAGCAAGATTTGTCGCATCAAAATTACGATCGTGAAGTTTGCCAATAAAAACACTCCACTCATAAGGGTCTATGCGCATTTCAATACCAACCTTAGAGAAGGAATCCTTGAGTAGCTTGGCTATATTCTCATGGAGAGAAACCCCGCCAACTATCATATAATTAAATTTAAACTCTACGCCGTCTTTATCAATAATGCCATTACCGTTAGTGTCCACCCAACCTGCCTGAGTCAATAATTTTCTAGCACGCTCAACATCGTATGGCCAAGGCTTGATATCAGGATTAGTCTGGTCGCCGTAGATATAGAATGGTCCAGTAGGAACCTTTGCTTCTGGATTTTTTAATAAATGCTTACAGATAGCTTCTCTATCAACAAGCATTGTCAACGCCTGCCTTACCCTTTTATCTTTAAAACAAGGGTTAGCTTCATTCCAGCCAATATAGAAATACCCAACACCTGGATGCCAATAGGAGATCGGATAGAATTTACTCGTAAATGCCTCATCTTTGGCAAGTTGATCATATTGATCTGGCAGAGGCCTGACATAGTCAACATCTCCAGCCTTTAGACTTTGAATTGCGGCATTGTCATTGATTATGAATTTAAACACAATCTTCTTTATTGCAGGCAAATCGCCCCAATAGGAATCATTGCGCATCAATACAACATCTTTAGCCACATCCCACTTAACAAAGACATAAGGACCGCTACCGACAGGGTTACTTATTCTACTATTAAAAACTTGAGGGTCATCAAAATGGTAAATATGCTCAGGCAAAATTGCCATACCGCCAACAATCTCAAGCGACTTGAAGTACTTTTTCTTCATGATAAACTTGACTTCTCTATCGCTTATAATTTGAACCTCTTTAACGTCTTTGTAGTAACTAGCAAGCCTTGCTGCATCTATCTTGGGATTTGTAATAGTCTTAAACGAAAACTCTACATCTTTCGCTGTTATTGGCTCACCATCAGAAAAATAGACATCATCTCTTAGCTTAAAGTAAATCTCCATGCCATCTTTTAAGACATCAAATGATTCGGCAAGAAAAGGCTTAAGCTCTAGAGTATCTGGATCTCTCTTTAGAAGCGACTCAAAGATATTGCCGTCTGTTATTATAGCAGATGAGAAATCCGCTTGAGAGTGGTATGGATTTAAGGTGGAAGGTTCCCCGCCAAGTCGCCATACAAGCCAGCCACCATCGTGAGATTGCTCTAGTTTACTCTGATTCGCTGACTCTGCAGACACAAGGCGATTCTTTAAGTTACTATCAATCTGATTTAATCGAATAAAGAGCCTATCAGACTGCATCATCAAGAGAATCTGGATTATTATTATTGCCAATAATAGAATAATTACTGTGAACTTAAAAAAGAAACCACGGCCACTCATTTAATTCCTCATCATTTATATTTCTGTTTATCCCGAGGCACATACCATTCAAGGTAATTCAAGCCCAAAGGATAAACCTTAACATTCTCAAATCTACGGTCCACAACACGAAATTCTTTACTACAGTATAGAAACGTGTACGGTTGTTGCTCATGTAACAATCGATGCAATTTATGGTATATATCATTTCGACGCTTCGAATCAATTGTTCTTCGAGCAGTTTCAATGAGTTTATCGGCGATTTCGCTATGAAAACCCACAAAATTCGAGCCTTTATTGTCGATTTGTGAAGAATGCCACAATTGATAAGGGTCTTCTAAAATGTCACCACTCCAGCCCATCACGACAGCTTGAAATTTCCGATTAACCACCCTCTCAACCAACACTGACCATTCAACTGGGTCTGGTTCAACTAAAATTTCCACCTTTCCAAGAGAATCTTTCAGGTAGATTGCAAGCCTATTGTAGAAGTCATCGGAGGCGCTATAGCTAAATTCAAACTTAAATTTCTTCCCGTTACGATCCAAGACTCCATCTGAATCGCTATCACTCCAACCTGCCTTATGCAGTAATTCCAAAGCCCCTTTAGGGTCGTATGGCCACGGTGTAACAGTTTTGTCGTATTCAGAGCCCATTATAGAGAAAGGCCCTGTGACAACCTGCGCATTGTTTTTTTGAAAGTGCTTAACAATCATATCTCTATCAATCAATTGCGTCAGAGCTACTCTTGTATCTCTGTCAGAGAAACAATCGAATGCCTGATTCCAGCCGATATAGTAAAACGGGCTCATTGGCGTCGAATATTTAAGCATTCTATACTTTGAGACAAAGCCATCATCTTTGCTTAAATCACTATATTGATCGCCGCGAAGTCTTATGTAATCAACCTCTCCAGCCTTTAACGCCTGCACAATAGCAAGGTCGTTTTTGATAAATCTAAAAACTATCCTCTCTAGATTGGGCTTAGTTGCCCAATAATTTTCATTGCGCTTAAGTGTTATACTACGGCCAACTTTCCAGCGATCAAAAACGTAAGGGCCACTGCCAATTGGATTGGAGATGTGATTTATAAAATCCCTTGGATCTTTGTAGGAATAGATATGCTCTGGTAAGATTCCAACATTCCAAAAAGAGAGATTTTCCAATGCTTTAAAGTAAGCTCGCGAGAGCTTAAATCGGACTCGTAGATTATCGAGTTTCTCTACGGAAACAACATCATCAAACATATTTGCTAGCGATGAAGCTAGGATTCTAGGATCTCGGATTGTATTAAATGTGAAGATCACATCGTCCGCATCTAATTTATTACCATCAGAAAAACAGACGTTGTCGCGTAGAGTAAAGGTGATTTCAAGCCCATCATCAGAGATACTGTAAGATTTTGCCAAAAGTGGTTTTAACTCAACAGTCTCAAAATCGTAGCTAAGTAGCGGCTCGAATATGTTAGGCATAGTAATCCATTGCTGATAAACATCTCGCTCTGGAGAGAGAGGATTGAGTGATTTAGGCTCGACCCTAAGGGCCCAGACTAACCAATCACCAGAATCCCCACAGCGTCTGCTCTCTTGGCATTGCCTTGCTTGAGTAGAAGTAGCCTCTTTAATAGCATCTTCCAAAGCCACAACTCGACACTCAAATCTAGATACCCTTTTTGCAAGATTGACAAAGGAAAACACCAAGAGAGACAGGATAAATACAACTATTGTGTAGAAAACGAAAGAATTTCTCATTAAAATCTCTGACTTATGTTATAGATAGCAATCGCCGTATTTTAATCTCTCTAGGGATAGAATCAACAACTTTAAAGCGAAGTCAAGAATATAAAAACTTCTCTAACAAAGCTGATTCTGCTATAAAAATATGATAGAACTAGTTAAAATACCCAAGGACTTCACCGACAAACAGGTAGGTTCGGCTATAAAAAGTCCTTGAAACCTTTTTTACGCTTAACAGTTAAGTTTTTATGCTATTGAGATTTACAACTATTCTTATACTGACTATTACTCTACTCTCTGCGGCTGCGCAAATTGAGGCGCAAGATGTAGATCCTCAAAAAGTCGCCACTAATTCTCCAAGCACCGATTTAGTCATTCCTATTAATTCTACTTTCGATGCATTCTTCAAAGAGTTTGTAAACAAAGATGGCATGGTCGATTACGCAAAACTAAAAAAGAATAGACACTCACTCTCAATAATAGCTCGTAAACTCAGAAATATTAAAGTGCAGGACTATCTCAGCTGGAACGATCAACAACAACAGGCCTTTTGGATTAACGTACATAATTTCAACATAATGAAATTAGTAGCAGAGAATTACCCTATCAAGGTTTTTAAACTAAAACTAATATTCTACCCTAAAGGTAGCATTATGCATCTTAGCAAACCAAGAACGAAATATCTCTTCAATGTAATGGGACGCCGCTATAGCCTTGATGAAGTAGAACATTACGTCAGTGAATTGTACGCGGCTCCTAAGATACATTTTGCACTAAGCTACGCCAGTATGAGCTCTGCACCAATGCGCAATGAAGCTTATTTTGGCTATAAACTTGAAAAACAACTAGATGATCAAATGGTTCGATTCATTAAGAATCCTCACACGCTCAAAATAGACAACAACGAACGAATTATCTATCTCTCAGATATGTTTAACTGGTACAAAGATGAAATCATAGAAGCGTACGGTACCAATAAGAAATACAAGGCCTATAGTCCAAAGATACGAGCCTTTTTCAATTTCATTGATGATTATTTAAGCAAATCTGAACTGGCGTCATTTCCACGCAGTGGCTACGATGTGCGTTTTACACATTACGACTGGCATCTCAATGAAGTTAAAACAACTAAATAGTTAGTTTTTTCAACCTATACTCAATTGACGCAACCCTCAATTCTACTTATACTTACTGCAGTTTTAGTCTTGAAAAACTTATGGAGATAAATATGGCTAAGAGAACAACAACCCCAGTAAAGGGCAAACTGTTTACAAGTGAGTCTGTAACTATGGGGCATCCAGACAAAGTAGCAGATCAAATTTCCGATTCAATTTTAGACGCAATGCTCGCGCAAGATCCAGAGAGCCGCGTCGCATGTGAAACATTAGTAACAACAGGGCTGGTTGTAGTAGCCGGTGAGATTACTAGCAAAGCTAATGTTGACATACAACAAATTGTACGCGATACAATCAAAAAAATAGGCTACACTGATCCACATATTGGCTTTGACGCAGAGAACTGCGCAGTCATGGTTACCCTAGACAAACAAAGCCCAGACATCTCACAAGGCGTAACTACTGGTAAAGGACTCCACAAAGAGCAAGGCGCAGGCGACCAAGGTATTATGTTTGGCTATGCTTGCAATGAAACAAAGAGCTTAATGCCTCTTAGTATTTCACTTGCTCACGCTATCACAAATAGGCTATCGAAAGTACGCTTGAATAAGAAACTACCATGGCTAAGACCTGATGGCAAAAGTCAGGTTACAATAGAATATGATGAGAAGAATAAGCCTTTGCGCATTCATACTGTGGTTGTATCAACACAACATGAAGCACAAGTCAAACACGGCAAGCTGAAGAAAGAGATTATCGAAAAAGTTATCATGCCTTGTTTGCCTAAGAAGCTTGTGGATAAAAACACCATATTCCACGTCAACCCAACTGGTCGTTTTGTCATAGGTGGACCAAAAGGAGATTGCGGTCTAACCGGTCGCAAAATCATAGTTGACACATATGGAGGACACGGCAGTCATGGTGGCGGAGCTTTTAGCGGTAAGGATCCTTCAAAAGTAGATCGTAGCGCCAGCTACATGGCACGATACGTTGCAAAAAATATAGTTGCAGCAAAGCTAGCAACTTCTTGCGAAGTTCAACTCTCATATGCAATTGGAGTAGCAGAACCTGTGTCAGTATTGATTGATACAAACGGCAGTGCTGTGATTGACGAGAAAGAAATCACAAAGATAGTAAGAGAACTCTTCCCATTAACTCCTGCAGGGATTATTAAGTGTCTAGATTTGAAGAAGCCAATCTATTATCAAACCGCCCACAATGGCCACTTTGGCAAGAGTGGAAATAGCTTCAGCTGGGAAAGAACAGATATGGTTGAAAAACTAAGGAAGAAAGCAGGATTGAAATAAAACATCCTCTCTAAAACAAAAAAAAGGCTCAGGGTTTTAACCTGAGCCTTTTTTTATATCAAACACCAAGAAGCCCGCCTACTAATGTTTAAAGTGTCTCTTGCCAGTAAAGACCATTGCAATTCCAGCTTCATCAGCTGCTGCAATAACCTCGTCATCCTTTTTAGATCCGCCAGGCTGAACAATGCAAGCCACACCTGCCTTGGCAGCATTTATGATATTATCTGGGAATGGGAAGAAAGCGTCTGAACCCATAGAGGCCCCTTTACTCTCCTCACCTGCGTTCTTAAACGCTATCAAACCAGATTCCACTCTATTCATCTGACCAGCGCCAACACCTATTAGTCGACCATCCTTGACCAAAGTAATGGTATTACTCTTAACATGCTTAGCCGTTAACCATGCTATACGCAAATCTTCTAGTTGCTTATCAGTAGGTTTAAGTTTTGTTGGGAACGTTAGTTCATCAGGATTCCAACCAACTAAATCCCTCTTTTGAAGAAGCATGCCACCAACAATACAACGTACATCGTATTCTTTATCATCGAGGTTGTTTCTATCTATAGGACCTGTCTCGATAAGTCTTACCCTTTGCCCCCAAGTTTTCAATGTACGAATGGCATCAAGAGCATCACTGGTAAACTCTGGAGCAATAATCACCTCTGCAAAGAAACCAAGTGCGCCATTATCTTTACCAAACCTAGCATAGGACTCCATAATCACTGTAGCAAGCTCTAAATCAACGGTTCTATTTAACGCTATAATACCACCAAAAGCACTTACCACATCTCCAAGATAAGCCTTCTCATAGGCCTTTATGATATCAGAATCAACGCTACAACCACAAGGATTTAGATGCTTGACAACGACCGCAGCTGGTTCTTGGAATTCCTTAACGAGCTCAAATGCCGCATTTGCATCAAGTAAGTTATTAAAACTAATATCGGTAGTTCCGCCTTCAAGAAACTTTGCTCTACCAATACTCACTTCACCCGCATCTGGTAAGCAATAAAAAGCTCCGCTTTGATGAGGGTTCTCTCCGTATCTAAGGTCCTTAACCTTAGTCATAGCAATTGAAACTCTTTGAGGATATTCATTGCCAAGTCTTGTATTTAGATATTTTGAGATTGCCGCATCGTAAGAGGCAGTCAAGCTAAATGCCGCAGCAGCGAGTTCTTCTCTAAACTCAAGAGTTGTAGAACCATCATTTTTATCCATCTGCGCAATAACACGCTTATAATCAGCCGGATTGGTTACAATAGTAACAAACTTATGATTCTTTGCAGCGGAACGAACCATACTTGGTCCACCAATATCAATATTCTCAATCGCATCTTCAAAAGTGCAATTATCCTTGGCAACGGTGTCTTCAAAAGGATAGAGATTGACGCACACCAAATCAATAGCTTCGATGCCATGCTCTTTCATTGCATCAACATGATCTTTATTGTCTCTCAAGCCAAGCAATGCTCCATGAATCTTAGGATGTAAGGTTTTCACACGTCCATTCATCATTTCTGGAAAACCAGTAACAGAATCTACGCTGATTACATCAACACCAGCATCTTTAATTGCTTTGGCAGTACCACCGGTACTAATGATTTTGACGCCTCTGTCGCTAAGTTCTTTAGCAAATACAGTAACATCTCTTTTATCTGAAACACTTATAAGTGCAGTTTGTATCTTCGTATTCATTCTAACCTCATTGTAGGGTCTGTAAATATTAGTCTATTTCATCTATGCGTAATAGTTTGCCTGTTTTATCCATAACATAGATACTAGAATCAAATGTATTAGTTGCTACATAATCAACAACTGAAGTATCCAATTTGTAGAGATCCTTGCCTGTGTTATTATCCATAACACTTATCTCTTTTGATTTAGTAAAGACATAACTTCTTGGCTTGCTTCTTGAAAGAAGTCTCTGCCCATCTTTCTCTTGCCATACTATCTTGCCATCGTCTGGTGATATTGCGTACAAGCCCTGCTTAGATGCATAAACATAAAGCAAGTCACCAGCTAACACAGGTTTACTGCTCAATTCATCACCAAGAGGCGTCTTCCACTCAAGAGTACCTCTGGAAAGGCTCAACTTATAAATATTGCTATCAAGAGATGCGAGATAAATGCTATTATTTTTATAAAGAGCTCTTGCCCGTACCTGACCCCCAAGATCAAATCTCCAATATTTAATTGCGCTCCTTGGCGATGTTGCAAATACATTTCCCTCACTGGTAACCATAACGAGTATCGATTCTGTAACTCCTATAGATACAATCGGTGTCCAAGTGCAAGAAGAAACGCGATAGACCGCATATTCTTGATCACGATTAACACAATGGACAAACATATCAGGGCCAGCAATGTAATAATTTTCTTTATTCATTGCAATCGGAGCAGTTGGTGTTTCAGAGAAATCGTACTCTTTAACGAGCTCACCTGTAGTTGGATTTAGCCTAAGCAGTTCTAAACCAACGGTAAAATATAAGTTTTCGCCATCTTTAACAGGCTCTTCAACAGGTAAAAGAGCTGGTGCAAACTTCTTTACGAAACGAACTTTACCGTTAGCTCTGTCAATACATAGTAGGGTATTGGTGTTTGTTATTACATATAGATATTTATCAACTACAAAGAACTTACTTACTGATTCGTTACATTTCAAAGGTATATTATTCTGCCAAGTTATAGAAAGCCCTGCATCCTTTAGTAGTGAGTTTGAAAGAAGCAGTGGATTGGAAGAACTGTCGTTATAACAAGAGCCACCATTGTTGCAACCAAACAGTGAAATTGACAAAATCGATAAAGTTAACAATCTTAACAACATAAATATCCTCTTATGATCAATAATTATTTTAAGCTCACATAATCACTCAGGTCTATAGAATACTCATCTTCAATAGCTCTGAGAGCATGAACTCTTTCAATATCATCCTTAATCCTCGTAGCAAGTTTAAAAACGTACGGCTTGCCCGTTAGTCTATTGCTAAGGTCATCTAGCATTTGCTCCCATTTCCCGTCATAAAGCTGAGCCTTTAAAACCACAAGCATCCTCTCTTCTGGGGAGAAATGGCTTACAATTTCTTCAACCTCGGCAATATGAGCATCTAAATGTTCGTTTTCTGGCACCAATACGCTTTAGCCTCACTTTCGGCTAAAATCCTAACCTCAGCAGTGCCAAAATGCAAACAAATTATGCTAACTCTTAATCCATAAGGATTGGCAAATTAAAAAGAAAAGCCGCTGGCATCTCAGCCAACGGCTATATCAAATTAATTTGTACAAAACCATATCATAGCAAGAGTTATGTTATTTCTTCGCTTGATCTAGTATTAGGATCTTAACTTTCTTGCTAGGAAGATTTAGTGACCCATAAGCCCCCGCTGCACTAGAGCGGATTCTAGCATCAATATCTCTTGAAGCACTCATCTGGTATAGCTTATCAACTTGCTCTGTTGATAGCAGATTGCCAAACTTCTTTATAGACACAATCAAAGAATCAAAGACGCTTAATCTCAAATCTGTATCACGAGAATCATCAAAAGCAATTTTAATAATAGCACGCTGTGCGTCTGGTGCATTGATATAAGCTAATACCTTAGATGCTTTAATAGCAAGGTCTGAATCACCAGAATTTAATACCTTAATTAACGATTCTTTTGCCTGAGCAACATCTACTATAGCATTGTTAGATATTGCCAATTTCACAAGAACATCCATTGCTCTTTTAGCATACGAGAGCGACAATTGCTCTCCAAGGTCTGAAGAACCAACCCTAACTATCGCATCAGAAAGATTCTCTACAACCTTCTTATCTCCAACAAAATTAGTCGTCGGCCCTACTGAACCAATCGCAATCGCCGCACTGTAGCGAACGCTAAGAGCTTTGTAAGTCAACGCATCAACTAGTGGCTGAGTTGTACCAAATGTGTATAGAAGAGATGATTCTCCTGCATTAACTGCAAGTGCCTCAACTAGATTGAGGGCAACGTAATCATCCTGGTCTTTAATCGCCATCGCTAAAGCGGCCTGTAAATACTCAGCTCCAGCTGTTGTAGCATAGGTCATAGCATCGGCATGACCTTGACCAAAATATTTTGGCATTGCAATATTTGCCTCTTCAACCTTAAAGAATGATGCAATCCAAAGAGATATTGCCTCTGAGGTGTTCTCATCGGCCCTCAGAGCCCATTCACAAGACCTCATACTCATGAGTTCAAAGAAATATTTCTTGGAAACCTTCTCTCTTTTTAATCTATTCTCTTGAGTATCCCAGAACCAAATATTTGCAAAAGTAAAATCGCTACGCGGTGCAACTGAATCGTGGTGGTAATAGTAATCCCTAGCAAGATTATAGAACAATCTTGCTGAAGAAATCTTCAAAGCGTTAGGATCAATAGACTTAATTGCATTAAGAGCCTGCTCTTTGAGATCTTGGGCAGATGTAGTTTCATAGATATATTTAAGGTAGGCAAGAGATTGCGGATATTTGATTTTTCCTAAAGCTCTGACAACCTCTATTTTTGTAGCATGATCACTCATCTCCAAAGAAGCAACCAATGGACGAATAGCATCGCGGTCCATCTTAGATAGAGCAACTGTAATAGCCGGAAGCTCTTTTTTTCTTGCTGGATCACTAATGGCATCTAGAAGGAAAGGCACTGCATACTCACCGGCATTCTTAAGCCTTTGCTCCGCTTTAATGCGTCCCCTCTCAGTCGTATTTAATCTAGCAATTTCTTGCTTGATAATCTTTGGGTTAGTTCTAAGCTCAAAACGCCCCTTCTCGATGACATCTAACAACTTACTTGCAACATCTTTGAGCTCTGTACTGTTGTTGTAAACCCTAAGTAGGATTCCGTATGACTGTGGATTTTGCTCGCTAATTTTGAGAAGCTCAACAGGGTCTGGGTTACTATCTAAGACCAACTGAGCATATCCCTTGGCCAAATCCATACGTCCTACGGCTGTATAGTGCAGGAAGTCGTTCCAGTTTTCTTCTAGCGTTGCGCCGTAAACACTTGCTACACAAAGAATAAAGAAGCAACTAATAACCTGCCAGGTCTTATTTTTAATCATCTATATGACTCCGATATAATTACGATGACAACAAATACTTACGAGTATATACAGACTACGGCTGTATTGCAGAAATAGGGATTATAATTTATGCACCATAAGTGTCAATGAAAAACCATAGAGCATTTACACTATTGCGATTAAATATTGCACATACCATCACCACTATCACCAAAGAAGCTCTAAGATTATTTGTTGTATGAATCAACGGCATCAAAATATACCTTGCACAGTGATTCTAACATATTTGAATCGCTATTCTGCTCTCTGAAATGTTCCTGCGCACGCTTTGCCATTGCGCGGGCTTTATCTCTATTGTCTAGTAGCTCTTTAAGAACGCCATACAGTGAAAGTTCGTCTTTATGGTCAAAACACAAACAATCACCCTCATTTAAAACATCGCATTCACACTCAGGAACAGCTATCGCTAATCCAGCAGCAATCGCTTCAAATACACTCGTATCAAACTCTTTCGATGGCCATGGTTGCAAAAATATATCAGCCCCTGCTATGAACTTTCTCAGCGGTTTGACGTTACCAACGATATTAACCAAATGCGAAAGTCCCATGTCTTGGACCAGCTTTCTACAGGCAGTATCCTGATTTCCTTGCCCAATCATCGCCACCATAAATTCATACCCATCAATACCAAGATGCCTTAGAGCTCCAAAAAATGCCTGAAACTCTTTAACATTTTCCATTGGATATACTACCGCAATACTTGCAAGCCGTGATTCGCTGTCAAAACAGGCAATCTTGTCGTCCACAAAAGTTCCGTACTCGAATCGCCTAACCTTGCCACTGACATCCCTAAACATACTCTCAAGTTTCTGTTTGATACGAGAATTTCCAGCGAAGATACATTGACAATTATTTCCGAAAGCCTCAAACCTACTCAAAATCGTAGGCTTCTCAAAATAATTAACTACATATGGTATGTCGAATTCAGTTGCTAACTTTTTAGTAACTCTAAGATCTCTATTTGAGAGTGCATGAATTATATTAGGCTTAGATTTTGCTACAAATTCCACAAGTTTAGTGTAGCTATATTTCTCAAAGACGACTGTCTTAATTAACGGATATTTAGTTGATTCAATATTCATCCGAGAGACAAAACTAGCGGTAGAATCACCTGTAGAAACAACCCTAAGCACCGAAGAGCAACTAGAGAGCCCTTTTATCAATCGACTAACATAGTCAGAATAATTTGCTACAGAATCATCTCCAATGATTAGTAGTGCGTTTAGATTTTGTTTTTTAGATTCTGACATTCTATAAATCCCATAAAGTAATGAGAAACTTCCGCCATCTAACTCTTATAGAGATTGTAAGCCTTAATATATTGATGTACATCTTCATTGAGATACTCAGAGACATCAACTCCACTAACTATTTTATTTCTGATAGAACTACTACTTATATCCATCGGATCAATTTCAATTATATTGTTCTTTATAGAATCAGCAACATCATTACCAAGAACATTTGCAATATTCTCAAGAGCTGAAAAATCAAATGGCAACCTCGCTGTGAGAATAAAATTACACATCTCAAGCAACTCACGAATACGATACCATTTAGGTAAATCCTCTAGAACATCTACACCAGCAAGCCAGAAGAGATTAGCTTCTTGATACATGTTCTTAAAATGTCTTACAGTGTAAATAGAGTAGCTTGGCGGCACGCGATTGAGTTCATAATCACTAAACTCAAAAGAATCATAACCAGCAATTGCAAGTTTAATCATTTTGGATCTATGATGGCTATCCGCCAAAGTCTTGTGGCTTTTCAAAGGCGATCTGTTTGCAGGAATAAATATAACCTTTGCTGGAGCTTTTTCTTTAACGCACTGCAAAGCAATATTGACATGCGCCAAATGTATTGGGTCAAAACTTCCACCAAAAAGAATTATGTTTTGCCTAGACATCGTTCACCAAATTTAAACCTAAGAGATAAATTTACGGTCTAAGGTATCAGAAAATTCAAAAAACTATAAAAAAAATTTCAAAAAAACTTCTACATCAAACAATGCAACAACAACCATAACAACTAAGAACATTTACAAAACCGCATAACAGTTAGCGAAACGACAAATGCAAATATTTAACACTATAAGGTCTATCAACGCAAAATAAGAACAACAGCCTGCGAAAAGAAACGATATCTTTTCTAGTTTAACACAACAGCTAGCCATTAGAAATGCGCGTAAGTGCTGATATAACATAAGAATAGAATGCAAAAAAACGTAAAGACACCTTAAATTTATAGACGATAACTTAGTTGTAGACTGTTAGGTAGGAATAAAACGTTAAACTAATGGTAACATGCTAATTGTTATTAGATGATTTTTAAGAGAGGTAAATAGATATGGCTAAGAAAGTTGCTAAGAAAAAAGTTACTAAGAAAGCTACCACTAAGAAGGTTGCAAAAAAGAAAGTTGCTAAGAAAAAAGTAACTAAGAAAGCTACAACTAAAAAGGCTACAACTAAAAAGGCCGCAAAGAAAAAAGTAACAAAGAAGAAAGTAACAAAGAAGGCAACTGCAAAGAAAGCTACAAAGAAGAAAGTGGCTAAGAAAAAAGTAACTAAGAAGACCACTACTAAAAAGGCTGCAAAAAAGAAAGTAACAAAGAAAAAAGCAACTAAGAAAACTACCACAAAGAAAGCTACAAAGAAGAAAGTTGCTAAGAAAAAAGTGGCCAAGAAAAAGGTAACCAAGAAAGCCACTGCTAAAAAGGCAACCAAGAAAAAAGTAACCAAGAAGGCTACTGCAAAGAAAGCTACAAAGAAGAAAGTGGCTAAGAAGAGCAAGAAATAAGCTATTCTAAATCGTTAAGCAAGATTAAGGAGGTTTCTTAAAAGAAGCCTCCTTTTAGTTATTCACATAAGTATAAATGAAAGGTTTTTGTTAAATGAAGAATGTTTTGATTTTAACAGTAGCAATAATTGGTATTTTTTTAATAACTGGCTGTGAAGAATGTTGTAAATGTGACAACACCAATAATAAAGTTAGCTGCTCACAAGATGCTAGCTTGAAAAGACTCGTAGAGCTCAAAGATACTCAAATTGCCCAGTTAAAGAAACAAGTTAAGACTCTTGAAGCTAAATTGGAAGCTAGTCAGAAACAAGCAGAACCAAGTATCAACATGATGATGGACGCTTTCAAAAGTGTACAAGCAGAGAATAAGAAGTTAAAAGAGGAAATAAAGAAGCTAAGACTAAACAAGTAATTTCTCTGTAGATATATTAAAATCTAAAAAAGAGAGGTGTCAATCTGACACCTCTCTTTTTTTATCCAAATACTGCATTGACTGCTTCAATTGCATTAGGCAATGACTCGTCACTATATTTACATTTTCTAGAAGCTGCCACAAGACCAAGGAAGAACCTATCTGGCCTGAGAGGCCTAGATGTAAGACACGGATGGGCTTGAGTTCCCATGAAGAATGGATGCTCAGAGATCTCAAGTATCTGCATGATTGGTTGGTCTGGCGCCTTACCAGAGAATGTTAAGCCATTACTTTCTAGTTGTGCAATATAGGCAGGGTCTACTTCATAGCGATGCCTAAATCGCAGTCTTACGGATTCTGCCCCACCAAATAGTTTCTCTGCATTAGTACCTTTTCTGATTTCAACATCACGACCACCAAGCCGCATATTTCCACCAAGACCCTCTATTTTTTTCTGTTCAGGCAGTATATCAATTACCGCTTCACAATCTGAATCTATCTCACTACTATTTGCATTACTAATACCACAGACATTTCTCGCAAATTCCACAACTGCCATCTGGAAGCCAAGACATAGCCCCAAATAAGGAAGATTGTTCTCGCGAGCGTAACGAATACATTCTATTTTTCCTTCAGTACCACGAACCCCAAAACCGCCTGGAACAATAATTCCATCAACGCCATTTAATTGACTAGCAACATTATCTTGATTGATATCGGTAACATCAATCCACTCGATATTGACCTTACAGCCAAGGGCAATCCCAGCATGTTCGAGAGCATTGATTATTGAAGCATAGCTATCTCGCACAGATGTGTACTTGCCTGTTATTCCAACAGTGATATCGTGAGTTTCTTTATCTATCTTACTAGTAAAATCCTGCCATAAACTCCAATTCTTGGCTTCGCAACTTGCGTCTTGTTTTTCTTCCAAGCCTAGCTTCTTAATTACCTCAGTATCTATTGCAGAAACCTTCAGCATCTCAGGAATCTTATAAATGCTATCAGAATCATGCATACTGAAGACATCTTCAAATGGAACATTACTAAACACGCTGATCTTCTGACGAACTGTATCGCTCACCTTACTATCTGCACGGCAAGCAATAATATCTGGCTGAATTCCCTTTTCCATTAATTCGCGAATTCCAAGCTGCGCAGCTTTAGACTTTTGTTCCCCTAGCGTCTTTGGCGCAAGTATATAAGTAAGAGCAACAAAACAGCAGCTACCAGGGCCCTCTTCATAAGCTAGTTCACGCATAGCTTCAATATAAAAGGCATTTTCGAGATCACCAACAGTTCCACCAATTTCAACGAAGACAACATCAGAATCACTCTGCATTGCTAATCTGCGCAGCTTAAGCTTTACCTCACCAGTAATATGGGGAATCATCTGGACATCTCTACCGAGATAATCGCCATGACGCTCTTTATGGAGAACATCACTGTATATCTGCCCACTGGTACTAAAATTACTACGGCTCAGATCCTGATTAAGCATACGTTCGTAAGTACCCAAATCCATATCGCATTCCATACCATCATCAAGTACAAAGACTTCGCCGTGCCTAAATGGATTTAGTGTGCCAGAGTCGATATTAAGGTATCCTTCAAGCTTAATAGGTGCAACCTTAATCCCCTTATCCTGCATCAACTTAGCCAAGCAGGATGAGAAAATACCCTTACCAAGACCACTCATAACCGTACCCATTACAATCACGTATTTGGTCTTGCCCTTTTTGTAACCCGGTGGTATTGGAGAAAAATATTCTGTCTCAGTAGTTACATCACTTATTTTTGCCAATAATTCTTTATTATCAGTCATATTAAAACTATGCCCTTTATTTCAAGCTATTCTTATATCTTTCTACAAACGCTTTATATTGTTGTTCTGTATCAATACCTTCGCAGTGATGCTCTACCACAGCAGTGAGTATTTTATAACCATGTTCAATCACACGAAGTTGCTCAAGCGACTCGCATTTTTCCAAAGGAGTTTGCTCCTTTTGTGTAATCTCTAAAAGGAAATCTTTGCGATAGGCATAGATACCAAGATGTCTGTAAGCTAAAGATGCCTGCGCAGAATGAGAATCCCTATTGTATGGAATTGGCGCTCGTGAGAAGTAAATAGCCTCACCATCAACACCTAGAACAACCTTAACCACGTTGGGATCTTCAAGTTGAGCTTCATCTTTAACCCTTGTTACGAGAGTAGCCATAACAGCATCAGGGTTATCTGTCAGAAGAGCTGCAACCTTTTCGATACTAGCTGGATCAATTTCTGGCTCATCACCTTGGACATTAACAACTATATCTACATCAATGTCCAAAACAGCCTCAGCAATACGATCGGTACCACTTCTATGCTTATCGCTAGTCATAATGCATTCTGCAGAGAACTCTTCGCAAGCTCGCGCAACCTCTTGGCTATCAGTAGCAATAAGTACTTTATCAAGATTCTTTGCACACAAAGCCCGCTCATAAGTATGTTGAACTAGGAATTTGCCAGTGTCTTTGGCGAGAACTTTCCCGCAGAAACGCGTTGAATCGTATCGAGCAGGGATTACAGCTATTACTTTCAATGTTACCTCGCAGTTAGTTTATTCGGTTAATTTTTTCTAAAAACCACTGCTCGGAGACTGTAAGGCAAAGCTTACCAAAAGTCAACAAAAGAGAGTAAACTTCTATACAAAAAGCCCAACAACTTCTTATAATTACATCAACGCACTAAATTAATGCCCTACCATCCAGCTTTTACCGTAACCAATATCAACCTTCAAAGGCACATCAAGATTTATAGCATTTTCCATTTCACTGCGTATAAGGGCTAAATATTTGTCAACCCCTGCCTTCTCAACCTCAAAAACAAGCTCGTCATGTACTTGCAAAATCATCTTGATAGGCAAGTTTTCCCGCTCAATCCGCTTGCTCAAATTAACCATAGCAACTTTTATTAAATCCGCAGCAGAACCTTGAATTACAGTATTAAAAGCCATCCTTTGAGCTTGAGAGCGTCTATTGAAGTTCTTTGAATTCAGACCATCAATCGGCCTTCTTCTACCAAGGATAGTTTCTGCATAACCAGTAGCTGCACAGGTCCCAATGACCTGAGCCATAAAAGTTTTTATAGATTTGTACTTAGCAAAATATTCCTCTATAAACCGTTTAGCTTCCTTCTGTGAAATACCTATAGACCTAGAGAGACCAAAAGCACTTTGACCGTATATTACCCCAAAATTAACGGCCTTACATTTAGCTCTCATATCATCATCTACATCTTCAAGGGCCACTCCATTAATCTGCGAAGCAACAAAACTGTGGACATCCACACCACTCTCGAATGCTTTGCGCAATTGCTCATCTTTTGATAAATGAGCCAGCAACCTAAGCTCTATCTGGGAATAATCCGCACTTAAGATAACATAATCATCACTAGCAGGAACAAACGCTGAGCGAATCTTCTTGCCAATTTCATTTCTAATTGGAATATTCTGAAGATTTGGATCACTAGAGCTTAGCCTACCAGTAGCAGCTACTGTCTGGTTAAAAGTAGCGTGAAGCCTATTTGTCTTGGCATTAACCATAGCTGGCAATTTATCTAGATAGGTATTTTTCAGCTTTGTAAGCTGGCGATACTCCAATATAAGCGGAATGATTTCATGGCAGGGTTTGAGCTCTTCAAGTACAGAAGCATCTGTACTTCTTTTTTTAATCTCAGGTAAGCCAAGCTTATCAAAGAGGACTTCTGAAAGCTGTTTTGGAGAATCAAGATTAAAAATAGTACCACTAATTTCAAAAACGTCATTGGATATAACTTCTATCTTCTGCGCAAGTTGCTGACTCATGCTTCTCAGAATTGAAATATCAAGCTTAACTCCGTTCTCTTCAATATTGCATAGCACTTCCATCAAAGGCATCTCTAACTCACGATAGAGCTTCTCAAGCGTTTCGACTTTTGAGAGTTCTTCATTTAAGTATTCATATAGCTGCCATGTGATATCTGCATCCTCACAAGCGTAATCACTTGCCAGAGAAGTATCTACTAAATCAAATGTCTTTTGATTTTTGCCCTTGCCGATAAGCTCAGAAATAGGCATACATTTATAATTAAGATAATCTAGAGCCATCGCATCCATCGAATTGCTACGTCGGTCTGAACAAAGGATATATGAGGCAATCATCGTATCAAATGAAGCGCCTTTAAGGTTAAGACCGTTGTTGCGAAGCACAAGAATGTCGTACTTTAAATTCTGGCCAACTTTCTTAACGCTTTCATCTTCCAAAATCGGTAGCAGCAACTCCTTAACTTTATCTAGACGAACTGTTGGGGAGCCTAACGGAGCTCTAATAGCAATATAATACGCAACTCCCTTTTGCCAAGAGATACTAATCCCAACAAGAGAAGCCGCCATTGCTCGAGTACTAGTCGTTTCAGTATCAATAGCAAAGATTTTCTGGGCAGATAATTCATCGACAAGTTTTGCTAGGTCATCATCGTTGTTGATAAGCGTATAATTATGTTGCGTGTCAGCTAAACTCAACGGTCGCTGAGATGACGAAAATAAATCCGCTTCAGAACTATCACTCAAGCTAACCCCCATCTGCTCGGCGAGTCTTGAGAAGCCAAGTTCACTAAAAATCTCAGCAACCTTTTCGCTATCAGGGTCTCTAAGACGAAATTTCTTTTCATCAAAAACAACTGGAGCTTGAGTGTTAATCTTGACAAGGTCCTTGCTTAAATAAGCAATATCTTTATTGTTTCGAAGCGATTCTCCACGTTTTCCCTTAATTTCGCTACTATTGGCATACAGATTATCGAGGCTTCCATACTTAGCTATCCACTGCAAGGCCGTCTTTGGTCCCACATCTGGGACACCTGGTATGTTATCTGCCTTGTCGCCCTGCAGAGCCAATGCATCAATAAATTGCTCAGGTGAAACTCCCATTTGGTCTTGAAGCCATTCTACATCGCGCAGCTGGTCCTTACTTACATCGTATGCGCAGACATCCTCATTTAGCAGTTGCAACATATCCTTATCACGCGAACAGATAATCGTTTTGTAACCAGCCTCTCTACTTTGACGACAGAGGGAACCAATCAAATCATCAGCTTCAAAGCCATCAGCTTTAACAACTGGGATATTCATAGCATCTAGGATTTTATTGACAAGTTCAATCTGAACAGGTAAATCCTCTGGCATTGGCGGTCTTTGAGCTTTATATTCGGGGTAGATATCGCTTCTGAAAGTTTTGCCTTTGCTATCCATAGCAACAACAAGCATATCTGGTTTTTTATTTTTTATAAGCCCTAGCAAAGTATTTGTAAAGATATACACCGCCTTGGTTGGCACTCCTGATGGAGATGTGAGATTTTGCCTCATTGGTGCATAGTAAGCTGAAAATATAAGGCCATGCCCGTCGATTATGTAGAGTTCTTTGCTCATTTGTTTCCCAATTATAAATTCTAGAGACTTCTCGTTCGAGAGCTGATTTTGCATTAACACAATCAATCTCTCTTATGGCTTGATTATCAACGGATGCCGTAAGAAAATCAATTGTTTTCCAATAGAGTTATAGCCAAACAAAACCAGATAAATAAGCGCATAAAAAAAGCTCGGTTTTTACCGAGCTCTTTGTACCGTATTCAATTGTTATGAAAGATCTTGTATTTGCCTCTTCAAAAATGAGTTTTCTCGCCTTGTTGCCTCTAAATCAAACAGTATGTATTTAATACTAATTCTGAGATCATCAAGCGAATTAACTATGTTTTTCAACTCAACGTTTTTTGAATGAAGCTTTGAATTTTTTCTGGTCAACTTTATCGGCTGACCACTCTTCTTATCGCTAAGGCTCTTTCCTAATTCATTAATAAGAGCTGATAGCTTATCATGGACATCTTTATTCATAGTATCCCCTTTTCTTCATCATTTAGTTTAATACGATCCGATGCATAAACTATACGATATCTTTTTGCAAAAGGTCTGATTAATTTGTAAAAGTTGGCTCGAAATGGCAACACTAACGCGACAATACTGAAGGCTCTTTTTATAGGACTACGTGAGAATTTTGACGATAAGACAAAAAAATACCGACTATAACCTAGGTGTAGAGTTATCGTGTGGCACCAATTACAAATGATTTTGATTACATCTCTAACCTTTAAGCTCAGAGATGTAATCAACAAAACAGAGAGCCTAAATGGGCAACAATCAAGTAAAACCAAATAATCAAGAAAATCTCTTTGCAATCGCTGCATTTGCACTATCAGTAGCTGTATATGTCGTTTGGCCGATACAGGGGTCTCTGAAAACAACATTTTTAGATATATTACTGATTATTTGCGCAATTATTGGCGGCTACATAATCGCTTACAACATATCAAGCAACCAGAGAGCATCACTAGCTTGCGCACTTATTTACGGTCTAAACCCACTGCTAATTAGCTTCTTGCACCTAAATATTCAGGCGGCAATGTCCTTTGTTGCTGTCAGCTTTTTGGCAATTCCTTTAACTAAGAAGGATAGAACTGCCCTATTTAAGAGTGTCTATGCTTTAGTTATCCTAGTCCTTTTATACGCTTGCTATGCATTCGTTGCAAATGCAAGTTGCATGGATTTTATTAACATGAAAACATCGTATCTACTGCCCCTAGATGCGAAGCTTTCATTAGAAACCACAAAATCCATGTATATCCCAACATTTAACAATCAAGCTATAGCTATAGGAGTCTATCAAATACCAATGCTGATGTTTATTGTCGGTCTTGCAAAGGTAATTCAAGACAGGAATATAAGAGTTGTTGCTATATTGGTTGTACTTATATTTCTGGCATGCGCCACTGTAACACCGCCAATATCTGCGATTGTCTGGCTAATTCCCGCAACATTAATCTCTTGTGCAATAATTGCTCTAGGCTATGCAAAGCTAAACCCAACTAGAGGAATTGTACTTGCATTTTATGTCAATATTATCATCTGCGCAAGGTTGCTATGCGAAACTCTCAACAGCTAAGGATCGTTCTGGTAATTGATTGAGCAGTAGGTAGAAAATTGCTATTGCGAAATAGCAATATAAAAAGCCCACTTAAGTGCCAAAGCGAATCCTCAGGGGTCTTCCCTAGGCTAAGACTTTTGCTCTTGTTGCATTCTAGAACACACAAGCATAACAATTACCCCTATTACCACCATTGCTATACTAATGAGTTGCGAGATAGTTAGCCCGGCTGTTTCGAAAGGATTGTCATCTCTAATAAACTCAATGACAAAGCGAGTCGGGCCATATAGTATAAACATCAATCCAAACGTAGTCCCTGGCTTGCCAAACTTTTTGCGTTTTGATAAGTCTAATTGACCAGAACCCCAATTTTTCCAGAACAGATACAATACCAAACTCCAGAACAACGCCATAGCGCTTGAATAAAGTTGTGTTGGATGAATTGCCATATTGCAATAACGATGATGAGGTTTCACATCTTCCTGTTGCGCAGGCGTTAGATCCTCGTAAGGTTTGAGATAACCATTTTCATCAAAGTAACTTTCTGGCAAGTTAACGTATGGTTCCATACGCCCGCGTTGAGGATCTGGATAAACCTGTTCTAGGTATGCAGGTGAATTGTAAGGAAAAACTACCCCTACCCTAGAATCAGTTGGCTTGCCGTAACAACAACCATTTAAGAAACAGCCAATGCGTCCAAATGACAAAGCCAACATCAATGCAATCGCAAGGATATCAAAGTACAATCTAATCGGTAGCTTGTGGCGTTTCATGTAGTAAACAAGAACAGCAAGACTTAGAAAAACACCTCCAAGTAGTTCTAATCCACCCTCCCAAATGTAAAACACCGATAATGGTCTGCTTTGGTATCTATCAAAATAATGAATAACATAGAAAACCCTTGCGCCAATTACTCCAGCGATAAGGGCATACAAAGCCGCATTCGTAATATGTTCAGGATTACTATTGATATGCTTGCTTAGTTTTTTTATTAACCATATTGCTGCAAGGAAACCAACAACAACCATAAAGCCATAACTTTTAACTGATATATGCAAGAACGGTATCTCAAAAAGCTCACGGTGCATATCTTAATCTCCTTGCAATAGACCTTCTAGAGTATCTCTTTTATTTTGTTGTTTTGGTCAGGAATTACGACTACCGGCTTGTGTCCTTTAAGTTCTTCTGGGCTATAGTAGGCAAAATTGATTATGATAATTATGTCTTTTGGTTCAAACTTACGTGCCGCTGCGCCAAGAATGCTAACTGTACCACTACCAGCCGGAGCCGGCACAACGTAAGTCTCAACACGCTGACCATTATTAACATTGGCTAACAGCACCTCTTCGTAAAGTTCGATACCCGCAGCATCAAGTAAATCTGTATCAATAGCAATGCTACCTGGATATTCCAGATTGGATTCAGTAACAGTAGCTCTATGTATTTTAGCTTTTAAGGCTTTAATGAACATCGTTCTATAATCCTACTTTCTAGTCTGTTCGTTTAAATAGTTACTTACTCAGCCGCAGTAATAATAACGGCGGTAGAGCTTTAATCAATACTCATTATATAGGAGAAGTTACGCATTATTCAAGCTCAAGATTATATTATCTATTAACCGAGCTGGACCAAACTCAATCGCAACAGCAACAAGTGCTTTATTCTCAACAATCTCAACTGGCATAAGAGTGTCTGGATCTACAATTTCAATATAATCAATCTTGGCATAATCAACAGAACTAATCATGCTTGCAATCTTTGACCTTAAAACACTGCTACGTCTTTCGCCTGATAGGAATAGTTCCTCAGAAGCCAACAACGACTTGTATATTATCGCCGCGTCTACCCTTTGAATATCGCTAAGATAATCGTTTCGGCTACTCATCGCCAGACCAGACTCTTCTCTAACAATCGGACAAGCCTCAATTGACAATGGCATATTGAGATCACGAACCATCTTTCTTATTACTGCAAGTTGCTGCGCATCCTTCTGGCCAAAAAATGCAGCATCTGGCAAAACAATATTAAATAGCTTCGCACATACTGTAGTAACGCCTCTAAAGTGCCCAGGACGAGATCTGCCACAAAGCACCTTAGTAATCTCTCCACCAACCTCAACCCAACTGTCAAAACCGTCAGGGTACATCTCGCTAACCTGAGGGGCAAATATAACATCAACACCGAGAGCTTCACACTTAGCCGCATCAAGTTCTAAGTTTCTAGGATACTTATCTAAATCTTCACCTGCGCCAAATTGGGTTGGATTTACAAAAATGCTAACCACTACAAAATCACAAGCCTTCTGCGCTGCCTGAATCAATGAGAGGTGCCCCGCGTGAAGAGCCCCCATTGTAGGTACAAACCCGACTCGCATACCTGATGACTTTGCCGATGAAACTTGCTCTCTAATTTCGTTTATTGTCTTAATTATTTTCATAATGCTGGTTTTTTTACCATATATGAGGCAAGATTGATATAGTTTTTTAGAAAATTACTGCTACACCATCGTGCATATGCTAGCAATTCGTTGGGCTAAGTGTTAAGCGATAAGCGTTTGTTTCTCTAGGCTCAAAGCCTAGTTTCCTATAAAGCTCGTTGGCGTGAATACGTGAGGGGCTAGAAGTAAGGCTTATATATTCAGCACCAATCTCACTCGCAAGAGCAATAGCCTTCTCGCACAACAACCTTCCAATCCCTCGACCACGATAATCTGCGCTCACCACAACATCCTCAATCAATGCACGTCTGCCTATAGGAGTTACCAGAATAACCAAACTAAGCGAACCGCAGTAAACGCCTCCAGTCTGCGCCATAAGCAAATGAGAATTCTGTGAGGCAATAATCTCACAGAGTGTATCTCTTGATATTGGCTGCGCAGAAGGATTTAACTCAGGTAAAAGAGAGTTCATTGCTTCCAAGAGAGCATCAGAATAGGTTATAATTACTTCAACATTCATATTTAGAGTTTACCCCATTTGAATCTAAGTTTCATGGTTCAACTCCAATAAAGTTGGTTAAAATTCATAAATCATAGTAGCCACCATGCAACCTTCCATAAGATAAGCAACTTATTCACAAGAACTTATAAGATCAAAGGAGTTACAATGTCCAGCCTCAGTATAGCAATATACTTGCCGTTTATGCGAGTAAAATCTGTCGAACAAAATATTCGTTACAAAAAGCCTGATTCGGCTCTGATCAAGCTCAAAACAGGCCTTCTATATGAGCCTCTCTAACATGAGTGTAATACTGAACTACGGTACATACACAGGAACATCGTCGCCATATCTGTGACCTTAACATGACTAGATCTCAGACCTGGAAGGAATTTAGGATAAAAGAAAATTGATCGCTCCCTCCTAACCCACTAATATAAATCTGCTATATATAATGGCCTTCTTGGCAATAAATTATCTATAATCTTCAGTCTTGTGTCTAATAATTTCGCCTTCAACCATGTAAATTACATCTTCTGCAATATTGGTGGTATGATCAGCTATTCTTTCTAGATGACGAGAAGCAGAAAGTAAATGGATTAAAGTTGAGATTTGTTCTGGGTTTTTAACAATAGCGTCTTGGACTTTCAAGTATGTCTGGCGATTCATCTGATCAACTACATCATCACTTATACATACTTTATGAGCAAGTTCAGCATCATGGTTAATAAGAGCATCCAAGCTTTCTTTTAACATTTCCTGAGCAACTTGGGCCATGCTAAGTAGATCACTTGAAATATTGACTTTTGCATGATTCGCAAGAAAAGATGCCCTCTCGGCAACATTAACTGCCAAATCGCCGATACGTTCAAGGTCATTGTTAATCTTTAAAACTGCAACAATAAAACGTAGGTCGATGGCAACTGGTTGGTATAGAGCGAGAATCTTCAGACAGTCTTCTTCAACTTCAACTTCTGTATTGTCGATTTCAATGTCGTTATCTATGACTTTTTGGGCAAGAACAGCATCTTGCTGTTCAATTGATAAAGCAGCATCCCTGACACAAGTTTCAACTCTTGCTCCCAGAGCTAATAATTTCTTTTTTAGATTTTCAACTTCTCTTTGTAGATGTCTTGCCATCTTAATTTTCCTTTTCAATATTTGTTGCCATAGGAATTAGCATTCACCGTGCTGGCTTTTTCATTCTTTTGTATTTGTGCTTACTAATTTCATCCAAATCTTCCTGTAACATAATCCTCAGTTTGTTTTTTGCCGGGGTTGCGGAATATATTTGCGGTTGAGTCGTATTCTATCAGTTCACCTAAGCAGAAAAAAGCTGTCCTTTCACTAATTCGTGCAGCTTGCTGCATATTATGTGTGACAATGACAATTGTATAATCAGCTTGCAGTTTACCTATCAGGTCTTCAATCTTTCCTGTTGCGATAGGATCAAGTGCAGAACATGGCTCATCCATAAGCAATGTGTTAGGCTTTGTCGCCAGTGCTCGTGCGATGCATAGCCTTTGCTGTTGACCGCCGGATAACGCCAATGCGGACTTTTTTAAATCGTTTTTCACTTCTTCCCAGAGAGCGGCAGCCTTAAGACTTTCTTCAACAATTTGCTGTAATTTAGAACGACTCTTTATGCCCTGCAACTTCGGGCCGTAAGCAATATTGTCAAATATACTTTTAGGAAAAGGGTTGGGCTTCTGAAAAACCATGCCAACCTGCTGACGTAGATTTACCAGATTAGTGTTTTTATCATATACGTTATGACTATTTACCAAGAGCTTACCTTTAGAACTTGTATTAGGAATAAGATCGTTGATCCTGTTGATACTGCGCAAGAAGGTGCTTTTACCGCAACCGCTTGGCCCAATTATTGCTGTTACGCTGCAAGGATAAATTTCCATAGATATATCCTTAACACCTGCTTTGGATCCGTAATAAAAACTGAAATTTTCAGCTTTAACAACAGGACATTGACAGTCTGTCTCTGATTTTGATGGAGAATTCTTTTTTTCACTCAAACTTACTATAGAATCAATGTGGTCATATTTTGTCTGATCTTTGATTGTCGATGTTGGCATATTTTTTTCCTTTTTACATCTTGTGGTTTTTTCTCGTGTTAATCAATGTCCCTTAAGCCTTCTGAATATTTTTGCCCGAAAGAAGATGGCTATAGCGTTAAGGCAAATAATAAGCAGTACAAGTGTTACAACCATTCCATATTGATTGTGTGGAACCAGCATACCAATTTTATCACCTACGGCGATATCGTAACTACCGTAAGACAAAGTCCTTGTTTGAGAGAATAACGACTTTGGTACCGAGCCGAATGCACAAGCTCCCGTGAATAAAATTGGGGCAGTCTCACCCGCAACTCGGCTAAGGCTCAATATGACACCTGTCAGTATTCCTGGTAAAGCAGCGGGCAATGTCACTTTGACAAATGTTCTAAATTGACTTGCTCCAAGCCCAAGAGAAGCTTCTTTATAAGTTTTTGGAACCGAACGAATTGCCTCTTCACTAGCTCTAATCATCACTGGTAAAGTTAGCACAGCCAAAGTAAGAGAAGCTGCTAAAATGCATGGCTTGGAAGGACCACCGAAAAAAGGAATAAAAACCAAAACAAAGAAAGCCAGACCAAACAATCCAAAAACTATACTTGGGACACCGGCAAGAGTGTTTATACACATCCGGATTATTCTTAGAACCATGTTCTCCGATGCACACTCAACAAGATAAGCCGCAGATATCACTCCGAGTGGAAAAACAAAGACCATTGCCAGCACCGTCAAGATTAGAGTGCCTAATATTTCCGGTCCAACACCACCAAAGTAATGGCCGCTTGTGCTATCATCGATAAAGTATTGCCAATAGAAAGTAAAACGCGGAATTGTAATCTTATCAAAATTTTCTTCGATATAGGGGAAAAGATCTTCAAGTTCCGTACCAGCAAACTGGGTAGATCGACAAATTTTCTCTTCGATCATTGGCTTGCCAGAACTTTGTTGGACCCATTGGCGTTTCCATATGATCTTACCTAAAAGCTCATTTGCAAGATCAAGCCTAGTTGCCCCATACCTATCCATTATCATTGCCGGAAGAGGCTCATTAGATCGTGGCCCTAAAAGTTGCTTGACAAGAGACTCCACTTCTTCAAGTGCCTGCGCGTATTGTTGTCGTTTGGAAAGATCAAAATTCTTTATAGTCTTTCTATATTCATCAGCCAACGCAAAGAACTCAACCGCTTTAGTATTAGCAATTCGCTCATCGCCTTTAAACTTGTTTATATTATCTATAATTTGCAGAATTTCGGCTTTATTTAAACTCCTAAAGGCTTTCTCCATATCCCTGCGGATACCTCTAGCAAATTTTCGCCTGCGACTTAATTCATCACCTTTAATTCCATTATACTGAAGCTCTTTGCTAAACTGCCTGTATATCTTTTTAACTCTGTCAGTGTAGTAATCTGTGTTAATACCTTTTTTAAACGCATCAATCTTATGATAGATAAAATCCCGATAGACTTCTGATTGAGATATTTCATCGTCAATTTCTGTTTTATCACCTCGGCGATGTAGATCAAGTTGCATCTTGCGAAATTCGACTGTTGACTTAAAAAATACTGCTGACGAACCTCGCCAGATCATTGGACCAAGTACCGCAATTAATATAACTATCATAAGAGCAACACTTGCTGCTGTTACCACAGTAAAAATCTTGTTGAGAATGTGCCGTGTATTATATTTCATCTTATATTTTCCCCAATTTCTTTTTAGCTGAAACAAGGAAGTATTCACTAATAATATTGAGTGCGAAAATCAAAACTAACAGCAGAACTCCTGTCGCGAAAAGTGAATAATAGTGATCAGAACCCTTGACCGTTTCTCCCATTTCACCTGCAATTGAAGCTGTCATTGTTCTAACTGACTGAGATAGATCCCACCATGGAGTTGGAATTTGAGCAGCATTACCAGAAGCCATCCAGACAACCATCGTTTCGCCAATAGCCCTCATCATTCCTAGAATAACAGCAGCTATTATACCGCTGTGAGCCGTAGGCAAGACAACTTTAAATATGGTTTCAAATCGAGTAGCTCCAAGACCATAAGATGCTTCTCTCAATTCCCTACCTACAGTTGATATTGAGTCCTCCGCAACGCTAATAATTGTAGGTAGAGCCATGATGGAAAGAACGATCGAAGCGTTTAGAGCATTTGTACCAGTCGTGAAACCGAATTTATTCTGTAGCCACGGAGCTAAAACCAAAACAGCAAAAAAACCATAAGCGACTGATGGTATAGCTGCCAGTATTTCAATGACAGGTTTAACGAGTTCTCTGATTCTAAATGAAACAATATCACTTAGAAAGACCGCTGCAAGTATCCCTACAGGAACCGCAAATATCAATGAAGCAACCGTTACATATGCCGAGCCAACTATCATTGATAATGCACCAAACTTAGGCGTATCGGCTTCAGGGTACCATTGTTTACTTGTCAAAAATTCGACCATATCGTGCTCTTTTAGAAATGGCATAGATTCACGAATGACAAAAAAGAAAATCAAAAAAACTGCAATAACAGAGCTAGATGTTATCAGAAGCAGCAGCAGGCGCCCTAAGTGATGAAGCAAGAACCCCGTTAAGTCTTCTAAGGGGGTAAGGACCAGTGACAGGCCACTTGGATCTGCCACTGGTTCTGTTTCTCTGTTTGTAATTGTATTTTCCATTTAAAGCCTTTTTTAGTAATTGGTTACCGGAACAAACCCTTTTGCCTCGACAATTTCCTGCCCCATCTCGCTTAAGTAAAAGCTGCAGAACTTGTGAGTCATTGAACCAAGTTTTGGGTATCCATTTGTAAACATAAACAATGGCCTTGCAAGAGGAAAAGTACCTGACGCAATAGTCTCTCTAGATGGCATTACACCGTCAAGCTTAAGAGCCTTAACATTTGCATCTAGAAATCCTATACCGATATAACCAATTGCACCTTTTGTAGTTTTTACTCTTGCGTGAGCCTGAGGGTTAGAGTTGACATATTCCACTGTTTTTACCATTTCCTTTTTCTTCATAAGAAGCTTATGGAAAGTTTCATAGGTGCCTGACGATGTGTCCCTGCTGATAATAACAATCTTAAGGTCAGCGCCTCCAACTTGCTTCCAGTTGGTTATTTTACCCATGTAAATATCGCGGACTTGATCAGACGTCAGCTCTTTAACAGGATTGGAAGGATGAACAACCACACAGACACCATCCATCGCTACCACGTGTGGTACAGGAAATATACCTTTTGAGACAGCATTCTTAAATTCCTTATCCTTCATGAATCGGCTCATAATAGCAATATCACACCGGCCATCTAATAAAGCTGCTGCCCCATCGCCGCTGCCAGTCTTCTTGATAGTTATGTCAAGATTTGGATATTTATTGTTGAACGTTTCAGCAAATGCATCTGCTATCGGTCCAACAGTCGTTGAGCCAACTATTTGTAAAGTCTGTTTTTCAGCAGCGATTGCTCCAGTAGCTAAAACCAAAATTAGCATTATTAAGCCACATACGATAATTCTTTTCATTTTTTTAAACTCCTTATTTTGTTCAATTTAATTTATTTCAATTTACGCTCTCATTGTTAGTTTTTTATTAGAGCTATGTTAGACTTTGATTAACATTGCTAGAATTTGTAAACTAAGTCGGCTTGAAACATCCTAAAGTCATCTTTTGTACTACTGACATTTTTTTCGTTCATAAAGTAGTGAAGACCTGCCTGCACATTCTTTGCTAACTGATACTTGAAGCCAAATACATGACCTTTACCGTCCGTGCCACCACCTATGAAATCAGAATCACAAAGCCCACCTACAACAGCATCTTTATCAACTTCTCTGTAGTTGTAAGAAAGTTCCCATGAGCCGGGCTTCTTAGCTTTGTTATACTTTGCCCCGACAAGCCAAGCGGTATCTTCAGAATTGCTCGCTGCGATGTTGTTTACATACGAACCGTAAATAGCCGCAGGCCTATCTCCTATTGCAAAACCATACTCAGCAAAACCCACGAAAATATCATAATCATTATCATAAAGACCTCCGGTCTGGCTGTTGCCCTTGGCGCTTATACCACTTAATCCCTTACCCTGTATATTGCCGAAATCGTAATAGCTAAGACCTCCAATAATGTGATTACCGTCAGAGAAATCATGCCTTAGCAACCCCTGAACACCAAAAATGCTGGTATCGGCATCTGTGCTTCTCTCACTCAGCCAGAATGCCCCGCCAGTTAATTTCGCACTGGTTGAATTACTAATCTCCCATTTATAGGTTACTGCGCCACCTTCAGGGCTTAAATCGCCATCGAAAATCAGTTGATTCTTGCCGACTTTATAAAACGGGTTTCCCATTTTACCCAATAGGATATTTAACCCTGACTTCCAGGTGGGATGATAATTGACATAGGCTTGGTCTAACCAGATTTCATGGCTACTGAAAGAATCTCCGCTAGAGCCAAGTGTCTGATTGGTTGATGTTGGTGAGTCGCTACTGCCTGAGGCAAGTCTGAAAGTTGCATCCCATTCATCGTTAATCTTGGCTTTCAATTTCAATCTTGCTCTGATGCGATTTCTATCTCTCTTTGTTGCTTTTGTATCATCGTCGATTGATTCGTATCTGTATCGAAAATCTCCGCCCCATTTTATATTTTGAGCCCATTTCAAACTATCAGGCACGCTACTAAATTGCTTTTCCTCTACTGCCTTTGAAATCTCCTCTTGTATTTCTTGATTTTGTTTTGTCTGTTCTGTCTCGATTTTCTCCAACCTTTGTTGCATCTGCTCTAACAGCTTAACTTGCTGAGCCATTTGCTGTTTGAGTTCTGCAGTCTCGTTTGCCTTGGCAACAGGAGCTTGCACTGCAAATAGTAAACAAATAATCAATGACGCAATCCATTTTTTCATTTTTGTACCTTTCTTAAAAAGCAGTCTTTTGAAAGTATCTCAAGCCGACCCTGAGATTTCTTTCTGACAAGAAAGGTAACTTCGCAGTATTAAGAAAAAATAAGATTGGTGTTAGGATCTCATTAAAAACCAGAAAAGCTAAATATGCGTTCCAGCTTAATTTATTGTACTAATCAATAGGTAAGTGTATGGTAAATGTACTTCCATTACCGATAGAGCTTTCAACTTCTACATATCCATCATGAACCTGTGCTATATGCTTTACTATCGACAGCCCAAGACCTGTACCCCCAAGTTTACGGCTACGCCCTTTGTCAACCACATAGAACCTCTCAAAGATGCGGTTGAGATGCTTTGCGGTTATGCCGCAACCATTATCCGCTACTTTAATAAGAACCTCATCTCGCAATGCTTGGGCAATGACTTGTATGTTATTTTTGCTCTGACTGTACTTAACAGCGTTATCGACAAGATTAAGTATTGCCTGTTCTATGAGAGGAGAATTGATTTTGGCTCTCACCTCTTCATCGCAAAATAAATCAATCTTTATGCGTTTTTGCTCTGCTCTAACTTTAGCAAGTTCAATAGCCGAAACAAGCGTAGGCTTTAGGCTTGTCGTTTCAAAAGAGAGCATTATTTTTTTGCCATTCTCCTCTAAGCGTGAAAGACTCAAAAGGTCTTCGATTATTGCGGTAAGTCTATCAGAATGTTTCACAATAATTTTTAAGAACCGCTGAGCTTGCTCGGGTTCGTTTATAGCTCCTTCCAGCAACGTTTCTGCAAATCCCTTGATAGAGGTAATAGGGGTCTTAAGCTCATGTGACACATTTGCAACAAAATCACGTCTTATTTCTTCTAGTTGATAGGTGCTGGTAATATCGTGTAAAACAAACACCGCACCGGTATTTTCACCTTTGTCATTAGTCAATGACGAACCATGCAATTGTAGAAAGCAGCCCCCCTCATTTATTGCAAAACATTTAGTCTCTTCTGTTTGCGTATTCTCGAGAGTACTTTTAACATATTGCTGGAGCTTAGGATTACGGATAGTTTCTTCAATATTTAAGCCATTTATCTTTTCTTTATCGATACAGAGTAATCTTGCAGCTGCTTCATTGATACTCACGATGTGCCCAGACGAATCAACTGCCAGAACACCTTCAACCATACTTGAAAGAATTGCCCGTATATGGCTTCGTTCTTCTGTTATTGTCTTAATCCTTGAATCAAGCTCTAGAGACATTTCATTCAAGGCTTTTGCTAATTCCGCCAGTTCAACCACATTTGGTATCGACAACCTCATATCGAGTTTACCCGATGCAAAATACCTTGCACCTTCGGTCATCTGTTCTACAGGACGGCTTATTTTTTTAGATATAGCCAAGCTTATAATCGCCGCGCAGATCGCAATAATCACTCCAGCTAAGAAAAGCTTTTTGTAAATACTATTAAGTGCTTCATCAATTGCCGTTACTGGCACAGACGTTCGAATAACCCCTATAACTTTACCGTCTTGTTTTAGAGGTATTGCGAGATACATCATTTTCTTGCCAAGAGTATCACTAAATCGCAGTGATTTGCCAATCCCTTTATCTACTGCGCCCTGAAACTCTGGTCTATCAGCATGATTTTTCATACGCTCAGGTAGTTCATCAGAATCTGCGATTACTTCACCATAAGGCAAAATTATCGTAATTCTCGTATCGCTTGCTTGGCCGATATATTTACATAAATCATCGATCTCTTTAAATTTTCGATTCGCAAGATTGTCAGATATCTGTCTCTCAATTAAAATAGCTCTAGATTCGAGATCTTCATCGACTTGGTTAAGATGAAAATTACGTAATGAATGTGACCCATACCACGCCAAAGTCGCCACTGAAATAAAAATTATCAGCAGAAAGTATGGGTAAATTTGCCATAGCAATCGTTTTTTTAACATTGATTATATTGCTCCGTTTTTTAATATTCTGGACAGCTCTAATAATTGTTGCAATGAATCTCCATCCTAAAAAGTATCCTTAAAGCGATATCCAACACCGCGAACAGTTTCAATATATTTACTGTAAGGCGCCAGTTTTTTTCTAAGCCCGACTATTTGAACATCAACAGCCCGATCCGTAACAAGATAGTCATCACCGTGTAACATATCAACAATCTGATATCTTGTAAAAACAAGACCTGGTCTTTTAGCCAGAGCATAGAGAATATTGAATTCAGTAAAGGTTAGATCAACATGTTTATCTTCGATTAGCACTTGTCGTCGGGAGGGATCTATAGTTAATTCATGAATTTTCACAGGCACTTTTTCTAAACTACTAATCATACCCCTATGCAATATCCGCCGCAATCTGGCTATAAGAACTTTTGGGCTAAATGGTTTGGTTACATAATCATCGGCCCCTAATTCTAGACCAGTAACAATATCAACCTCTTCTCCTTTAGCGGTAAGCATTATAACAGGGATATGTTGGGTCTTAGTATCGCTTTTAAGTTTTTTGCAAACCTCTAAGCCATCAATACCAGGGAGCATTAAGTCTAGTATTACCAAATCTGGCAGTTCGGATCTCACTTTTAACAAAGCCTCTTCACCAGTAACTGCCATTGCAACTCTATAGCCATTCTTGTCAAGATTATAACGAATTAGCTCAAGTACATCTTCCTCATCATCAACAACTAGAATGTTCTCTTTTGGCATAGCTTATTTCTACCTTATTTGAGTTAGCATATTATTGGTTCTCGATAGGCATATTCTCTCGTCATCAACATCAACTGTAATATCTTATGCCGCAACACATTTCCACTTTTACTTTGTTTGAGTTAGTGTATCATTAGCAAACTGTTAGATTTTCGTTAGTTTAGCTTCGATAATTGAATATAGGTCGGTGCAGGAGTTTGTCAAAACACTGAAAAACCATGAGGACGGCATACTCAATCATGCAGACTATCCAATAAGCACAAGCCCACTAGAAGGGATGAACAATAAAATCAAGTTATAAAACGTAAAGCATATGGCTTTCATGATTCAGAGTATTTCGCATTAAAAGTTAAGCAGGCCTTCGTAGCATAATAAATTCATCAACTTTATTAGATTTGAACCTTAAATGTAGACTTCTATCTCTTTGGCGATTTTTTCAACTTGAGCAGGATCCCTAAAATCTGCGTCCTTCATATCAATTCTTATCACCGGCGAAGCCTGCCAATTTTGGAATAGTAAATCATATTTACGCTCTAGAGTCTCTAATAGATCTCTATCTAAATTACATTCAAAATCACGAGCTCTTTTTTTGATTCTTGCAAGACAATTTTCAATAGAGTCTTTGAGGTAAATCACAAGAGATGGCTTTTCTCTAAGCTTTGAAACTCGGCTGTATTCTTTTTTAAAACTTTCTAAATCCAACTCGTTTAGCCAATAGCTTGCATAGATGAGAGTCTTCTCAAATACAAAGTCACAAATATAGCTCTGATTTGCTGAGAGTTTTTTAGGATTTAATAATTCAAAAGCATTGTTAAGAAAAAACAACTCACTCCTTATCGCTAAATCACTTTGCCCATCATAGACACCACCAATATATGGATTATTCTCGTAATCTTCGAATAACTCATTGGCCTCAAAGTATTTGCAAAGTCCTTTAGCTAGCGTAGATTTACCAACACCAATCATACCAGCAATCTCAACGATTTTTGGCTTATCCGGCTGAACAAAGAAATTCTCGCCGTTCAATCTATTTCGAAGTTCACCAACGGTTCTTTTTAATACTGGATGTTCAAAATCAGCTGCAATTTCCAAGAGTGGCTCTAAAACAAAGCTGCGCAGATGCATCTGTAAATGGGGAATTGTAAGGTTTTCAGACGATACGACCGTATTACCAAAGAAAATTATGTCGATATCAATCTCTCTAGAATCCCAGTGAGTTTTCTCTCTGCGACCAAGTTTCTTTTCAATCTGTTTACATATAGCAAGCAATTGGTATGGATTAAGAGTCGTACTAAGTCTTGCGGCTGCATTTAAATATAACGGCTGCGCAAGCAAAGTAAGTGGTTTGGTTTCAAAGAAAGTACTACTATCTAAGATATCTATGTTGGGATCTGCATCAAGAAAACAGATGGCATCGTTGATGTTTTTCTCTCTATCTCCTAGGTTTGAACCAAGCGCAATAAAAACTTGATCTATACGCCCCATCTTGTCCCCACAGAAACGCTACAAATAGTTAAAAAATAAGGGGAGCAAAGACTCCCCTTTTAAATTCCAAGTGCCCTATAACTTTGCGATTCGCTCCATCGCTTCTTTTACACGTGATAGATTATTAAATGCGCTTAGTCTAAAATAGCCTTCACCAGACGCACCAAAACCAGAACCCGGAGTTCCAACAACATGAGCCTCGTTTAAGAATTTATCAAATAGCTCCCAGCTAGTCATTCCATCTTTTGTCTTTAACCAAACGTAAGGAGCATTAACTCCGCCATAGACTTCATAGCCCATCTCTTTTAGAGATTTCACCATATAGCTAGCGTTGGCCATGTATAGATCGATAATCTTTCTAACTTCTGCTTTGCCTTGCGGTGTGTAATACGCAGCCGCTCCAACTTGCGAGATGTATGACGCACCATTAAACTTGGTTGAATGGCGTCTGTTCCAAATTGCATTTACCTCAACAGCACTACCATCGCTCTTATAAGCTTTCAACTCTTTTGGCACAACTATATAGCCACAGCGCACACCAGTAAAACCTATCACTTTTGAGTAGCTTCTAAACTCGATTGCAACTTCTTTAGCGCCTTCGATCTCATAGATAGAGTGTGGAATATCCTCGTCAGAGATAAATGCTTCATAAGCAGCATCAAAGAGAATCAACGCTTTGTTTTCTCTGGCGTAGTCAACCCATTTTTTTAGAGTCTCTTTTGTAGCAACAGTTCCGGTTGGATTATTCGGATAACAAAGGTATATCATATCGACTGGTGTATCTGGGAGCTCTGGAGTAAAGTTATTCTCTGCAGTGCAAGGAAGATAAACCAATCCTTCATATCGACCATCTTTAGTTGCCTCACCGGTTCTACCCGCCATAACATTTGTGTCAACATATACCGGATAGACAGGGTCTGTGACCGCTACGATATTATCGCGTCCAAAGATTTCTTGAACATTGCCAGTATCACATTTTGAACCATCACTAACAAACACTTCATCTGGAGAAATCTCAACGCCCCTAGCCTTAAACTCATGCTCAACAATAGCATCAATCAAAAAGCTATAACCCCTCTCAGGACCATATCCTTTAAATGTATCTGCGCTAGCTTGGTCATCTACCGCCTTGTGCATAGCATCTAAAATTGACGGCACTAGCGGCTCCGTCACATCACCAATACCAAGTTTGATAATATCTGCATTTGGATTATCTTTGGCAAAAGCACTCACTCTTCTACCGATTTCAGGGAAGAGATAGCCAGCTTGCAATTTTAAGAAATTTTCATTAATCGTTATCATCTTATAGATTTTCCTCTACGTATTTTACCGCATTATTAAAAATTATCATACCATCAACCGTAACATCATCGCCAAGACGCGTCCAACGTGGGTGCTGAGTCTTGCGCACAAATCTCTCTGGGTGAGGCATCAATCCAAGCACTCTACCGGTTGAATCTGTCAAGCCCGCAATAGACTCCATGGAACCATTAGGGTTTATTGGAAAATCTCCAGTATTGCCATTTTCATCCACGTAGCGTAGTGCGATATGTCCGTTGGCTTTAATTGCTTCTAAAATTTCTGGTGTTTTAGTTACAACCTTACCTTCACCGTGGGCCATCGGTAAATAAATGCGCTGGTCCTTATTGATAAAGACACACTTGTCAGTTCCTGGCTGCAAGTAAACCCATCTATCATCGAATTTTGCCGAGTCATTATTGGTAATAGTAACAGTTTGAGTTTTATTATCTGCCCCAGCAAGCCCTGGAAGGATTCCTGTCTTTACTAGAACCTGAAAACCGTTACAAATTCCAAGAACAAGTTTACCATCATCGATAAACTTTCTTACAATATCACCTAAATGATGCTGCACTTGATTGGCAAGAATCTTGCCAGCGGCAATATCATCTCCGTAACTAAAACCACCCGGAAAAACTAAAATCTGTATCGACTCTAAAATCTCTGGCTTTTTGATTAATTCATTTATGTGCATTCTTTGCGCATTTGCACCAGCAAGCTCAAGGGCATACTGAGTTTCATAATCACAATTTATTCCTGCAGCACGCAAGACTAATGCATTAACTTGTTTCATTGAAATATCCTTCTAATTTTCACTTACCACGCTAATGGTTTTTGCCACGCATCTTTTAGTGAAGCAAGATCGCTATTCAAAACTTTATTGCCTCTACCATCATCTACCACGAGCCTTTTTTCTTGAGTTACCTTACCAATATAGCTAACTGGCAGAGGTTGCATAAAATCTTCAAACTCAGCAAATTTGTCAGGTGTAATCTCAAGCACATACCTTGAGTTAGACTCACTAAATAGAGCAATATCAGCTCTTGTGCATTTTTCACCTCTAATTAGCTTTGAAAGATCTATATCAACACCAAGGTCTCCAGCAAACGCCATCTCGGCAAGCGCTACAGCAAGCCCGCCCTCACTACAGTCATGCGCACTTGAGACGAGTCCCTTGTTAATTGCCTCACTAACTCTCTCTGCAATCTTAGCTGCAAGTTCCAAGTCAACCTTAGGTACATTAGCACCCTTGTAGCCGTTTACGTGATAATAGTGAGATCCACCAAGTTCGTTACTTGTAACACCAATAACACAGATCTTATTACCCGCAGCTTTGAAATCCATCGTTAAGCATCTGTTGATATCATCAACCACACTAACTGCACTTATCAATAGAGTTGATGGAATATTAACTTCCGTACCATCATCCATGATAAATTCATTATTGAGGGAATCTTTACCAGAAATAAACGGAGCAGAAAACGCCAAGGCTCCATCTTTGCACGCCTGCGAAGCTCTAACAAGCGCACCTAAAATCTCAGGCTTGCCACAATTTCCCCAGCAGAAGTTATCAAGCAGTGCAATACGCTTAGAGTTACCGCCAACGCAAACAATATTCCTTATCGCCTCATCAATACCAGAAAGCGCCATCCAATACGGATCAATATCACCATATAGAGGGTTCATTCCGCAAGAAATCGCAACTCCCTTATCGCTATCAAACTTAGGCTTAACCACTGCCGCATCACTTGGCGCATCGTTTGTTACGCCACAGAGAGGTTTAATAACTGAATTACCCTGCACTTCATGGTCGTATTGCCTAATAACCCATTCCTTACTTGCGACATTGTACGAAGAGAGAATCTTCTTCAAATCAGGAGCGTAATCGCTCTTCTCTTGCATATCTGGCTCGCTAAGGTTTGGGCTATACCATTTCGCCTGACGAGAATACTTTGGTATTCCATCGTGAAGGAATTCCATATCTAACTGACCAACTTGCGTGCCATCGTAGAATAGTGTTAGTTTTTTATCATCAGTAAACTCACCGATAACGACAGCCTCAACATCTTCCGAGCTAAAGAGAGCCAAAACTTCATCAATCTTATCTGGTTCAACAGAAATCACCATTCTTTCCTGAGATTCCGAAATCCAGATTTCTGTATAGCTAAGCCCTGAATATTTAAGTGGCACTTTTTCAAGGTCAACCCTAACTCCAAGCTTCTCGCCCATTTCACCAACCGCAGAGCTGAGCCCTCCGGCGCCACAATCAGTTACTGCAGTAAATAGATTCCTATCTCTAGCTTGAATTAATGTGTCAAGGACCTTCTTCTCAACAATAGCGTTACCAATCTGAACCGCATGAGAGAAGATGTCCTCATGTTCATGCGTCATAGAACCACTCGAAAATGTTGCGCCATGAATACCATCACGACCAGTACGGCCACCAACGACTACAACCAAATCGCCTGTCTTACCATGTTTAAAACATTTGTCGTTTGGCAGCATACCAACTGTACCACAGAATACCAAAGGATTAGCTGTATAGCGGTCGTCAAAGTAGATGGCTCCATTTACCGTTGGAATACCCATTCTATTTCCATAGTCACGAACGCCAGCAACAACGCCCTTCATAACACGTCTTGGATGGAGAACTCCCTTTGGCACTTCATCTAATTTCATGTCTGGCATTCCAAAGCAGAAAACATCTGTATTGGCAATTGGCTTAGCACCAAGACCTGTACCCATAGGGTCGCGTACAACCCCGCCAATTCCTGTTGAAGCTCCACCGTATGGATCTAGTGCTGAAGGATGGTTGTGCGTCTCTACCTTAAAACAAATTGCATCAGACTCATCGAACTCAATAACCCCAGCATTATCCTCAAAGACTGAGATACACCAATCTTTGTTAAGTTCTTGCGTAGCACCAAAGACTGTTTCTTTGAGTAGATTATTAAACTTAATCTTTTCGCCATTAAAATCTAAATCGACGCTACTCTTTAGAGTTTTATGAACACAGTGCTCACTCCAAGTTTGAGCCAAAGTTTCTAGTTCAACATCGGTAGGTTCTCTGTTAATAGATTTAAAATAATCCTGAATGGCAAGCATTTCCTTTTCATCAAGGAAAAGATCCATCTTCTTGCTTAGCTCAACGAGTTGTGCCTTGCTTAGGCCTAGCAACTCAACTGTTTTAAGCTCAAGCTCATAATCACTAAGATGAGGACTAGGCGGTTCAGAATCCACTCCATAGATCACATCTTCAATACAATCATTTGCAAGAACCCTTTTTGTAATAAGGTCTCTTTGTTCTTGAGTAATATCACCATATATTACAAATTTACGAGCCGTGCGCACCTGCTCAACATCCTTGCCCATATCGCTGATAGCAGTCATTACCGAACCTGAGACAGGGTCGGTTACGCCGCTTTTCAAATGAACCTCTATAACTGTAACCTTCTGCTCTGATTCAGGTGCAGGCATCCTGCCAATAAAACACTCCTGACAAACAGTATCGCTCAAAAGTTCTTGAGCAATCCTATTTGCAAATGCTTCATCAAAATCGCCATCTATCATAAACACTCTAGTGCTAGAGACGGCTGTTACCTCATCAATTCCAAGTTCTTTAATATCATCAAGAACTGCCTTACCGTGTACGTCAGCAAATCCTTCACGGTCATAAACTTCAAAACGCCAGTGTTTCACAATATCCCTTTCTGCGTTTAACTAACGAGTTATATTATCTCACCGTTAGCAATCTTCAAATCAATAAGCTCCTTGCGTTTGTTACAAGCTTTATCTAAGAGCCTAGTAAGTTTTCTACGATCGCCACTTTCCACTGCGGCGTTAATCTTCTTCAATTCTCTAATAAGCATATTAATACCAGTAGAAGAATTACGGGCGTTCGCCAACAAGATGTCTGACCAGATACTTGACGGTCCAGAAGCAACTCTTGTGGTATCTATAAAGCCCTTACCTGCATACTCGATATCAGAATTCGAGGTAGCATTGGTTAAAGCGACTGCAACAATATGAGGCAGATGACTAACCCTACTAAATATCCTATCGTGCTGCGCAGGGCTCATAATCTTAACAAAAGCACCAAGAGAAGACCAGAACTCTTTTAAAATTTCAATCGATGCAACGTCTGTTGAGCGGTCTTTAGTTATGATACAATTTGCACCCGAGAGCAAATCATCTCTACCATACTCAACTCCGCGTTTCTCAGACCCAGCGATAGGATGTGAGCCAACATAATTTACGTCTTTAGAGAATACTTCTTTTGCCCACTTTAGCGGTTCAACCTTTGTCGAACCTACATCGGTGACAATACAACCCTTTTTGAGAAATGGCTTAATTGCTTCAAAAGTAGATTTGAATGTGAATATTGGTGTCGCAAGAATTACTATATCAGCATTGGCAACAGCCTCTTCTAGAGAATCACATATCTCATCCGCCACAGCCATCTCTCTCGCCCTGTCTCTAGTGGCAGCCCTATGGCTAAAGCCCACAGTACGCAGCTTCGGAAGAGCCCTAGAAACAGCTAAAGTAACACTTGAGCCCAAAAGCCCCATACCAAGCACGGTAATTTGTCGTAACCCTTGCAAAATAAACACCTTACGATATAAAAGTATTGCGATAAAAACCACTAAAAAGTAAGCTCAAATGGGCTGAATGTCAATTTTTTTCTTTATATTAACGGGCTAAATTGTTACTATATCTCCCGATATTGATACAAACGGACATTAATGCACATGAATACAGGAGCTTCCGAGAATTAAGGGTAGCCTTAAGGGGAAGCCTTTTTATTAAGCTATTTGAGAGAAACTGGCTATGCCAATTACTAAGAGAGCTGAATATTTACCTTTTGAAAATAAAATTGCTGAGCTAGATGCAGAGATAGATAAGCTTAGCATTGCCGATGCTGGAGACAAGAACTCTAGTGCAATTCGTAACCTTCAAAAGAAACAGGTTCAAGAGCTCAAAAACATATATTCCAATCTGAGTGCGTGGGAAACGGTTCAGGTCTCTAGGCATCCTCAGAGACCAATCCTTACAGATTACCTCAACCTTATGGTTAAGGATTTCCGCGAACTCCACGGCGACCGTTGCTTCGGCGATGATAGAGCAATAGTTACTGGGTTTGGTCAAATCGGAAGAGAAAGAGTTTTAATTGTTGGTCACAATAAAGGACGCGACACGAAGGAAAAGATTGAATGCAACTTTGGTTGCGCAAATCCAGAAGGCTACCGTAAAGCATTGGCCAAGATGAAGCTTGCAGAGAAATACGGTATTCCAATTGTAACATTAATTGATACCCCAGGTGCATACCCTGGAATTGGAGCGGAAGAAAGAGGTCAAGCGCAGGCGATTGCCGTTAATCTAATGGAAATGGCAAGATTAAAAACCCCAATCGTTTGTGTTGTAATTGGCGAAGGCGGCAGCGGCGGTGCCCTTGGCATAGGTGTTGGCGATAGAATGGCTATGCTAGAATATTCGTATTACTCTGTTATTTCTCCAGAGGGATGCGCAGCTATTCTGTGGCGTGATGGCTCTAAGGCGAATGAGGCAGCAGAGGCATTAAAACTAACAAGTAAAGACTTGCTCGAACTAAAGGTTGTAGATGACTGCATAAAAGAACCGCTCGGTGGTGCCCATAGAAACATTCACGATGCCGTTAGAAACGTAGAGCAATACTTAATCAAAACTTTACGTGAGCTCAAACGATACGAAATCAAAGACCTTGTTGACAAGAGGTACAAAAAGATTCTCTCAATCGGTTCACCTAATCAAAAAAAAACAACGACGCGAAAGATAAAAGAAACTAAAACTAAAAAGACAAGAAAAGTTAGCTCCAGCGTATAAAAAAAAAGGGCTCACCTTGCAAGGTGAGTCCTTTTTTTATTTACAATTCTTCAAGAAATTCATTTCATTGGCCTTGAAGAGTTGAAGGGTCTTTGCCATTCTCAATCGCCTTGATTTTCTCAACTCTTCTGCCGTGTCTTCCACCTGAAAATTCTGTACTTAGCCAAACCTCTACAATCTTGCGCAATGTAACATCGCCAAGCAGATCACCAGATAGACACAAGACATTAGCGTCGTTATGCTGACGAGAAACACCTGCATTAAGCTCATCGTAGCAGAGCGCAGCCCTTACATTCTTGACTTTATTGGCAGCAATACACATTCCAATGCCAGTACCGCATATCAAAATAGCCCTATCGACCTCTCCAGATGCCACCGCGCTGGCAGCACGGAAAGCCAAATCAGGGTAATCTACTGGCACAGAACCAGTAGTACCATAGTCGATTCCTTCATGACCCAATTGTTTGATTATGGCTAAAACCTGCTCCTTCGCATCGTTGCCTCTATGATCATTTGCTACAGCAACTTTCATAGCGTCAATTCACCTAACCTTTCGTTTATAGCTTCCTCTATTTTTGAAGCACATTCTCTATAAATATCAACGTCGCCACCAAATGGGTCAGGAATATCCCCGTTTTTCAGCAATAACCTGCATTTTGAAGCAACTTCTGGATAAAAACTTAAGATTCTTTCCCTGTGAGAATTAGACATTACATAAATAATATCGCTCTCTAATATCTCTCTCTCGCCAAGGCCCCTACTTTTGTGTCCTGAGATATCAAGCCCCATATCACCGCAAACATCAAGAGAATTTTGTGAAGCGGGCTGATCTATTGCAGCCATGACACCAGCAGAGGATACTATATAACCTAAATCAGGTAACTGGTCAATAGCGCAACCAATCTTTTTGGCAAGTGCGTTAGCGAATATCGCCGCTGCCATAGGACTTCTACAGGTGTTGCCCGTACAAACAAAAACTATTTTCATCTCACTCATACTCTTGAGATCATCTAAACTAACACAACCCTCTCGAAGTATCTCAAAGCCAGAGCCCTTTACACGAACAACAGTACTACTTTGCTTTTCTCTGCACGGACCACAATCTAGAATCATAGCAACCTTTGTGTTTAGCATTTCGTATGCCATCTGCGCATCCGTCGCCGGCGCTTCGCCTCCAATATTAGCGCTTGGAGCTACAACTTGGGCATCAACAAGAGACAGTAGCGTCGTTGCAACAGCATTGTCAGGACATCGCAACCCGATAGACTTATTCTTATAGATAATATCCATTACTTCTTTAGAGAACTTTTTCTCGAGCAGTTCGATATCTTTAGACACATCAAAAACTAAGGTCAGTGGACCTGGCAATGCATTATCTATCAATCGTCTGATTCTTGGCGCGATATTGGGAATGTAGTTTTCAATTACACTAGGACTCGATACATGAAGCGTGTAATGCTTCTCTAAATCACGATTCTTGATTTCATCAAGTTTCGCTATGGTATCAGCCGATGCTCGCGCAGCAATTCCATAGACTGTCTCTGTAGGAAAAACAACAAGCTCTCCATCTTCAACGAGCTTAGCTGCCCTTCTTATTATTGCCAAATCATCATGTGTGTTGTTGAGTTTTACAATTTCTGTATTCATATTTGAGAGGATACTTTAATAATAAATTATGGTCTCACCTAGATAAGGGGCTCCTTACGGAACTCTCTTAACAGAATTTATACATATTTCCATTACGGTTACTATATCTAAACTCGCACCCTTTCAGATGCAAGTAAAAAGTACTTTTATGCATCCCACGAAAGCGCAATCACACTAAGAGTTCATATTCTTTAGCAAGTATTAAAATGAAATGTAGCGGAACATGCTGGCAAATAAGAGGGTATTTTAGTGGGTTTTATGGATTATCTCTTGTTTTGGTCAACAATAGCGCAATCCATATCACGCTAACTTTAAAGAAGTTGATTACATAACGCGCAGCCTATTAGATATCTGCTTTTGCAAACCAAACAACCCCGTATAATAAAGGCAATTCGCCTGACACTGGTATCCAACAAAAGGCATCACACAAAAAGACAGTTAAAAAAAGCATTGTAATGAAAAGAACCGAGTGCCAATCTTTTTCTTGAGAAAATACAACAACCGCAGCAACCGCAAAGCATACGTTCGACAACAAATCCCAATAAAAGTTATCTCCCAACGAATAGGCTAAAGAACCAACCGCAAAGAGAAGGAAAATCCAAAAAAGTGCCCTCATATTCTTCATTTAATTACCTGTATAACTTCGTGTGTTGTTAAATCTTACAATTTCTGAATTCATATCTGAGAGTATACCAGCTCACCTTAATTTTGGCTACTCAGTTGCACTTATGAGTTGAATCCGCCAGAACTTAAAATCGCCACTAAAAAATCTCACTCACTAGTCCCACTTATCCTCTTTTTTACCAAAATAGCGAAATAAAAACGAAAACACCATTAGCATTCCACCTAGCAATAAAAAAACGCTTACTATTTTAATACGTGAATTATCCGTTCTAATAATGAACAAAATAAATATCAGAAACATTATACCTGTATGTAGCCATATTTTTTTCAAAACTGATTTATAATTATTTGGCATAGTAAACCCCCACTCTCTGTAAATACTACTTGCACTCTTCTTTAAGTGTATCTATTGATAGACATTTCCATTTGCATGTAATCACAAACTAATAATTAAAAATATTAATCGAACAATCGACATAATTCCCAATAACCTGAAACCATAATGCAAAAACATTTGCTCTCTGGAAAAAGAAGCCTTTGGAGACTTCAGGTGCTTATACTCACTCTTAATCCAAGTATATACAAACACTATTGGTACAAGAAGTTCACATATTAAACCAATTTTATTCATTCGTTTTATCCTTAAATATAAAAACAATTTCATCGCAATGCACTAATTACACAAACTGCGTCTGAATTAAAGGGGTCAGGAATCTTTTTTAGGTCTTCCCCTTTTGTTAATTGTTGATTGCAGGTCTAAATCGACCACTGTTTCTTTTATCCGGTTTTTGTCACCAAACCCTACGCCACGTTTAATACTATTTGCTATTTCCTCTACCTTAGACTTAGCCATATCTTTGTGAACCTGCAAGGTAAAGGATTCCAGATTCCTTTTATTCCCTCTGTTTCAAAAATTGATAATAAACAAATAACGAAAAACATATCCACTTCACTGGAACCCAATAAATGGCATCAGTCCACATGCCAATTAGAAAACCAAGTATCAAGAAGAAAAAAGGCTTTAGTTCATCCCTTCGACAAAGGAAAGCCAAAGTAACTATAAAACATATTTTCGCCACTAAATCACAATAAAAAGTGTCACACAACAAATCAATCAGAAAACCAACTGTCCAGAAAATAAAGAATGGCCAAAAATCATCTTTATTAATTTTCATGTTTATTCTCTACCTATACACTAAAACTTGGCCTGAATTAAAGGGGTCAGGAATCTTTTCTAGGCCTTCCCCTTCTGTTAATTGTTGATTGCAGGTCTAAATCGACCGCTGTTTCTTTTATCCAGTCTTTGTCACCAAACACTGCACCGCGTTCGATGCTATTTGCTATTTTCTCTACCTAAAACTTAGCCATATCTTTGTGAACCTGCAAGATAAAAGGTTCCTGACCCCTTTATTTCAAGATCAAACTTCATCCTGTTCTGCGTGGTAAGAGCTTCTGGTAAATGGAGAGCTCATGACCCAGCTAAAGCCAAGTTCTTTTGCGCGGTCTCGCCAAAAATCAAATTTCTCTGGTGTTACATATTCCACAACATCGAGCGATGTTTTTGATGGTTTGAGATATTGGCCAAGTGAGAGCCTATCGCAGCCGACCTCTCGCAGGTCGCGCATACACTGAAGCACATCTTCATCTTTTTCGCCAAGCCCAAGCATCATTGATGTCTTTGTTTTGGTGTCAGGGTATTTTTGCTTTGCTTTGCGCAGCAATTCCAACGAACGTTTGTAATTACCGCCTGGTCTTGCAATGCTGTAGAGAGCTGGTGTTGTTTCAATGTTATGACCAAAAACAAACGGAAGAGCTTCCTCTAGTATCTCAAGCGATTTATCCTGTGAGTCTCTAAAATCAGGAACTAAGAGTTCAAAGCGAATATCTGGAACAAGCTCACGGCATTTAAGCATAACATCTCTAAAATGAGATGCCCCGCCATCTTCAAGATCGTCTCTATCCACACTTGTTATAACGAGATATTTAATTCCCATCTCTTTTGCCATCTTGGCAACTCGAAGCGGTTCGGTTGGATCGGGCGGCAGAGGCTTACCTGTTGCAACCGAGCAAAACTTACAGTTTCTAGTGCATATACCGCCAAGGATTAAAACTGTCGCCGTGCCTCTGCTCCAACATTCACCTTGGTTTGGACAGTTTGCATGCGTACAGATTGTCTCAATTCCAAGACCTTCCAATGTGTTATTGGTATGATTAAACGTATTACCGCTACCTAGCCTGCGTTTTAGCCATGGCGGCAATTTACCAATCTTTTTATCACTACTCATAAATAAAGCTCCAAATTGGAGTTAACAAACTAAATTAAACTACCCTAATCAAATCACACGCCCCATCTACTAGAAATTATTCCAGACAAGATTGGCTTAACATCTTCAATATCCCAATGCTTTGACGTTATCTTTTCCACTGAAGTCATAACAACTCCGTCAAGACCACACGGCACGATATTATCGAAAATTGAAAGATCGTTGGAAATATTAATTGCCATTCCGTGATAGGTTACCCCGCGGCTGACACGTACACCAATAGAGGCTATCTTTTCAGGCTCAACCCAAAGCCCCGGCAGGCCTTTTTTGCGGGTTGAATTGACGCCTAGTTTTTCTAATAGCTCAATCCCAACAGCCTCAAGGGCTCTAATATATTCATTGATGCCAATTTTCATACTGCGCAAATCAACGATAGGATAAATAACGAGCTGACCTTTGTTGTGCGCAGTCGAACCACCGCCACGTCTTATACCTACAACATCAACACCAGATTCATTTAGCATTGCAGCACTTGTGATTAATTTATTCTCGCTCTCACGCGCACCGAGAGTTATCACCGGTTCATGCTCAACTAAAAATACAGTGTTAGAGATTTCATTTGAAGCCCTTTTCTCAACAGCATCTTTTTGCATCTCCAATGCTTCTTGATATTGCATAACACCGCAATCTACAATATCAAATGGAGTTTTATGAAGTTGTATTTTAATCGTATCAGACATAAATAAATCCGCTTAGAGCCTCTTAGGTGGAACGTGGAGACTAATGCCATACGCATCCTCCCAAGCCTCTTTCAATACTTCAGAAACACTTGGATGCGCAAAGCAAATATCGGTAATCTTTTCGTTAGTGCCAATCAACGCCCTTGCTGCCGCTAGCATCTCTGTTACTGTAGCGCCGAGCATTGTAACGCCCATAATCTCATCGTTGGCCTTGTTGCGTATTACGCGTATCTCTCCGATAGTCTCGTTATGGGCAACACTTCTACCATTCGAACGAAACGGTGCAGAACCAACAACAACATCAATTCCCATCTCTTTGCATTTCTTCTCGCTTCTACCAACAGAGGCAACTTCTGGGAATGTATAAACTGCGCGAGGTATCAGATGGTAATTTTTCATTTCTTCATCGCCGCCGGTTGCGTTGTCTGCTGCAACTTCAGCTTCCATAAAAGCGCCATGGGCAAGATAAGTTGTGCCAACTGCATCACCAATAGCGTAAACACCCGCAACACTAGTTTCCATTCTCTCATTTACGACTATCTTTGCACCTTGAGTCTCAAGAGAGAGATTCTCAATTGTCTCTTTATCACAGGTCGCTCTTCTACCAACAGCGACAAGCACCTTCGCGCAGTCAATACTCTCGCCGCCCTCAAGTAATACTTTTGCTTGAGAACCAGCAGTATCAATCGAAGTAACCTTTTTACCAACCATCGTAGTTATGCCGAGCTTCTTGAATTCTTTGATGAGAGTTTTACCAACCCAATCATCTTCGTTTGGCAAAATAGTATCAAGGGCTTCAACGACAGTAACCTTACATCCAACAGTAGCGTAAACACATGCCATCTCACAGCCGATTACGCCACCACCAATAATTACCATTGATTCAGGAATCTCTGGCAAGCTAAGGGCTTCTTTACTTGAGATGATTTTTGAACCGTCAAATTTAAATATTGGAACTTCCACTGGCTCAGAACCGGTAGCGATGATTATCTTACCCGCTGAGATTTCTTCAGTCTCGCTCGATTCTATCCGAACCTTATCAGCACTTACAACAATCCCGCGTCCCTGATATATCTTAACCTTGTTGCTCGCAACTAGACCGGCAACTCCCTTTCTAAAGCCTGCAACGATGGCGTCTTTTCTTGCCTGTATTTTTGCCCAGTTAGGCTTAACGGTGCCAATTTCAAGCCCCATCAGATTAGCGTGTTTGGCAAGAAGCATAAAGTGAGCAGACCCAAGCAACGCTTTTGAAGGAATACAGCCTCTATTGAGACAAGTGCCGCCCATATGCTCTTTTTCTACTAGAGCAACGCTAGCCCCCTTTTGCGCACATCTAATCGCCGCAGCATATCCACCAGGGCCACCGCCAATAATAACAACATCATAATTTGCAGACATAAGTACCTCCCATCAATAACTCAAGAAACTCCATCTCACACACAATAGCTCTTATTGGTATCTTCTTATTCTCTACTCTTGGTAAAGAAGCTTTATATTCTTTTCTCTTGTTGTCTCTAGCCAGATATCAGAAGGCCGAGAGTCTGTAACAATACAACTAATTTGGTCTAAATCTGCAATCTTATATAGAGCAGCTTTATCAAATTTGTGCCTTGTTCCTACAAACACCGCTTTTGAAGCACGCATCAAAACTTGCTTTGTAAAACTAACCGTCGCAATATCAGCGCCACTAATACCAGAATCAACAGAAATATCATCTGCGCTCGTAAATGCAATAAAGCCTCCAAGCTGCTGGATTGTCGCCTCTGCTGCTAAGCCTATCATATCCATCGTCTCAGGGCGATACTCGCCACCTGTGACTATAATTTTATGCTGCGTCAACTCGTGAAGACGGCTCATCAAATTTATTGAATTGACAATTATTGTAAGATTCTTTTTATCGCAAAGATAGGGAATAATTTCACTGCAAGTGCTGCCTGCCTCAAGGTATATGTTATCTCCATCTTCTATGAGCGTTGCCGCCAAGCGACCAATAATCTTCTTTGCCGCTAGATTCTTTGTTTTGCGATACGATGGAGAACTTTGCAACTCCGTAGGGCCAGAAAGAACGGCACCGCCGTATGTTTTCTTTAGTAAGCCGTTTTTCTCCAGTACCGAAAGATCCCTCCTTACGGTAACTTCAGTAACGCCGAGGCTTCTTGCAACATCAGAAACCTTAATACGCCCATTGGAGCGAAGTTGCTCTACAATGTAATTATGTCTAGCTTGCGCTAAGAGCCCCATCAAAAGACCTCGTAATAAGAACTAAAAATAAAACAAAAATCTACCATAGGTACTAGAATATACACAAAACACTCTATCAATCAACACTTTCCTGTTCGTTTTGTTTCGTTTTGGTAACATTTCAGCTTATTCATATCAATATAACCCGTATTTTAGTTGGTCTAAACGAGCTATATCGCTATACTTGGAGCCGATAAAAAAAGCTAATTTAAACTCTAATATAAAGTAATTAGGAGTCTTTAAGAAAGATGAGTTATAAAATTGACGACAAACGCGGCAAGAAAGTCCCAAAGATAAGCGAACTTATCAAAAAAGGACAGATAACCATTGACGATGCGAAAGATTGGCTAAGGACAATCTATGAAATTCGCTTCTTCGAAGAAAAGGTTTTTGAATTACTTGGCAAAAACATAATCAAAGGCGCATCGCACCTATATGCCGGTGAAGAGGCAATCGCCACAGGTGCTCTAGCTGCTATGGAGATTGGCGATGTACTTGGTTCAACTCACCGTGGGCATGGTCACTGCGGCGCTAGCGGTAATAAATACGCCGAATCTGAAGGCGAACGCCAAATGCACTGGAATCGCATGATGGCAGAGCTTATGGGTAAAGAAACTGGCTATTGCGGCGGACGCGGCGGCTCTATGCATATTGCCGACGTTCAAAAAGGCAACCTCGGTTCAACCGGTATTGTAGGTGGTAACCAACCTACTGCTGTTGGTGCTGCATACGCAGAAAAATATAAAGGAACCGGTAAAGCTGTTGTTTCATTCTTTGGCGACGGTGCTACAAACACAGGAACTTTCCACGAGTCAATGAATATGGCTTCAGTATTGGATGTTCCACTAGTAGCAGTTGTCGAGAACAACCTATACGGAATGAGCGTACCTTTCTCTGGTTCACCTATCGAGGGTACTGTTCGTGCATCAAACATTGAAGATGTAGCTGTAAGGGCCGCTGCTTACAATGTACCTGCTATGATTATCGACGGTCAAGACGTTGTCGCTGTATATCTAGCGATGCTTGAGGCTCTCTCTTATGCAAAAGAAAACAATAAGCTAATACTCGTTGAAGCTAAGACATACCGCTGGTACGGACACAGCCGAAGCGATCCTCGTGCGTACAGAACTAAAGAGGAAGAGAAGATTTGGAGAGAGCGAGATCCAATCATTGTCCTCTCTGAGAAGCTGCTCAGTGAAAAGTTAGCAACTCAAGAAGAGCTAGACGAAATTAAGGCAGATGCAGATAAAACTATAAATGATGCCACCGAGTTTGCTCTAAATAGCCCATGGCCAGACCCTAAAGATCTAGCTAAAGATGTGTATGTAGAGGAATCATACTCTCAAGCACAGCACTCTCTAGATGAAGATCTTTCTAAAAAATCTCTAGAGGCGACAGACGCATTTACTAAGGCCCTTGAAAGTGCTGAAGGTAAAACCAAAAAAGAAAAGAGCGAAAACGCAAAGGCAAAAATCAAGGCCGATTACAAGATGGATGTTCTCACTATGGGTGAGGCTGTTGTTGCAGCTCAATCCGAAGAGATGGCAAAAGATAAAGACGTCATCATTATGGGTGAGGATGTTGGTCTCTACGGCGGCGCTTACGGCGCAACCAAAGGGCTACTAGCTGAATTTGGTCCAGAGCGTGTAATAGACACCCCTATTTCAGAAGCTGCTATTGTCGGTTCTGGTGTTGGTGCTGCTATTCGTGGCATGAGACCTATCACAGAGCTTATGTATATTGACTTCTTGACTATCGCACTCGACCAATTGATGCACAACGCAGCGTTTAACCGCTACATGTTTGGTGGTCACGCTAAAGTACCTATGGTTCTACGAAGTGAAGGTGGTGTCGGTAGATGTATTGCAGCACACCACTCTAAGAGTCTTGAAGCTTGGCTAATGCATATTCCAGGTCTATATGTTGTAATGCCTTCGACTCCGTACGATGCAAAGGGATTATTAAAAGCCGCTATCCAAAGCGACAACCCTGTTGTATTTATTGAGCACAAGGCAACATACGGTCAACTTGGAGCAGTGCCGACCCAAGATTATATCATTCCTCTTGGCAAAGCAGATATCAAGAGAGAAGGTAGCGACGTTACAATAGTAACATACAGCAGAATGGTCATGTTTGCTCTTGAAGCCGCTAAAGAACTCGAGAAACAAGGAATTAGCGCAGAGGTCATCGACCTTCGCAGCCTAAAGCCTCTTGATATTGAGACCGTTGCAAATTCAGTACGCAAAACTGGCAAAATGATTACTGCCTGCGAAGGTTTCCGCATGGCTGGTAGCGGCGCTGAAGTTGTGAGGCAGCTAATGGAATACACCTTCGATGACGGTAGAACTGGCTTCGATTATCTTGACGCAGCCCCTGTAAACTTGGCAGCAGAGGACGTTCCACCTCCTATGAGTGAACCACTAGAGCTTGCGAGTATTCCAAGCATTGACTCTATCGTTGCAGCGGCAAAGAATATCGTTGCTTAAGGAAAGTCCTTAATTAAACTTTCACGAAATCTATTTTCTTAGAGGAAATAACAAAATGGCAAAAGAAGTTAGACTGCCACAACTTGGCCAGACCATGGAAGAAGGGACATTTGTCTCAATTCTGGTTGAAGAAGGTAGCCAAGTTAGCAAAGGCGATGTCCTCTTCGAGGTCGAAACAGATAAAGCAACCCTTGAGATGGAATCTCCAGAAGATGGCTTTATTAAGAAAATATTAGTCAAACCGGGAGAAACCTTGGAAGTCGGCGCAATCGTTGCGATTATTGGCGAAGAAAACGAAGATGTAGAAGATATGATACAAACATCTTCCGACTCTAACGGCGCTGATGATTCATCATCTGCGCAGGCTAAAACAGCTGAGTCAGAAACGCTCAAGGTTATAACCCTTCCTCAACTCGGACAAACAATGGAAGAAGGCACAATTGTAAATATCCTTGTTAAAGAAGGTGATAATATTGCCAAAGGCGATGTTATTCTTGAGGTAGAGACAGATAAAGCAACTCTTGAGATGGAATCAACTCAAGAGGGAGTTCTCAAAAAATTGCTAGTTAAATCTGGAGATACTATTCCTGTGGACGCTCCAGTTGCAATCATTGGCAAAGAAGATGATGTTGTATCGCAGGATTACATAGATTCTCTTCTATCGGGCAAAGCAGATGCTAACTCTGGGGAATCTACTACAGCTTCAGAAGTCCAAAGCGAGCAGGCCCCTGAGGGCGTAAAAGTTCTCGAGCTTCCGCAACTTGGTCAGACTATGGAAGAAGGAACGATTGTAAGTATCATCGCTGAAGTTGGCAAGACTATTGCCAAAGGCGATGTGGTTCTTGAAGTAGAGACAGACAAGGCGACCCTTGAGATGGAATCGACTGCTGATGGCGTTGTCAAGGCAATCTTAGTAGAAGCTGGCGAGACTATCCCTGTTGATACACCAGTTGCTATTGTTGCACCAGTCGACGTTGAAATATCACAGGCGTACATCGATTCAATTAAAAACTCAGCTAGTAGCGATACTACTGAAGCTAAGCCAGCTCCTGTTGCTCCTGCAAAACCAGCTCCTGTTGCAAAACCAGCACCAGTAGCGGCAGCACCAAAAGCAACTGCAGCTAGCGGCAATAAAATCTTTGCCTCTCCAAGGGCTAAGACAGTTGCAAAAGAGTTAGGTGTTAATATAGCAGATATTAAAGCGACTAAAGACCCGCTTAGAATCAAAGAAGTTGATGTTAGAAATTACGCCTCAACAATTGCGAGTCCTGCAAAAGATGAGTCTGCAGTGATTGAGATGCCACAGCCAGAGCATCAACTTGGCGAGAGAGTTGCCCTTACAAGAATGCAAAAGGTTGTTGCTCAGCGTATGGTTGAATCAAAACAAAACATCCCTTGCTTCTATCTCAACAGCGTTGTTGATATGACAGAGTTAGTTGCCTTTAGAGCCAAACTAAACAAGACTGCACCTGTCAAAGTCTCCTTCAACGATTTTATTATCAGAGCTCTTGGAATTGCGGTAAAACAATTCCCAATCATGGCTGGTCAGATTGTCGGCGATGACATTAAGATTGCTGATAGCATCTCAGTTGGTCTAGCAATAGCAGTAGAAGACGGACTGATTGCTCCTATGAGTAAGGATGTTGACAAAAAGTCCTTAATCGAAGTAGCCCAGTACAACCAAGATTTAATCGCACGTGCAAAGAGCGGTCAAATCTCACCAGATGATTTGAGCGGTGGTTGTATTACATTGAGTAATCTTGGAGCGTTTGGTATTGAGTCATTTATTCCTATCGTTGTGCCAGGTCAATGTAGTATCCTTGGTACAGGCTGGATAAAGGATGAGCTTGTTCCACAAAATGGAAATATACTTATTCGCAAACTCATGAAAATGACTCTCTCTGTTGACCACAAGATTGCCAACGGAGCTTATGCCGCGCAGTTCCTAGATTATGTAAGAAAACTTCTAGAGAACCCGGCTTCTCTCTAAACTAAACTCATCTGTGTAAGTACAGCTTTAAAAGGAGACAGGCCAATTGGTCCGTCTCCTTTTTTTAATATCCCATACTCAAAGAAATGGCATTAATTGAATAAACAAGATACAAAAAGCTTGACTAGCATTGACAACTATTATATCAATACCTCAAAAGGCATCTACAAGAGTTATCCTTATATTAAAGAAACTCAGGCTTAAATTTGAAGGTGAGATGTGAGCTTTTTAGATAAACTAGCCCAAACCATAGATAGACGTAAGCAGCAAAGACGCTCGAACAACAATTCAGACAATCGCTCTGATAGTGCAAAAGAAAGAAGAAGTAAGAAAGACCGTAGAGAAGCGCAGCGCAGAAAACTCTTTAGAGTGCCATATCCATTCGGAGCTGCCCCTATCGATCTCAATCACAAGATAATAATCTTAGATATATCTTTGGAATCTATAAGATTTGTTTTCAAGAACAGACAAGAGACTGTCCCTGTGGGTGATATGCTCGAACTCGAAATTAAGTTCCATGACGATGAAATGATAACTAGAAGAATAATTGTTAAAAACTGTTACGATGACTATCTAAGCAAGCATCAATACATCGGACATTTCACCAAGCCCCTTCCATCGGATAGAATTGGCAAGGAACAAGCATATGTCCTTAGAAACTTTCCTGACTTCTGCCGTGATATTTCAGTAATGCAGAAAAAACACATTCAAGAAGTTGAGAAGAAATTGAAAGAAGAACAAAGAGAAGAAGAGCTAAGAAAGAGAAAGCAAAGTTCACAAGACAAGATTGATACAAACAAAGATTCTACCGACGATAAAACCAAAGAGATTTAATGCTTCTGTGAGAATCCACCTACAATCCACGGCCTTAACACGATAATCCAGTGCAGATTACAATATTGGAGCTCGGCGCATAGGTTTGTCTGCATCTATTCCAATATTTATCATAAATGTACGCATTATTTCATCGCGAGTAACAACACCACAGACCTTTCCTGACTTATCCAGCACAGGCAAGACATTTAGATCTTTTTCGTAAGCCAATCTTGCTGCAACAGAAAACTTAGCATCTAATGCTACTGTATTAACCACGCTAGACATAATCCACTTCGCTTTAATCTGCAAAGTAGCAAGGTCTTGAGGCCTTCTCCAATTCGCAAACATCGATTGTAAATAAGGGCTTATCGCACCTTTGATATCAGTCCCTGTTACTACGCCTTCTAAGGCTTGATCGCTACCTATCAATACATAGTCACTGTCTTGACTTTGCATCAAAGATATAAGACTCTCAACAGAGTCATCTTTATTAGCCCAAACAACATCCTTAGTCATTATATCTGAGACACTGAGCTTTAAGCTAGACGATTCTGTAGTGGCACCTGAAACCATCTCCTTAATCGCCTTGCTAACAGGCCCTTGAGGTTCAGCTTTAGGCTCTGGTTTGGCCACATCTTGAACTTTATCTTCTTTAGCTTGAGTGTCGGCTTGCGGCGAAGAAGCTTCCTGCGCATCTGTGAGAGGTTCAGAATCGCTTTCTTTACTAACCTCATCTCCTTGAGCCTCTTGAGCTACTACTTCCTGATTTTGGGTATCGTCTAGATTCTCTTGGTCTTGAGGCTTATCCTCCGGTTCTGGCTGAGTCTCTTCTTGAGAGTTATCAACATCACCAGTAGCTTCTTGTGGTTCTTCCTTGGCTGGAGCCTCTGATTCTTCCGCAGTTTCTTCGGCTTGAGCAACCTCCTGCGACTCTTCCGTAGTTGTCGCTTCAACTTCTGCTGGTGGTTCTTGAACTTGAGCTTCTTCTTGAGGCTTTTCTTGAGACGATGATTCTACTTGCTCCTCTGGCGAAGCCTTAGCATCTTGAGCTTCGCCCTGTACTTGTGCATCATTATCCTCAGTGGTAGAATCAGCTGAAACATCCTGCTCTTGAGGTTCTTGGCTAACCTCGACAGACTCATCAAATAAGCCGTTAGGATAGACTATTGTCACATTCACTGGGTCATATGACGCAACATCTAGTTTAAACGTTTGATATGCTATTGCATCATCAGCTAAATTCAACGCCTCTAATAGAGATGCCCAATCTTTGTTGACTGCCGTGTGTGTCTGTAAAAGGTGCTTATGCCCGTCAAGCTGCTCACGATAAACCCTATCCCACGAACCGACAAGCATATTGCCAACTTCACCAAGGGCATCATATATATTATTGGCTTCTTCAAGAGTTCCAGATTTTGCCCTTTGAGTAACAACCTTTTCAGGTAGCATTACAAATACACCAGATAAGACAAACAGTCCTACCGAGTCGAGTAAAACCCAGAAATCTCCATTGAGAAATCCTTCGGCTGAGACCCTAAAAGCCGCAGATAACTTCCTAAACTTCTTGCGCAAATCTTCAATATTAGCCTCCTGCTGCTCTTCTAGAGCCTCGCAGTCAAGGTTAATCGCAAACATTGAAGATATATCGTCACAGAAAGCCTCTAAGACAGGCTCTGTTAGGGAGAATATCGTTGTATTTTTTTGTGATTCTAGTTCGGGCATTTATTTATCGTTCAAGATTAATTGTCTTTGTAAAAGAATTGAAACTTAACGAGAGAACCATCTAGATTGACAAATTCTTCCGTAACATTTGCATTCTCGCCAAGACTGGTATCAAGCATCTTACCTGAGACTGTACAAGGAATAGAGACTGTTATCTCTCCAACAGAATCAGCAATTCGCTTTTTGATTGAGCCAAGAACCATGTTTGATACTTCACCCATAGCATCGCAAATATCTTCCATGCTAATATCATCTTCAGGTTCCATGCCAAGCATATTCGCTGCTATAAGTTTAGCATCTTGTGATCCACAGCATATTGCCAAGCAACCTTCTAATGCTCCTGTAAAGGTTATTGAACTTAGCAACGAATCCTCTTCCATATGAGCGTCTTCGGGTGCTACCTCTTCCAACGCCATAAACATCATTGTCTCAAACACTTCCGACGCTGCCTCTATCAGCGTATCATGAAAACATACATCTGTTACCATGAAATCATCTCCTTAGGGTTTAGTAATGTTAATTAGCCCATGAAGGGTTCTAATGTCTGTTGAATACTCTCTGGTGTGAATGGTTTTTTGATATAGCCATTGGCACCTAATGCCAACACTGAAGAGATGAAATCATCTGCACTTTCAGTTGAAACCATAATAACCTTTGTGTTGTCATAAGAGCTGTTCGATCTAAGCTTCTCTACAAACTCAGTACCGCCCATACCCGGCATATTGACATCACAAAGCACGATATCTACTGGAGATTGTTCGATTTTCTCCAAAGCCTCTCCACCATCACCAGCTTCTTGAATATCGCCGAGTGAGAGCCCTGCCGCTCTAATTGTACGCATAATGATTTTGCGCATTGTTGCAGAATCATCTACCAACATAATTGATTTAGCCATAATAACCCTCTTTAAAGCTTGGTTAACAAATTCCTAATATAAGCCAAAGAGGAATCGGATTCTTAGAAGCCCGACTTAATTACATTTTTTGCGGCTGAGAGAATATTTTCGAATGAGAGCAAATTACCTGACTCAAGTAGCTCTTTTGCCCTTTTTACTTTATCGGAATCAACCTGATTTTTTGTTGCCAAATCAAGAATAGTTGACTCCGAGACTTGCTGATTAACCTCTACAGTTACTTTAGACTTAGCCGTCTTTCTATTTGCTGGCTTTGCATGAGCAGCAGTGCTGATATCGGTATTTAATCTATCTATCTGCATTTAAAAACCTTCCTAAAAACGGCTTTTGGTCTATCACTGTAACCACCTATATACAACCACTTGTACTTACGATTCTAAAGTTTTTCTCTAACAATGCAACAGTATTTATCAAAAGAAACTACCACCTGTGCCTTCCTCTAGGAATCGTTGAAGCAATCTCTGTGGCAACAAATTTACCAAACTCACGTGGACTTACTTCTAAGATTTCAGCTCCTAAAGGCTCAAAACTTTTCTTCAGGTTCGCTTTGTAGTATTCACACATTTGCTTCTGGGTTGAGAGATCATTGGTATCCCAAACGTTCTCTACGCCCCACAAGATTTTCCCCGTTCTTAGATCCAACATCCTCAAACGTAATCCAATGTTTAGCTTCGGAAAGGATTCATATTGCGTAATGACCCCAAAGATAACAGCGTTAACTCCATAAGCTTTTCTGATAGCATCTAAAACATCTGTGTCGTATTCTCCATTTACAGTATTCTCGAAATTGTACCAATATGCATCTGACTTATAAACGGGCATTACGCTAAACGTATGTAATTTACGCAATTCCTTCGCCTGTATCCGCATAAAGGCCGTAGACAAATCCTGACTGTGAGTTTCGTCAAGAGGCTCAAATAGAGCCACCTTGCCAATCCCTCCAAAGTATGTCCCTGGACGCACATAGTAATAATCGTTTTGATTTACTTGGCTCGGCCTTGCTAAGTCATATGTGCAACCAGATACAAGCAAATACAATGAAAATACAAATATTAAGATACTATTTTTGTTCAAATCCAAACCTTAATTCCCGTTAGTGTTAACCTCTTGAGCGCCTAATGAGCGTAAAATCCTTGTTAAAGCTTCCAATTGAGCTTTTTGAATTCTTCTATTCTCTTTGCGGTCGGCTTCAATTTGAGCCTTCCACTTGGCAATATCTTTGTCCATAGTTCGCATAAATTCATCAGCCTCTGCAAGTTGCTTTTTCATCCTATCGTTATCAGCTCTAAGAGTTGTAACGTTGGCTTTTAGGGTAGCATTCTCTTCCTTGAGCTTGAGATTTTCTTTTTGAAGCGCATCAAGCTGCTCTAGAAGATGTTGCTGTTCTTTCTTTGTTTTCAAACTAACGCCTGAGAGTTGCGGTGAATCTTGAATACGGTCTGTGTACATAAGTTCCTTAGAATTCATACCTGAACCAGCAGCAGGAGTCCTGCTAAAATCACTAGGCTCTACTGGATCCTGAACGTAATACGTACAACCTGTAAGGATTGAGATATATAATATCATTACTAAACTTAGTATTATCTTCACAACTTTATTCCCTTATAATTCTCTCATTCGGCAGCAGCCATATCTGAATAGTTACATTTCAAGTAAAACTTTTCCCCACAACTGCAACTGACTTCTATTAAAGCGCACTGACCATCACTTGAGACGATTTTGGCATGATGAGATTTTTTATCAGCAATCTCATCATAGTTAATCTCATACTCTAATTTAATTGCGCCATCAATTTCGACGTTTTCTTTCTTTATAACTCTCGCCAATTTTGCTATCATTTTTTCTCTCTGATATCTTATGCCAAGAAGTCCACGTGACCATTATCTTGATCGTTCTGAGAAGCCTCTAACTCCAACTCCTTTGGATCATACTTAGGCTTATTTTTTAGCCTTCTTCGTCTCTGATTCTCTTGCCTCTTACCATGCCAACTGACTCTCGCTGAGAGCTCTGTAGCACTGATAGTGTAAGAATTGAGATTATCTAAGCTATCGTTATTCGTAGTCACAGAACATCTTGAGTTTAGACTGTAGTTTAAATATTGCACTAGCGTGAATTTGACTCACTCTTGATTCTGTAATCTCTAGAACTTCAGCCACCTCTTTCATTGTTAGTTCCTGTTGGTAGTAGAGTACGACCACCTGCTTGTGGCGTTCTGGAAGCTCAAGAATCGCTTCAGTAAGTTTTGCCGCTAGTTCCTGTTTATCTAATCGGCTACTCGGTGCATCTTCGCTACTATCTGAAATCATATCGCCAATGCCAACGC
>JALWYQ010000040.1 GCA_027078365.1 Phycisphaerae bacterium
CTCGCGTTGCTCGTGTTAAACCCTTTGGTGTTTTGCTGCGCTTTGCTTGCAAAACTTGGTGTTCGAACCCCTGTAACTATATAAAAAAACATCTGGGGTACAGGGATTCGCTTCGCGGCTCTCGCTTTGCTCGTGTTAAACCCTTTTGTGTTTTACTGCGCTTCGCTTGTAAAACTTGTGGTTCAAACCCCTATACGACTATACAAAAAAACACCAATTCATTTGAATTGGCGTTTTAATAACTGGGGTATAGGGATTCGCTTACGCGGCTCTCGCTTTGCTCGTGTTAAACCCTTTGGTGTTTTGCTGCGCTTTGCTTGCAAAACTTGGTGTTCGAACCCCTGTAACTATATAAAAAAACATCTGGGGTACAGGGATTCGAACCCCAACTAACTGATCCAGAGTCAGTCGTGCTACCGTTACACTATACCCCAAAGGTAAGGGAATATGATAGCAATTGAGTTTTAGATTGCAAGTAAATTTGATAGCTTTCTGGGGATAGATTTGCTTGCGCTGCGCGGCTCTCGCGTTGCTCTTGTCAACCCTGCGTAGTGCTTGCTACGCAATCACGCAGGTTCGAGCCCCACCGGATATAAAAAAAGCCCCAACTACTTCGTAGTCGGGGCTTAGATAATACATCCGGCAGGACTCGCTTGCTTACGCTGCGCGGCTCTCGCGTTGCTCTTGTCAACCCTGCGTAGTGCTTGCTACGCAATCACGCAGGTTCGAGCCCTGCCAGATATAAAAAAAGCCCCAACTACTTTGTAGTCGGGGCCCAAATAATACATCCGGCAGGACTCGAACCTGCGACCCTTGGATTAGAAATCCAATGCTCTATCCAGCTGAGCTACGGATGCGCTTGCTAAAACGATTGAGTAATCTATCTTTTTTGGGTATAGATGTCAAATGTTTTTGCAATTGATTTTGTAATAGAGACTATTTTTTTTTTGATTATGGTCTGTAATCTCTGCTTGCAGGGTGGTTGGCTAGAAAATTCACCAAGAGCTTGATAATATCATCTAAATCACTTAATGATACAACCTCAACAGGAGTATGCATGTATCTGTTTGGAATACTTATCAAGGAAGTTGCAACTCCACCGTTTGCTAGCTGTATTGCGTTTGCATCAGTTCCTGTCCCGCGTGGGTTTGCTGAAATCTGATAATTCATCTTTAGCTTTTTGGCTGTATTAAATAGATGCTTCTCCATAATTGGATTCATGTTTGGCCCACGGTGAAGGTTTGGTCCGCCGCCTAGTTTGATTTCTCCTAGTTTTTTCTTGTCGGTCTCAGGGTGGTCGGAGGTAAAGTTTACATCTATTGCAATCCCAGCGTCTGGCTTTATGCTGTTAGCTGAGGTTATAGCACCGCGCATTCCAATCTCTTCTTGGACTGTAGCAACACCTATGACGCAAATGTTGAGTTTCTTCTTTGATAGCTCTCGAATGACCTCTGCAACAATGAATGCGCCGGCCTTGTCATCTGTTGCCCTTGAGACTATTTTATCACCACAGAGCTTGCGGTAAGGAACGTCCACTACAATAGCATCACCAACCGCAACCTTCTTGAGGGCCTCTTCTTTAGAATCTACGCCAATATCAACCCATATATTTTCCATCGCAACTTTTTTCTTGCGGTCTTCAGGTGTCATTTGGTGGATTGCTTTTCTGCCTATAACTCCAAAGACGTCGCCCTTTGCACCAAGAATTTTAACTCTTTGGCCAATCAGAAGAGCTGGGTCCATTCCTCCTATTTGCGATGTATAGATGTAACCATTGTCATCGATATAGGTAATCATTAGGCCAATCTCATCGATATGGCCAGCTAGCATAAATTTAAATTTTGCCTTTGGATTCAGTATAGCAATGCTATTACCGTGGACATCGCTTATTAGTTTGTCTGAATATTTTTTTACTCTATCTCTCCATATCTTTGCCGCATTTTGTTCAAATCCAGATGGGCTTGGAGTTTCAAGTAGTTCTCTGAGAAAATTTTCGCTATTTTTATTCATCATATTCCTTTCGGTGTATTGATAGTCTTCTAGTCAAACGTATGTATCGTCAAAATAGAAGGGGAGCTCTAATAATTGCTTTTGAGTGGCTGATAGAAATTTATCTCTTTTGTTGTGGAGATAGAAGAGATGGTTAAAGATTAAGTGGAATGTTAGAGGTTCTTCTAATGCGGTTGGTTTGCCAGGGGAGTTTACACCGATATCGAAATGAATAAAAGTAGCATAGCGATTGCTATTAAGGCAACTGTAATTCTTTTGTAGAATTCATATTTGACCACTTTGGGGTGCTGATCTTCAAATTCATAATAGTAGTCGTCTAAGTCCTCTATACGTGGCTTCATGGTTGCGCGTACAACTATGTAGGCAACCGATGAAACCACGAATAAGAGTCCTGAAATTATGACTAATATATTTCTTATCATATTATTTCTTGTTTGGAGGGCTTATTTGCATCTCTCCTGACGGTTGACAGGGTGGTATCGGTGATTGTCTTGGTCCCATCATTGAGAGAATTGCAAAGCTCTGTATCATCTCTTCTATATGCTCTTTAGGTAGAGCAAGTGTTGCAGTTAGGTTTCTATCAGACATGTTGAGAGAATATACAAAGTAGCTCTTAGTTTCTATGTTTGAAAATGCCTTATCGAACATCTCTTTGATATCTTTGTCGGTGAACATTCCGCTAGACATTTTCATAGAGTTTACGTAGTTGTATGTTCCAAATATATCAGATTCTCTGATGTTAGGTATGAGATCAAACGCTTTAGCAATATCTGCGGGTTCTTCCTTTTTTGATTGTGTTCTAATTTTAGCTAGTAATTCACGCACAGCATCTTTGTCATTGCCAATAGCGATTAAGTTCCCAGCGTATGCCCAGCTATTATTAAAGAAATTGTCGCCATAGATAGATTTTACTATTGTAGCATCAGGATTGTTTGGATCGATAACTTCTATCTCCATTTTAGATGTTGCGATGCCATCTTTGTCTGCTTGAGAGATATCAACGTTGTACTTAAAACCCATACTGGATGTAAATGAGTTAATGAAGCTGATCATTTTTTCTGATGTGCTTCTGATGTATTTGTCATATGCTAATGGGTCGTTGATTTGGCATACTTCCTTTAAAGTGAAAGGTACGCCTTCTTTTTTAGACGGCCCCTCACTAAATACGAAATATTTACCAGCTAAATCGATGAATTTTACATATTCGTCAATTATTTGAGTGTTAATGGAAGGGTTAGACTCGTTTATGCTTTTTTTGATGTCATTAACTAAATACTTAATAGAATCTTTTTGTATTGTTCCTGCACATGTAATGGCTTGATTGCTCTCTAGATATCCTAGTAGAGGATTAGCTTTAGCACCTAGTTTGTTTGGTGAGAAGACCTTCGCCAGATTGCTATCTACAATAGCGCTGACATTAGCTGTAATTAAGCAAAGATCTGATTTGAACTCTACACATATCGACTCTCTCGCTAGTTCACTAATAAGTGAATTGCTTATTGTAGTTGCAATTTCCGCTATAGATTTGTATGTCGCCAACTCTGGGGCATCTTTGCTTGCCTGTTCGAGTTCGCTGAGCATAGCGGCTGTGAATTCTTCATTTATTTTTGATAGCTTGGTGATGTTGATTGTTAAGAAGAATGAGTGCGTGGCTGCTAGATTCTTTTCTTTCTGGTTAAGTGATGCACCAAGAGGATTGGCTTTTGAGTTTTTAAGCTTCAATAGAGGCTCTGGTCCACCAATTAAGGATATCGCAGCGTAATCATCTACGTTTGTCATGCTTAGATTTTTACCGCTAGCTATGCCGGCTAGAGGTGTTATCTCAGAGATACCATTAACATCGGCTTCTTTTACGGCTTTACTGTTTTTTAGCAAGACATCGTAATTTGTTATTGGTAGAAGCAATGTGACGGTGATATTAGACAACTTTTCTGTATCAATAGTTTTACCATCGCTTGTGGAAACGATAACGCCAAACTCTCCAGCGGTGTTTACTCCGTCAAGGTTAGGATTTCCAAGGACTGTTGCAAGTTGCATTCTTGCTAGAGCTGAAGTTGAAACTGGCATTGGAGAGATACCCTGCAAGAATTTGTCCAAATCTGAGCATGTGATGTCTAAATCTTGAATGCGCAAACATGCTATAGTGTCATCTGCCGCTACATTCAGTACGCTTCTAGCCTGCACGGATGTTGATAATAGAGTGCCAAATAAGATTGCAATAATTACGATTGAGGCAATTGTAGTTCTGCTTAATTTTTCTCTAAACATAAAAGTCTCCCAAGTTTGAAATGTAGTAAGATTTTCCGGAATGATTTTACACCAAATTGCACTGCTTTTATACATAAAAATTTAATTTAATAGCTTTAAAATTTCAATGTTCCAAGACTTAACTAAACATATTAATTATGGCATTTTTTGAAGTTTTACTCTCGCTAGAGCTCTCTAAAGTGATTAAAATGAGCTGGCTTGTTGTTTTAGAAATAATGCTGTGAGTTTAAAGGTTGGTTATGAGCATTAAAAGAGTAAACACTCCTATCAGCAAAGACGTTATACGCACCCTGACGGCTGGTGATGAGGTTCTAATTACGGGGGTTATATACAGCGCTAGAGATATAGCGCATCAGCGGATTTGTGATTCAATTGCTAAATCAGAGCCACTTCCCTTTGATTTGAATGAGGCAGTTATATATTTCGTCGGTCCATCTCCAGCTAGGGCTCCTAGAGTTATTGGCTCGGCAGGACCAACGACATCATCTAGAATGGATAATTTTTCACCAATACTCTTAGATCATGGTCTTGCCGCTATGATAGGTAAGGGCTACAGGTGCCAATCGCTTAGAAACTCGTTAGAGGTCAATACTGCCGTTCATTTTGCAGCAATCGGTGGAGCTGGTGCTTTGCTTAGTAATGCGATTGTTTCTTCAGAAGTTATAGCCTATGAAGACCTTGGTACCGAAGCAATTCGTCGGCTCGAAGTGAAAGATTTTCCCGTTGTTGTGGCATACGATTGTAAAGGCGGCAGTGTCTATGGAGATAAATAACTATGAATAAAATCAGCATTGTAAGTGTAGGAAATGAGCTCTTAAACGGCGAATGTGTTGATACAAACCGCGCATGGTTGGGTAAAGAACTCTCCTGTGCAGGATTTTGTGTTGTTAGCGGTTTTACTGTTGCCGATGAGATTGATGAAATTAAAGATACGATAAAAGGGGCTGCGATTGATGCAGATGTGGTTATCGTAACTGGAGGTCTTGGCCCTACCGATGATGACCTCACACGAGCTGCTATTGCTAAGTTTCTAGGAGTTGATTTAGAATATAGAAGTGATCTGTATGCGCAGATTGAGAGTTATTTTTCAAGACGCAAATACAAGATGACAGAGAAAAATAAGGTGCAGGCATACATTCCTCGCTCTGCAGAGCCTCTTTTGAATCCGGTCGGTACGGCACCTGGTTTTTTTGCCACAAAAGACGATGTGTTAATCGCTGCAATGCCAGGTGTTCCATCTGAGATGAAAGAAATGTTTGCTAATAAATTACTACCTATATTGATAGACCGTAGTAGTGGAGATGTATTTGTTAGCAAGCGAGTTAAATGCTATGGAATCGGTGAGTCTAATCTTAATGAAAAACTTGGTGATTTGCTAAAACGTGGACAAAATCCACTGGTTAATTGTACAGTCAATGATTCAATTATTACATTGCACGTAATAGCACATGCTGAGGATAGCAAGCTTGCCCATAAAATGGTTTCTAAAAAAATCTCGGAGATTGAGGCTAGTATTGGTGAGTTTATTTTTGGTTTTGATGATGATACCCTTGTCAGTGTTTTAGCAAGAGAGCTGACCGAGAGGGGCCAAACAATAGCTACGGCAGAGTCCTGCACAGGAGGTTTGATTGCTAAGATGCTTACCGATGTGCCCGGAGCGAGCGAGTATTTTAACTGTGGGTTCGTCACATACTCAAACAATGCTAAAGAATCGCTTCTTGGCATCGACGGTGAGCTTATTGCGCAGAAAGGTGCCGTTAGCCGAGAGGTTGCCATGGCTATGGCTAATGGTGCATTGCATAAGAGCGGTTCAGATATTGCTATTGCGGTTACAGGCATAGCAGGGCCTACTGGTGGTAGTCCGGACAAGCCGTTAGGGTTAGTGTTTATATCAGTAGCGACTAAATCTAAGGTGATTGTCGAAGAATACAATTTTGCCCACAGTCGTAGCGTTTTTAGGGCTAGAACAGCGCTAAAAGCTATAGATATGGCTCGAAAAGTTTTTTCAGCGACAGTTTGACCTGCAAGCGTCTTTCAAATATAATCACGCGGTGACTCTACAAAAAGGCTTCTGGTCTTTATTAGAAGCTTTTAGAGGAGCGTCAGGCGTAGAGCGAGATTGATTCCTCTAGCTATTCTGATATTAAATGATGCTTGACGTTGAGTATAATAAAAAAAGCCAAAACAAATCGATATTTGGAATGGGTTCTAAGATATGGCAAAAAAAAGCAGGCGTATAGGCGAGATCCTCTACAAGAAGGGGTTAGTAGATAAAACCTCCCTCTCTAAGGCTGTTAAAACGGCAATGAAGACAAAAAGACGTACTGGCGATGTCTTGATAGAGATGGGAGTGGTTACTGAAGACGATATCGCAATGGCACTTGCCAAGCAGTTCAATATGGGATATGTCAATATTGATGATGTCGAAATTTCAGAGAGTGCCACAAAGCTAGTCCCTGAAGACATTATCAAAAAGCATCTAGTGATACCTTTGGGCGAAGAGAACGGTCGCCTGAAGCTAATTATTAGCAACCCTCTCGACCTCGACACACTGGACTTGATAAGGTTTAGGTTAAACAAAGACCTAGACTGTTATTTGGCAAGCCCGACGAAGATAAAAAATTATATCAATAGGGCAATGGACGAGGTTAGAAGTAGTATAGATGCTACAACCGAGGAGTTAGTTGCTGAAGGACACTCAATTCAAGCTGAATTATTGAAGGCTGATGCAGCAGAAGATAGCGATGATGGACCAATTATTCGCCTTTCAAATCTTATCATTGATGAAGCGGTAAATATGGGCGCAAGTGATATCCATATTGAAGCTATGAGTGATAGGGTGCGTGTGAGATACCGTATTGACGGTGTCTGTTCTGAGAGAGATTCAATTCCAAAGCACATGCAATTGCCTTTGATTGCACGTTTCAAGATTCTTTCTGGTATGGATATTGCCGAACGCAGGATACCTCAAGATGGTCGTATTAAGCGTACTATCAATAATGTAGAGATTGACTTCCGTGTGTCGGTATTGCCTGGATATCATGGTCCGAGTATTGTATTGCGTATTTTGAGGCCGGACAATGTTAACATTGGTATCCAAGCACTCGGTTTTGATGATGAACTCTTCTCTAAATTCCAGAAAATTATTACCAGACCAAATGGTATCTTCCTAGTAACAGGACCAACAGGTAGTGGTAAAACAACAACGCTATACTCAGCTCTCAAGGAGCTCAATAGGCCAGATAAGAAAATTATTACGGCTGAAGATCCTGTGGAGTACATGGTTTCTGGTATCAATCAATGCCAAGTGAACGCTGAGATTGGTCTTAATTTCTCAAAGATTCTAAGGTCTATGCTTAGACAGGCTCCAAATATCATCCTTGTTGGTGAGATTCGAGATGGTGAGGTTGCTGATATTGCAATCCAAGCGGCTCTTACAGGTCACCTTGTGTTTAGTACTCTTCACACAAATGATGCGCCAAGCGCAGTTGCACGTCTCATCGATATGGGGGTCAAGCCATTCTTGGTAGCTAGTTCGATACAGGCCGTAATGGCTCAGCGATTGGTAAGGAAGATATGTAGTGAGTGTAGGGAGCCTTACGAGAATCCAGATCCAAGATATTTGAGATTGCTCCAGATTACTCCTGAGGACCTTGAAGGTGTAACTCTTTACAGAGGAGCTGGTTGTAGTAGGTGTAACGGAACTGGCTACAAAGGTCGAATGGCTATATTTGAACTGATGGAGATGAATAACCAATTGCGTGAATTGGCTTTTGCGCGTGCTCCAACACAGGCGATAAGAAAAGCAGCTCTTGCAACCGGTATGCGCAGCATTGTAGAAGATGGAAAGCTTAAAATCTTTAAGGGTTTAACCACCCCTGAAGAAGTAGCTAAGGTGGCTCAAACTGATGAACTCATATTAGAATAAAGCCAAAAGATACAATAAAAGATTCAAATTGAAGGGCAAAAAAACGAATGGCAACAATACAGATAGATAGATTACTTGATGCTTGTATCCGTATGGGAGGATCGGATATTCACCTCGTAGTGGGGCGTCCACCTGTACTCAGGCTTGGCGGCAACCTGCGTTCTATGGAGACAAAAACGCTTGAGCCAGATGATACTGTTGCGCTAATGAAGAGTATCACTCCGGAAAAAAACCAAAAAGAACTTCAAGAAGAGGGTGGTACAGACTTTGGTTTTGCATTTGGCGATAGAGGACGTTTCCGTGTGTCGGTTTTTCGTCAGAAGGGTTTTATCTCTTTGGTTTTACGTCTGATTCCATCGGCATTCCTTAGTTTTGATACCATTGGTTTGCCAAAGCCAATTGCAGGGCTTTGTCGTCGTCCGCGTGGTTTGTTTTTGGTGACAGGACCAACTGGTAGTGGTAAGACAACTACCTTGGCGAGTATGATTAACTATATCAATGAAAATCTTGATAGACATATCATCACAGTTGAAGAGCCTATCGAGTATTACCATCAACATAAGCGTGCGATTGTGAATCAAAGGGAGGTTGGATTGGATGTTCCGACCTTTGCCGAGGCACTAAGGAGGGCTCTAAGGCAAGACCCTGATGTAATCCTTGTTGGTGAGCTTAGGGACCTTGAAACTATAGAAGCTGCGATTAGTGCTGCTGAAACAGGTCACCTTGTATTTGGTACGTTGCATACAACCGGTTGTCAGGGAACAATTAACCGTATTATTGATGCGTTCCCTTCAAATCAACAGGAAATGATTCGTATTCAGCTAAGTACAAACCTCATAGCGGTTCTAAGTCAGACGCTTTGCCCGCTAAAGAAGAAAAAGGGCAGGGTTGCTGCATATGAATTTATGATTATTACTTCTGCTATTTCTAACCTCATTCGTGAGAATAAGACATACAGGATTGAATCTTCAATTCAGACAGGAAGAAATCTTGGAATGAGACTTCTCGATGATCATCTTTGGGAGCTCTATGAAGCAGAGAAGATTTCCCTTGAGGAACTACTTGATAAATCGAGAAATCCTGCTACACTGCTAGAAAAGGCAAGGCAAGAGTGTCCTCACGATCCAGATCTGAGAAAGGTTGGACCGGTTATAGGAGAGACCCAAGATCTCAATTAGTTTTGGAAATAAATTATCAAAAAAGAAGCTCCTTAGGGAGTTTCTTTTTTTGTCTTGAACAAGGACTCTTGAGTTACGTAGCTTTAGTGTGCGTTGCGAACACCTGTCTCAAGAAACAAGTGTCTAAGTTGCAAAATGCTTGCAATAAAGCTTTTATGTTAATATGATGTACCTCGAGAGTCGATGAAGATTTATAGTCGCGTTTGATTATCGGAGATTAAAAAATGAGTAAGTTGCCTCCATTGGATCAATTAAGAGGAAGAACTTTAGGACGAATTCTCATTAAGATGAGACTTTTAACTAGAGACAAGGTGCATCATTGCCTCAAGGTTCAAAAGAGTCAGGGGGGAAATAAAAAGCTTGGTGAGATATTCATAGAGCTTGGATTAATTACCGAACACGATCTCCGTATCGCTTTAGCCGCACAGAGAGGTATGGCCTATACTGATATCTCAGGAATGGATATTCCTTCAGATGTTATAAGTATAGTCGGCGCACAAATAGCTAATACGTACCGAGTTGTTCCAATTGATTTCGATCAAAAAAGAAAACAGCTAACTATTGCGATAGATGATCCTAACAACTTTAGAGCAAAAGATGACCTCTCAAAACTACTAGGTTTTAAGATTGTGACTATGGTTACTGATGCTTCTGCAATGGATCAGGCTCTTGAGAGATATTTCTCTGAAGAGGAAGGCTCTATAAGTGAGCTTATTAGCGAAATGGACGACGATAGTCTGCTTACCAGTATGGAAGGTAGAGATCAAAGTATCGACCTTGATGAGGTTAAAGAGCTTGCTGATTCTAGTCCGGTTAAGAAATTGCTTAACCTAGTTTTATTGCAGGCTATTCGCGACCAAGCTGCCGATATCCATTTTGAGCCATTTGAGAATGAATTTAAGATGAGATACCGTATTGATGGTGTTCTCTATGAAATGGTTCCTCCTCCTAAACATATTGCAGTTGCGCTGAGCTCGAGAATAAAAGTTATGGCAGAACTCGATATTGCTGAACGACGTTTGCCTCAAGACGGTCGTATTCCACTTATCGTTGGTGGAAATTCAGTGGACCTTCGTGTGAGTATCTTGCCTACGATGTTTGGCGAAAGTGTGGTGCTTCGTATCTTGGATAGAAGTCAGGTTGATTTGAGCTTGAATCAGCTCGGTTTCCGTGAACATGAACTTGAAGTGATGGATCAGTTGATAAAGAGGCCAAATGGAATTGTTATTGTAACAGGCCCAACCGGTAGTGGAAAGACAACGACTCTTTATTCTGCTATGAAAGAGCTCAACACAATAGATAGAAAACTCATCACAACCGAAGATCCAGTTGAGTACGACATAGATGGAATGCATCAGGTTCAAGTTAATGCTGAGGTAGGGCTAACTTTTGGTGCTTGCCTGAGATCTATCTTGCGACAAGACCCTGACGTAATCCTTGTGGGTGAGATTCGAGATTTTGAGACTTCTCAAATCGCAGCGGAAGCGGCTCTTACAGGTCACCTTGTTTTTACAACACTTCACACAAATGATGCACCAAGTGCGGTTGCCCGTTTGATAGATCTTGGGCTCGAGAAATTCTTGGTAACAGCTACTGTTGAAGGAATTGTTGCCCAGCGTCTTGTTAGAAAGATTTGTCCAAACTGCAAGAGAGAATATACCCCTAGCGAAGAGCAGCTGATGGAGATTGGACTTTTACCAAAAGATGTTACTGACAAAGTTTTCTATTACGGTAAAGGATGCGATCTCTGCAATAATACTGGCTATAAGGGGCGTTTGGGTATCTTTGAGATTATGGTCTTTAATGATGAAATACGTGAGCTTGTAATGAATAATGCATCAACAAATGTTCTAAGACAAGCTGCTAGAAAAAATGGTATGACCTTGTTGCGCGAAGGTGGTTTGCAAGCAATATTTGATGGTCTAACCACAATAGATGAGGTTGTTAAAGAAACAATCTCTGATGAGAAATAGTTGGTAATTGGCAATCTTTCGTTTTTCTGTAGATATAGCGAATGATAAGAGAGGTTTAAAATGGCAATTTTTCAATATCAAGCATTAGATGCTGATGGCAAACCTGTTAATGCTGAAATAGAGGCACTCAACAGTAAAGAAGCTGTTAGTAAGATTCGCAACAAAGGGCTCTATCCTACTAAAGTTAAAGCTAAGGGTGGATCAAAGAAGGTTGTAGTAGATACTAGCAGTGCAAAGTTAAGACGTGGTGCAAATGGAAAGGTTAAGCTCAAGTACGTAACCCTCTTTGCGCGTCAGCTCAGTACTCTTCAGGATGCGGGTTTGTCTATTTTGCGTTCGCTTAGAATTCTTGAAGAACAACAAAAAAACGGCACGCTAAAAAGAGTTATTGGCTATGTTGCAGATGATATTGAGGGTGGATCTACTCTGTCAGAAGCTATGGCAAAATATCCAAGAACCTTTGATAATCTTTTTACTAACATGGTGGCTGCTGGTGAGGTCGGTGGTGTTTTAGATGTTATCTTAAACCGTATCGCGGACTTTATGGAGAAGGCAGAAAAACTTAAAAAACGTATTAAAAGTGCCCTGATATACCCAGTCGTAATTTTATTCTTTGCCGTTGTAATTATGCTTGGTTTGATGATTTTTATCATCCCTACATTCGCTACTGTTCTTATAGATATGACTGATGGAGGAGCAAAGCTTCCTGCCCTTACGCGTGGTCTTATGAGTTTTAGTGACTGGATTATTGGTAAGAATTGCCCATTTATAGGATTTGGTGCTGTTATAATTGCAGGCTCGCCAATTGCCATCATGTTTATAGTTAAATTCTTAAAGCGTTTTGAATCTTGTCGTTATGCCTTTGATATTATCAAGCTAAAACTTCCTGTTGTTGGAAAATTGGTGTACTTGGCGTCTGTTGCGAGATGGACAAGAACGCTTGGTACTCTAATTAGTGCTGGTGTACCAATCTTGGAAGCAGTTAATATTACAAGAGACACTTCAGGAAACGCTGTTTATGCAAAGATGCTTGATAAGGTTCATGCTGCAATTCGCCAAGGTGATACATTCGCCAACCCACTAAAACAAAGCAAAACGGTTGACGGTCTTGTAGTCAATATGATTGATGTTGGTGAAGAGACCGGTGATATTGATAAGATGTTGTATAAGGTTGCAGATAACTTTGATGAACAGGTTGATGTGATGGTTGGTTCGCTTATGTCCTTGCTTGAACCTGTAATGATTATTGTTCTTGGAGGTATGGTAGGTATTATCGTTTTAGCGATGTTCTTGCCAATGGTAAGTATTATCACCTCAATGATGTAAAAATCTGCATAAGAACCCAATATGGTTCGCAGATTCTAATAGAAAACATATTGAAAGGAATAAGAAGATGAAAATATCTAACGACAAAAACAGCAAAGGTTTTACAATTATAGAACTTTTGACTGTGATTAGTGTAATCGCTGTCTTAATTGGTCTTATGGTGCCTGCATTATCAATGGTTAAAAAGCTCGCCAAAGATGTTCAGCAGAGGGCGCAGTTTCATAGTATTTCTGTGGCTCTCAATATCTTCCAAAATGATATGGATGATTACCCAGACTCTACAGCAATTCAAACAGCAGGCGGTCCATACATAACAGGAGCACATCTACTAGCTGAAGCTTTGGTAGGTTTAGACCTTCAAGGTTACGATCCAATGTCTAAGTCTAACCCGCAGGGCTGTTACGGAACCAATGATGACGATCCGTACGCAACTGGTGCTGGAATGAATGCGAGTTTGGCGAGAAGAAAAGGCCCATACCTCAATATGGAGCATGGTGGAGCTTACGACTTGGAGTATATCTATCAAGGAGTTGAGACTAAAGCAGATCTTACTTCCGCGGGGCTATATGCGGATAAGGACAAACCTGCTCCTGTGATCTCTGATATATACAAACACAATAAAATTACAGTTACTACAAACTCTGGTGGAGTATCAACTGTAAAGGTAGGTGCACCGGTTCTTTATTTTAAGGCCAACACAGCATCAAAGGTCTTCTTTTCTGGCTCTAACGGAGATTGGAAAAGTAATGACTACCCAACATACATCTACAATTACGATGATAACGAAGGCTTTTTCAAGTTAAAACCAATGACGGATGAGACAGCAATATCTCCATACGATTTTAATGAACATGGCGATTCTGCCGTTAAGAAATTTTACGATAACATTACAAATCCGCACGTTACTACTATTGATAGGCCATACAATCCTAGAAGCTATATCTTAATCTCGGCTGGTAATGATGGTATTTATGGTACGAGTGATGATATCACTAACTTTGGTGAATAATCCATACTCAAGAATTACTTGGCGATAGGAAATTATGATGAATGTTTCTAGTAGCAAAAAAGGGTTTAGCTTAATTGAGCTTATGGCCGCATTGGCGATTATGGTTATCGTTACGGTTGCGTTCTTTTCTGTTGCCAAAAAAATTACGACGGGCGGCAATGAGATGCTTACTAGAAGTACGATCGATGTTATCGATACTGCCCTTGAGCAATTCGAGCTATTTGGCTATCAGTTGGGCCACAGCGATAAAGGCGTCTATAGTAAACACAATGACTATAGAAACTATAAGTTCCCGCCGGATTGTAGAGATTATAAAAGTTGGGATAAAGCTGATGGGGTCTTTGATGATGCTAACAATAATGCTAAGTGGCTCGGACTTGATGAGGTATTGAAGGATATATTCAGATTTGATGCTAGCAATGAGCCAACAGTAGTTGTTACTGCAGCATATACAAATAAGTCTGGCGACAAACCTGACAATAGGTATTGGGCTGGGTCTTTGGCTATGGTTGTTGTTTTAAACAAGGTGCAACAGTGCCGAGATATTCTTGGCGCAATAAGCACGATAAACATCAAACGCACAGATGAGGCTGGTGATATGATGAAGCTGACAATCGACTCTAGGGCGATGGATATCTATTTGATTTTGGATGCATGGGGAAAACCGCTGAAGTACATATATGATGGGGAACAAGCTTTTCCAATAATTCAAAGCGCTGGCGCAGATGGAGTATTTGGGACGCCAGATGATATCGTCAACAACAAGTAGATTGAGATTGGCTCAGAGACACTAGTCTAGATAAATAAATAATACGGAGCTTTATTATGTTAGGTAACAAAGATAGAACTAGAGGATTTACAATCATTGAGGTTTTAACCGCAGTAGCAATTGTTGCAATTATGGTTTCAATCCTCATTCCTGCAGTTAGCAAGATTCATAAATTGGCTCGTAATGTTCGTCAAAGATCGCAGCTAACGGCTATAAGTATCGGTCTTGAAGCCTTTAGGAATGACTTTGGTGACTATCCAGATTCTAGTGAGCTAGATACAAATGGTGATATTTATAACGGTGGCCAGAAACTTGCAGAGGCAATGGTTGGTCTTGACTATCTAGGTTTTCATCCAGATTCTGGTTTTAATGTTAATGGTAAGAATAAGGTTTACGGTAAAGATGGCAACCTAATTAATGTTGAAATCTATAGCGCTGATAAGGACACTCCTAACTGGCAAACTAAAGAAGAAAATCTTGCTGCTAGAAAGGGTCCGTATTTAGAGCCAGAAAAGGCAAATGCCGTTAGGGTCGGTGATATCTATGGTACCACTGGTACTCCTGGAAAATACAATACATATTCAGATTTTGAAAATAGCTTAGTTTTGGCAGATCAATTTCCAAAGAAGAACTCAAATTATGCGGTTGCAATGGAAGAATTGGGGTCATCGCAGAATAAGATAGGAATGCCAATCTTATATTTCAAAGCCAATACCAGTAAGATACAGCAACGAGATGCGACTAACCCGAATAATCCTGCAGCTGATGACAGAATATATCTAGGCAGAGACAATAAGGATTTGTTTGGTCGTTATGTCTGGGATAATGCGCCTGCGGAGAGTGATTTGCCAGATGGAGCGCTTCTAAAAGATAGTGTTCTCAATTTAGATAGATTTGCAAATATGATAATCAATCCAAAGCTTAGAGTTGGTGATAGAGAGATGCCATACAATTCCCGTAGTTATATCTTGGTTAGTGCAGGTGATGATGGCATCTACGGAACAGAAGACGATATATTTAACTTTGACAAAAAATAGCAGAAATTGGATTTATTGAGCTAATTTCAAATTTCGTGAGTTTATCACGGTGAACTATATAATGAAACAAAACCTTAAAAAACCTGGTTTTACGCTTATTGAGATGCTTGTTGCTATGGCGATAATTGTCATTGTTGGCGCAGTCTCTCTAATTAGCATACGGGCCATTATGAAATCATTTAATTCGGGCTCTTATGCCATCAATATAATCGATGCAGCTTTAAGTAGTGCGCGTGCAACGGCTATTAAAGAGGGCAAGTATGCCGGCATTAGATTTCAACGAGAGTACAACCCAGCAGGTTTTGATAAGGCAAGTCAATATATGATTCCAATTGTATTGGCTAACGTCAATGATATGAATGGCACCAAAGATTGCTATGTAGCAATTGAAGGTAAGAGGGTTATCAAGGTTCCAGACTCTTTGATTGTTATGGAAACTTATCGCTACGATTATTCATCGTCTCCTCATGAAGACTTTGAGATGAAGGACGCCTATCTAAACGATCTAATTGGTCTGCGCAATGCAACTACATTTACAATACTCTTTAGCCCGTCAGGCAAACCTGCTGTTAGATTTGCTCAAGTTAGAAATAGAGATGGAGAGAGTAATCCTAAGGATGCTAAAGATTCTTCAGATAGAGTATTTAATTCAAAAGTTAATGTTGAATCAGGAATAGGGCAATTCTTTCAAGATTACACCTATGGCGCAGCTGATGAAATCGAGGGTTTATGGAAAGAGCCAACCAGAACAAGCTTTTTCATATTTGACCGCAAGGAGTTCGAGAAGGTTGATCCATCGAAAAGATGTTCTGATTTTATTGACAAGATTAAAGATCAGAGTACTTATTATTTAAACCCATACAACGGCAAAATAATCAGGGATAAAAAATAATGAAACGCATCAAAAGACATTCAGGTTTTTCGCTGATTGAAGTTTTGATGGCTGCTGCCATACTTGCAATTGGTTTTATGCTTATTCTTGGCACCTTTCCAGTTGCCGTTGGACTAAGCGCAAGGGCTACTCAAAGTACAATTGCCTCAGCAGCGGCAAACGATGCATTCTCTAAAGTCGAGTTGTACGGCATTGATTTTGGTAGGTTTCACAAGGATATTACCTACAACTTTATCTACAATGGTTCTGATGACAATCAAGACCTTGATAATTTTGATATTGGTTACAACAACTCTCTTGAAATGTTTTATCCAACGTATGAATCTGTAGATAAAAACGACATAAAATATAATTGGTCTGCGATTGGTAGATTAGTTGATCCCAATGATTATATGGTAGAGGTTACGGTTTTTGTCTCGCACAAGATTGCTCCATCAACAAGATACCACAGAGGTAAGGCCTCTGATTCTACTCCTGCTAGTGGTACTGAGCCTTGGCCAGAGCCAATTAGAGTAGCTGTCTCTATTGGCAATAGAGACAATATTCTCAAATTTGTTAATTCCTCTGATGAAGATCTAATAATTGCTGGCTCAACCATTGTTGATGATAGAACATCAAGGTTGTACAGGGTTGTAGATAGATTTGAGCAATCAGGTAACTGGTATATTGTTTTAGATAGGAACTGGGAGTACAACTGGTGCGATAAAGACGGTAATTGGCAAGACGCGAGTGGAAATCCTTTTACCTTTAATCCTAGATTTGTGTGGGTGATTCCTCCAGGGATTGGCGTTAATAAGAGTCCTTGCGTTGGTGTTTATCAAAGAATATTTAACTTGCCTCGAGATTAAACAAATGAGTAGTTGTATGGATATAAAAGTCAACAAGAAAGCATTTACGCTTATTGAGCTACTCTTAGCTCTGGGTTTGGTTGTTGCCATGCTTGTCGGAAGTGGTTATATCTTTTCGATTGCGGCCAAGAGTCAAAAGATTGCTAAGGCAACGGGTGATATTATGGATCAGTTGCGCATTGTTACAGATCAGATTGATCGTGATTTCGCTGGATTGCAAAAGGATATGCCAATTCTGATTCGCTTTGAAAGGTATAAAAAAGACGAAGATGGTGATGGAACTAAAGAGGTTCACCGAGCCGATCAGATAATGTTTTTCGCAACTGGCGATTTTACATCAACACGCCAGTATGCAGATAAGACAAATGAAAAATTAATATCCATAAAGGGTGATGCGGAGAGGATTCAATATGCCATCTCATGCAATAAACTTGCAGGAATGAATGATGATTATTCAAATGTAAGAGAGTCTGGTGCTCCTTCTCGTTTCTTAACTAGACGCGGGCATATCTTAGTTTCGGATAGGATTATAGCTAACGAGCTTGGTTTATTTCCAGATATAAATTATGCTGCCCTATCAATTGATGATGAGATTAAACTCTACGATTCATTCTTTGTAGATACTCACGATGAACGTCTTGAACAGAAGTTTGAGCATGAAAATCTTTCTCTACAAGATTGGAAGCAAGTTGGATGCAATCTTGATATAGCTGACGACAGTAATGCCAATGCAGTTGGAAATGACTTTGCGCAGGCCGTTATTCCGGCGTGTTTTGAGCGATTTGTCGATACATCTCTAAAAGATGCCAAAGGTGATACAAGCGACGATAAATATGCCAGACCTGCGCCGCGTTTACATTTAACCCTAAGCGAAGCTGTTAGTGACTTGAAAATTCAACTCTACTATTTTGATTCGGTTAGCGAGAGATGGTTTTGTTTCCCAAGCGATGATCCTGATTTAAATGGTAACAATAGCGACTCTCATTTTGGAGGCAGTGGCGATTATTTCGATAGTGCTAATCAAGACATATTTGGGATTAGTTTTAATTTAGAAGGTACTGCTTTATCAACGCGTAGTAATAAAGATGTTTTAATAGATTATTCCAATCGCTTTGAAAAGCATACACCTAATACAATTTGCGATAACAGTGATTACAAGTGGTATGACTTTAGCGATTTCCCTCTGAAGGCAATTAAGTTTACCTTCACAATTCGTGATCCTAACGGAGAATTCAAAGAAGGAAAGATTTTTACCCACACTGTATATTTAGATAACTAAACCATCAATATCATATGGAAAGAGGTGGTCTTTGATGATGCTTCGAAATTATAAACTTGCCAGACGAAAAGGTTCGGCGTTAATCTTAACTATGATTTTAACGATGCTTCTTGCTGTTATTGGTGTTACGTTTTTAATGGTCTCAAGGGTTGATGAGGCAGTAACTTCAAATATCTCAGAAGAAAAGCAATTAAAATCAGCTGTTGATAATGTCATAGGTCTTATCTCACGAGAGCTTGTCTTAGACACTCCAGGTGTTGCTGGGCAAGAGTATTACGACTATCCTGGTGATAAAGATCAGTGGCTTGCGAGTATTGAACCGTACACAACTGATTCCCATGCAGACGAAACAAATACATACTGGTCACAGATTTCAGATGTAACAGGTTATTTAAGACGTGAAGGAATTAATACGCAGTCAGTAACAGTTAATCCTAAGACGTATTCCTCTGATCCGACATATAAGGATCTCTACAGCAGAAAAGTAATAAAGGAATATCCAAGGCTTTGGATTGATGGGAATGGTAAATTAGACCATGGCCATGTGCTTGGTGTTAATTCTTTTGTTGGTCAGTTTGCAGACGCCGACGGTGATGGAATCGCCGATTCAAAATGGATAGAGCTCGATGGTGTTAAGACGGATAAAGGAGAGCCTATTTATGCGGCAATCCGTATTATCGACAACTGTGGCATGGTTAATGTTAATACTGCAATTGCTTGCGATTCAGAGGCAAAATTTCCAAAGATGGTTGACGGTTCTTCGCTAACGCAAGTTGACCTCGCCGGATTGGTAGGACGCGCAGACAATGCTCAAACTGCCAAAGATGTTTTAGAGGATAATTCAAAATCGATAGGGTTGAATTATCTGCTAGAAGGTTGGAATACAAATTCAGATATAAAGATTCCGGGAAGATTTACTGATTCAAACTTGGAAACGTTTGTTGCCAAGGATCAGCCATGGTGGAATCATCTAACAACCGATTGGTGGAAAGATATTGGAGAAAGAGATTCTGATTGGCTAAGTGGAATAGATTATATTGACAATTATTTTACTTGGCGATGGAGCGGAAACGTTAATCGGTCTATGAAGTTTGACATTTCTGATGAACTTGCTCTGCGTGAGAGATTCTGTGTAAAGAGAGATTCAATGAGCCGCTTAGAATCTCTATGGCCATGGCGATATGACACCAATCCTAGTGGTCCTTTGGATAAAGGCGATGCAGACCTTGGCCCTCAGCAGGGCATTTATGATGCCACAACAAAGAGCACTCTTTCCGATTGGATAGCTAGGATGGCTGATGTAAGGCGTATAACGAATCCTAACACTGATCCAAAGTTTGTTGATGCAGATAAACGCCACTGGCTTACAACCTATAGTTTCGATAGAATTATCGACCCTGATGGCAGAAAGCAGATGGCTTTGAATATCGATATTTCAAGGCAGGCCGGCAGGCTCGATCAATATGACTATCCACGTCGTGATTTTAATAATGCATCTGATCGAGTTAATCGTTCTGAAATGATGGCAAGGGCCTTGTATCTAACCTTTGTTAAAGCTCTCTCTAAAAACAGAAGAGATTTAGGCAATGGAAAGAAGCCAGAGCGTATATCTAGGGTCGAACTGCGCAAGCTTGGTCAATTAGCTGTTAATATTGTAGACCAAAGAGATAAAGATGTTGATGTTACACGACTTTCATTAGCGTTGCCTGATTATCTTCACAGAGAATTTAGATATCTCTATTCAGATATGACAAATAATGGTGATGGTTGGTTTGATGAAAATGACCTGAGATTGGATGACCCATACCTTAGGAATATTTTTGATCCAAACGCAGTAGTTTATGGTGTTGAGCCGCATCCAGTCATAAGTGGTGTTGCGGTACATTATGATCCATTTACAGGGGACCCTAATACCGCAGATTGGAAGAATGATTCTTCTCTGTGGTCAGACGCCCATGCGAAATATGCGATTGAATTATACAATCCGTACGATTTTACATTGTACATGCCAGTTAACGACAACTACAAGTTAGTGTTTTGGGATAGGGCTCGAGACCTGCCATTCAAGCGTATATCTATAAATACTGATGCAAGAATTGTAGATATTGCGCCAAGAAGTTTTAAAGTCTTAACTAACGATTCCAATTTCTGGAAGAATAGTGGATGGATAAAAGACGCTGATTCGGTCGTATCTCCAATAAATATGAACGTTTCATTCTCGACTGCTATCACGCATACAGATAAAGAAATTGGCTACACGCAGCGTACGGTATCAAACTATGCAGTGCGCACTCCTTGTGATATATTGCTATCAAGAGACGTTGATGGAGAACAGATATATCTAGACCACTATACAGTAGATCCAAATACTGTTTATTGGGATATCGAGAATCCTGATTCGGTATTAAAGTATCAGCAGCGACTAACAAATACTCTAGAAATATCGCCAATTGATAAGGCGAACTTGCAGCGCAGCCAATTAGACACCCTTAGTTTGTTTGAGAGACAAAATAGATGGTGGGATTTTGAAAATCCACGCACTGCTTATTCGGCAAAATATTCTCCAGATACTGAAGCTCCAAATGGTTTTATTGCATCCGAAAAAGATTTGCTTGTAAAGACTCATAGGTTTACTAAATTCGACCCATCGATGGTTACTCAGCGTTGGATGGAGACGGTTGGCGCTATGCCACCGTCACAGACTCTTTATGAATCAGATTACAGTAGAGGGGATTTAGAAGGCCTTGGCTCTGTTGAAGATTACATTGAGAAACGTATTCGAGGCTATTGGAATAGGCCAATTGTTAAATTTACAACAGTTGGAGATCTCTCAAGAATTTGGACAGTAGGACCACAAAGGCAAGAGACTGTCGAGAGCAGAATGAGAGTTGTGGCTAGAGATTATAGAACATTAATTGATAGTGAATTTGCCGGTGAGGTTGACGCTAGATCCTATGATCCTGATGGTGGTGAATATGTCAATATTTATCCAAAGGCAAATACTGACGACCCTAACAATATCTACTATCCAAATTGGGAAAGTTATGCATTGACAGCAGGGGATTATGTCCGTGTTCTTGAGTATATAGATCGCGAAGACTATATGCGTCTAGATTTGCGCAATCCTCGCTACAGTAATATATTCCAGTATGTTAGCGCATTTGATCCATCAAGAGACTATATCGATAACGATGGCGATGGTGTTGCAGACCCAGATTTTGATATAACTCCAGATAACTGGAGATTTAGCACTGAAAACAGAAGTGAATGGAAAGTGCCAGGGCGAATAAACGTAAATACTGCTCCATGGTATGTGATTGCGCAACTACCTTGGGTTAAGGTTGACGAGAATCGTCCTAATTCTGTTATGAAATTCGAAAACCCAGACCAATACAAGCTAGCCATTGCAATCTGCGCTTATAGAGACAAAAAAAATGCATCTATCTTGCCTTCGCCAGGAAGTGGTGTTCCAGATTATCGAGGTGATAATGGTCGCTATGACGTGATGAAAAAGAGCCTGCCAGATTCAGCAAGTCGAGACGACGTGCGTGAAGAGAAGGGGTTTGCCTCAATTGGAGAGATTCCTCTTGTTGTTAATTCGTCTGGCAATGAATACAGTATTGATAAGCTAGGTAGAGATGGAAAAGATGTTAGGTATTTGCCTGATTTAACAACATTTGTGACATTTGATGATGCAAATACCTTTGATCCAAATGACACCAATTTGCCGGGAGATGGCGTAGTTGATGATCTTGAAGAGAAGGATATGATTTTCTCTCGATTAAGTAACCTTGCCACTGTTAGAAGCGATACCTTTACTGCTTACATCCTCGTTAGACTTGGTAGTAACGGCCCACAAAAACGGGTTGTGGCGATACTAGACCGCTCAGACGTGTACCCGGTGTATGATGACAATGGCAAAAATCTCTCGGAAGAAGCGGTTGGCAACAATAAGCCTCCACGGGTTGTGGGCCGCGTGAAAATAGTTGGTTACAAACAGATTGGCGATGTGACATATTAGCTTAGGTCCGGTATTATCTTGATTTTTTCCTCGTTTTTGATGGTTAGATGTGCTATAATGCCACGACACCGAAATCCATCAAAAAAAATTGAAGAGGAAAAAGTTTATGAAGAGAAAGGTTATTTTTGCTCTTATTGTGTGTCTATCAGCAATAACAGCAAACGCAAGTGCCGGTTTGAATTATGACGGAGTTTTGTATGAAGATTCAAGTTGGTCTGGTTTTGCTAGACTAGATTGGGGTTTTGATACGGATGATTCATCCTCTCTGCATGCCAGTGCTTCTGGCGCAGAAGCGACTATTACTCCACAAAGCATCACCGAAAACTGGCATGAATCCTACAGTTTTAGCGGAGCAGCTGAGGGTATCTACGAGCTTGATAATCCTAATGACGACTTGGCTATGAATGTTTCTGTCGATTTATCAGGCGATTCGACCGTTCGAGAGATTATTGTGCAGGTTGCTTACTTTCAACTTGGTTACTATCTAAGCAGTGCTCCTGATATGCAGCCGGTTATCTCAAGCGATGATGCTCATTTGCTTGGAACCGTCAAGCATGCAGGTTTTAACAAGCCAAATCAATTCTCAGATGCCTGGGTTATTTACTCAACAAAGTGGAGAGTTTCTCCTGATGAAGATGGCAAATTCGAGCTGAGTATAGCTCAAGGCAGTGATACTTCATTTATTGACAGGGTTGTTGTGGATGTTGCTGACATACCAGAGCCAATCACTATGTCTATTCTCGCATTTGGTGCATTGTTTCTTCGTAGAAGATAGAATTTGATTTAGCCGAACAAAAGTTGTGCCGAATAAGTAGGGTATGTGAGAGTCTGTGTGTCTTTATTTAAGACATCAGTGATTTTACCTGTTGATATTGAGGTGTTTTGGTGATTAGAAGATTTGTATTCTCAGCGTTGCTTTTATGTGTTCTTTCGTTGTCTGCCTTTGCAGGAAACCTCTTTGAGCACAGGAAGTTTAAATTTAATCAGCCTGATTCCACTGTTTTTGATGCCTATGTAACTGGTGATAACTATTACTACACAGTTACTGATTCTGAGGGTTACACGTTAGTTAAGGATAGCGGCACTGGTTTTTGGTGTTATGCTAAACTTAGCTCAGATGGCGGATGCTTGGTGTCAACGGGGATTGTTGAAGGCGATAAAGGCAAGCTTGCGGCTGATTTTCCAAAGGGTGTAGATATTTCTAAAGAGGCGAAAGAAAAAATCGTCGCTGAGAAACTTCTGGCCCGTGATGTTACAACGACACCTGCGGTAGAACCGGTTGTTCCATTTAGAGCTCTATCCTTAAATTCGACTCAATCACAGGATGAATCTACTGCTTCTTATTTTCCAGATGCAACAGGCACGAAGAATATTTTAGTTTTACTTGCGTATTTTCCATACCAAGAGGGTGTTTACGACCCTATTGATTATCAGTATCTAGAGTTGGATGAAACTTACGATTCAGATTTTGACCCTAGAACTGCATCACGAGTGGCAGATTTCTTTAATGATCCTAACTATTCTGGCGAGCCTAATTGGGAGGATCCAGAGGACCAATCAAATACAAATTATTGGGGTTTTAAGGGCTCAGTCCATGAATATTTCACCTCTGTGTCGCTCAATAAACTTTCTATAAATGCAACGGTTTCGACTAGCTATATACTAGCGGACCATCCAATAACTTACTATGAAAGATTCAGCTCTGACCCTAATAATGCTGACCCCAACAATCCAGATTCGGTGTTCTATGATCCAACAGACCGCCATGCGGGTGCGAAGGTGTTACTGCAGGAGCTGATTAATAAGTCTGGGGTTAATCTAAACGATTATGATTCAGTGGTTTGTTTTTATGCTGGTTCGAGTACCTCTTTTTCTGATATAGTTTCTGACTGGTGGACAGGGACTGAATTTGCCGGTTCTATAGTCAAAAACTGTATGATTCTTGAGATGGACTGGTATTATTATCCTGGAATCGTTGAGAAGTGGCTAGCAAGAACGACACTTGGCTGGAATCTTCCGTATTATAATGCGGGAGAGATTGGTCTGATGGGCTCAGGGTATTCGCCTCATCCTGTTAAGCCGGCTGCGCCTTATAGAGTCTTATCTGGTTGGATTGAGCCTACGATAATCACTGACACAGGCTCAGTACAAACGTTTACTAATGCCACAGTGGATAAGATATACAAATATAGCAATCCTAGCGATCCTAATCAATATTTCCTATTTGAGAATAGATATGGTGCAGATGCATCCGACTGGGATTCAGGCTTTGCTGGTCTCAATATCTGGAAGGTTGATGAGAAATACTATGGTTCTTTCTCAGCGTTGGCAAGGTTGGTTCCAGCTTCCTACGGGTCATACTATTACTATTTTTACAAGGCACCAAACAGGACCGAGTTTACCCCGACAACTATGCCTGATTCTAGGTGGATTGATTATAAGCATTCCGATGTTGAGGTTACCGATATTAGTGAAGCAGGTAGCCAGATGAGCTTTAAGTTTTATGTTGGTGGTGCTCCCGATGCAGATCCAAATACCATTTGGGTCTGGGACCATGCTACAGATCCACCTGCGCAGGACGATTTGAAAGGGCCGTTCAATTCCATCTCGGCTGCTGTAGAGGCATCTAGTAGTGGTGATACAATACTTCTAGCAAAGGGCCATACATACATAGGCAATATTACTTTGGTTAATGCTAATGTGACAATACGTAGTTTTGATCCAAGTTTGCCAGTAGATCAAAGATACAGCGACCCTGTTAGATATCCAGAGGATACTATCGTTAAGGCATTCTACCCAGAGTCTGTAATTACAATGGTTAGTGATAGCTCAACTATTGAAGGTTTAACAATCACAGGAGGCTACGCTAGAGACAACATTGATCCACAGTTTGAATATGGTGGAGGTGTTAAAATTGGCACTCCTTTTGAGATTTCTTATGTGGCTGACGGAGGCTCTCCTACTATAAGTGATTGCATTATTAGAGATAATTATGCCTTTAAATCTGGTGGTGGTGTTTATTGCTCAAATGCCAACCTAACGGTTAAGAGTAGCCAAGTATATAACAATCTTGCGCAGACCGGTAGCGGTGGTGGTGTGTTTGCTTCATTTAGGAAGCATAACGATCCAAATGATATAAGAGGCGATTCCGTAGTAATCGAAAAAACAATTATCGATAACAACGATGCCTATTGGGGCGGCGGTATAGCAACGGATTACAACAATAGAGCTGAGATTATCAATTGTACGATAGCAAATAATTTCGCTACGGATGAAGGTGGTGGGATTGATTGTCACGATGGTACAGCTTTTGTGGTAAATACAATTATTTGGAATAACGAAGCTCTTCAAACTCCGGACACTAACCAAGTGTCGCTTCGTCGTAATGAGTTATTGCCAGAGATATATTTTCATTATAGCGATATTCAAGGACTCGATGGGCTAAAGGAAAAGTATCCAGATGTTTTCGTCGATGGAAGGAGCAATATAGATGCTAATCCGTTATTTGCAAACTCTACTATGAGAGATTATCATCTCAAGAGTAAAGAAGGTCGCTGGATTGGTGGCTATGAGAATATAGCAAAGTTTGATTTATTCAATGAACCTAATAATATCATTAACAATTTAGATATCTCTGTATTTGCGAGTTCTTGGAATCTCAAAACTGGCGACACAGGATTTATGCCAGCTGCAGATTTTAATCTTGATGGTGAGATTGGTGTTGAAGACTTTATATCAATTGCGGCTAACTATCTAGTGTCGTTTGACGGAACTGGTTTTGTCAAAGACACCGTAACTAGCAGCTGTATTAATGCAGGAGACATTGATCCAGCTTACAGCTACGCTTCAGAACCAATTGAGAATGGTTATAGGATTAATATGGGTGCCTATGGTGGAACTGTCGAGGCAAGTAAATCCGCAGGGCACAGTGCGAGCTATACTCTTCTGGCAGATATCAATGGAGATAACCTTGTTGATGCAGACGATTATGATGCGTTCGTAAGTTTCTATACCGACTTCCATGGCAAGTACGATTCTTCTAAAGATTACAATCAAGATGGCACAGTGGACGATCAAGACAAAGAAGAATTCAAGAAATATGATTTTGACAATAACGACTGGCTAGATGAACAGGACCAGATTTACTTTATGAATTCATGGAACTGGTCGCCACCTTGGGAAGAATAATGAGAGTCTGATAGGACTTTAATACAAAAACACTAAAGGAGTGGGGCAAGAAGCCCCGCTCCTTTTTTATAATTCTGATGATAGAGTCTTTGCGTCTAGAGTTAGGCAGTTTGATGAACAACAGATTAGTCCTTGAGTCCTAGTGACTGCAATTTTTCTGTATCTGCGAGCACAATTACATATCCACAGTCAACACAAACTTTTGCTTTGAGTTTAACATTTGCAGTTTTTAGAGACAGGAATTTGCAGTTTTCAGGTCGAAAGTAAATTCTTCCAGAAGACTCAAGATTTCCTGGTTCTAAATTTTTACTACCGCACAGGGGGCATTTCATTTCCATAGTGAATTCTCTTTCTCTTAATTTTTGAATTTCAGTTAATACTTTTTACTACACTGTTTATGCTGAATAAAAGGAAATACAGATTATTAGTATTAGTTAGCATTAATTCTTCTAGTTATGCTATTTTGGTGTTGGCACTGGTTTTGGTACTACATAGCCACCACCGTAGCAACTTCTTCTTCTAGTTCTATCGTAGAGATCTCTAATGTCATCCGTATTCGAATTTGATGTATATTCAAGTTTTTTGAGGGTTTCGTAGATGTATGCTGTTGATTTGTTGAATTTTTCTTGAAGTTCTGAGAGACTTTGATTTTCTTCCAAGATTTTGTCAACGGAGTTAGTCAGTGAATCTAATCGGTTGGTTAGTTCTTGGATTCTATTGTCAAACTCAGCAATATCCTCTACTTTTATTTGTTCTGCACGGTCTTTGGTTAGCTCGAACCACTTTTGGCGTTGGGCCTCGATATTTTTTATTTTGTTGTTGTAGTATGCAACCTTTTCATGGTCTTCTCCAAAGACATCTTTAATTATCTCCTTTGCCTTTTCATAGCAGCGCAATGCCTGAATAAACTCGTCGGGATCGTTTCTAAAATCCCATGTCTGGTCTAGGAAGTTGCCAGCAAGAATTTCGTAATATTCTTGTTCTGGATAGCTCTTGTAGGAGATTCTGTACTTAATCTGCGACTTTGGATATTTGACTTTTACCATCAGCCCTTTATTCGGAACTAAAAGAGAGATGAATAATTTACTATCTTCTAGGACTTTCCCGCTTACGCTTTTGCCATTTTTAAGTTCGAATGATGCAGTTCTGACCTTCTGTATTCTTTGAGGCTTTATCGGTTTGCTTTGCCTAGGCTCTGCTGGAGTGTCATTGGCTAGTGAGAGTCCAGTTAAGACCATAATAGTAAGCAAGCATATTCTTTTCATTTTAATTTCTCCTAATATGTCGTATAGGGGCATTAGCTTCTTGGGTGAAATTCTTTGTGTATCTTTCTCAGTCTTTCTTGATCTACATGCGTGTAGATCTGCGTGGTTGTAATATCTGCATGACCTAGCATTTCTTGCACGCTGCGCAAGTCTGCACCGCCTGAGAGTAGGTGGCTTGCGAAACTATGGCGTAATGAATGAACTGTGAGTTTATTTCCAAGCCCTGCGCGTATGGCATATTTCTTGACGATTCTCCATATATTTGTTCTGTCAAAGGCCTTGCCCGTTCTTGAGAGAAAGAGGGTGTTTTTGCTATCTTTGTTTTCTAATAGAGGTCTCTCATTTTCCAGGTAATTATTAATGGCTTTTATTGCCATTTTGCCAAGAGGCACAATCCGTTCTTTATTCCCTTTTCCAAAGCATCTAAGATATCCAATCTTAGAATCTATATCGTCAATAGCCAATCTAGCAATCTCGCTAACACGCATCCCAGTGGCATAGAGAACCTCTAATATGGCTCGGTCACGCATAAAGAAGGCGTCTTCTTGATTGGGCTCATTTAGAAGTTTCTCAATATGAATCTTGTTGTATGTCGTTGGTACTCTCTGCCATTGTTTCGGAGTTTCTATATACGGGGTGAGATCTACAGTTAGCAAGCCTTCGTAGAGTGCAAATTTTAGCAACATCTTAATTGCGACCATTGCTCTGCGAATACTCGTCTCCACTTTATTCTTCATATTAAGTGTATGAGAATACTCATAAAGGATTTTTGGCTCTAGCTCGGATATGTCAGTTACTCCACAATCATTGCAGTAATTTGCAAAACTGAGTAAATCTCTCGCATAGGCCAATTCAGTATTTGGACTAAGAGCTGCCTCTATAGATAGATAGTTCAGAAATTTTATGATTATCTTCCCTAACGGTAGCTCTCGTAGCAATTTTCTTTTATTTTCAATTTGTTGCCTGAGCATACAAATCTCCAATCTCAAATTATTTTCAAATCCAATTCTAACGCAAAAGGAAGGTCTTTGCGCACAAAAAATATGACATATTTCAATAAGCCAATGCAAAATCTTTTTCTTCTAATGGAGATATCTTTTAGATAACAAAAGTAATCTTGAGAGTATGAAATAGTAAGAAGTGGTACAAGAGCTCCTTTTTTATAGGTCTCTTGCGGTTGATTGTGTTAGTTGAGGATGGATTTTGCCATCATTAAAGACAGTGCGTGGCTTGCTAAAATGACTGATTTTTGATAAAATAGCGGTACCTATTTGGCATAGAGGCAATTATTTGTTATGTGGCGAATTTCAAATGATTGTTGCTACGGCTAATTTACGTTTAAATATCATTAATCACAAACATCATCTATCTTAGGATTGAAAATGAAAAAAACTGTCTATCGACTAGCTATTCTAGTAGTATTCTCGTTAACATCACTCCTATCAGCGGCTGCAACTAATTGGGTTGGTGGTGTCGGTGATTGGTCTGATTCTGCGAACTGGAATAATGGTGAGCCAACTTCTAATGATTATGCTCTTATTAGCAATAATGGTGTTGTTAATGTCTCTAGTGATGCCGAAAGTGGCTATATGATGGTAGGGATTGGTACAGATGGAACTGTCAATGTCACGGGTGCTACTCTCTCAGTAGATAAAGGAATCATGTTTGGAGTTACAAAGAACGCAACTGTAACAATCTCTAACGGTGCTGTCTTGAACAATCTAAGTACTGCTGGTGGAAATGATGGTGGCACTGAACTCGCTCATGAATTTGGTTCTTCTGCATCAGTAACGGTAGATGGAGCTGGCTCAAAATGGATTAATAATGGCCATCTCACAGTTGGCTATAAAGGTTATTCAACTTTGACAATAACTAATGGAGCTATGGTTAGCAATGGCCTGTGTAGTATTGCGGCAAATGGTGTTTCTTCAGCCGTTGTTGTCTCAGGTGCAGGTTCACTTTGGGAAAATAAGTCCAACCTTTGGGTTGGCGGCACTTGGGCTTCTGGTGGTTCGCTTACCATTACAGATGGGGCTTTAGTTAGCGTTGCTGGAGAACTTGGTATTGACTATCAAGAGAATGGCAATGGTTTTATAAATATGACTTCTGGTGGCATGCTTGCTATAAAAGGTAACGCTGATGACTCTATTACCCAATTTCTAAACGAGCTTGTTAGCCCAGGAAGAGGAACTGATGCAATCAACTATTGGAATGGCTCTGATTGGGCAGACATAACAGAGGCTACTATGGGAGTTGATTATACACTTGAATATATAGACGCTGGAAATCTTGCCGGATTTACAAAGCTAACGGTAGCTAATGTGCCAGAACCAGCATCAATAGCTTTGTTTTCTATTGGGTTAGTCTCTTTCTTTAGAAAAAGGAAGTAATTACTAAATAAGACTTAAATCTTTGGGAATCTTTAGAGAGAGATTCCCTATTTTTTTAGTGCTGCGCAAATATATAGTGGTTACTAGTTGATAATCTCTTCTCGCTGTATTTTGGGTTTAACAAACAATTCAACAAGATTAATCAATATCCAAGCGATTAACATTGTAATAAATGAATGACTCAAATAGTGCTGACCGTTGAGTGTTTGGTAAAGACCTGTAATCCAGCCAGCTAACAATCCAATAGATAAACCTAAAAACTGATTAGACCTTTTCTTGAAGAAATAATACAACGCCATAAGAGAAAATCCACCACTTGCGTGCCCTGCGGGCCAGCCTCGCCCCGACTTTCTTGGGTGAAAGTCTTTGGGGTAACTTTCAAACACTTTAACATGTGGATACTCGCCTCCATAGCGTATGGTTTGGGCTGGAGTGTATATGTTTGAGATTTTTTTTATTCCAGAAATTGTTAACGGAATAAGTACCAAGCACAGAACAACCTTGTAATACTTATTTCTTATGCACTCTTTACTTTTTGGAGTCAAGATGAGTTTGGTCAAGCAAAAAACTCCAAAGCTAGCGTAGAGATATTTTGGCCCTGTATAGAAAAATAGATTCAATATTGGATTTCGTCTGTTAATTATCCAGCTGTGTGTTTGAAAGTTATAGAATTTATCTTGAATAGTTATGTCTAAATTTGTTAATTCAAACAACGCAATTACGCCGGCCAATAGTAGTGCAGAGCCAGAAATCATTAGGTATATAGACTTGTTCTTGTTCATTATTCTTTCAGTTTTTTAAAGGTTGCTTAAGGTATAAGTAAACGCAATCCACCTGGGATAATTTTAACTTTCAGAGGTAAATCAGGACCAGTGTCGCCATCGATTTGAGATTTAATATCATTGTGAACAGAACTGATGGTGATTTCTTTACCTTTAAAATGCTCAATATGAGAAGTCTTTTCTGCCCATCCAATTATTACAAGGGCAAAGAGATATAGGAGCTCAAATAGATTCTTGCATCTTAGGACTGTGATATTTAATAGACCATCATCCCAGTGAGCATCTTTAAAGATTTTAAGTCCACCGCCGTAACGAGAAATGTTTCCTATAAACGCAATAGCTTTAGCATCACATACTATTTCTTTATCAATCTCGACTCTTATCCTTCTGTGCTTGTATGCAATAAATGTCTTTATTGTTGGCCAAATATAGGAAAAAAAATTGATATGTCCAGTACGGTTTTTGTGTACTTCACGAACAATAGCGCCATCAACGCCGATTCCAGCAACGGCTATACAAATAGAATCGTTTATCTTTGCTACATCAATATTTTTTGTCTTGCCTTGTAGGATTGTGGCTATCGCTTTTGCTGGGTCAGAGGTTAGTCCAAGCTCTGAAGCTAGTAGATTTTCATTACCGGATGGTAGTATAAGCATCGCTGCATTACTGTCAACTAAATGCTGAGCTACACTGCGTACGGTTCCATCACCGCCGGCGACAATAAACAATTCACAATTGCTTTTAATCTGCTCTTCGATAACAATTCTAGTTTTCTCGAAAGATGTCAGCTTTTCATGGGTAACATCAAGATTCTTCTCTTCTAAGAGAGCTAATAACTTCTCGATTGTAGCACCATTATTGCTTGAGCCTGATTTTGGATTCTCTAGTAAGCAAATCTTTTTCATTCCGTTAGGTTCCAGCCTAAATGCAATCCGTTCATGTTTGAGTAATTAACGGTTCATTTTTTTGATAGATTCTTTTTATTCAAATAACCAGCAGTTTGGTAGAAACTAATAGTTCTTTCCTTTTGCTCGACACTGCCTGAGGTTAACATTTCTTTGTTATTTTTTACAGAAAAAATCTCGTACTTTTTACCGGGTATTAAAACCTTTAATCTGTTGTTTTCATAGAGACCGAGCCTTTGGTAAGTTCCGATGAAGGCTCTATTTGGTGGATTGTTTATAACATCCTTGCCGTAAAACTCTGAAGTATAGTTGAAGTTAAGCAATCCTAGAAGCGTAGGTGCTAAATCTATTTGGCTACACAAAGTGTCAATTTTCTTAGCTTTGATATGAGCAGGGCAATATATAAACATAGGAATATGATACTTTGCAGTCTCAATATCTAGCTTGCCGGCACTATTTGCGCAGTGATCTGCCACAATTACAAAAACGGTATCCTTGAACCACGGCTTTTCTTTTGCTTTCTTAAGGAAATCTCCAATGGCATAATCTGTGTATCGAACTGCCGTTGAGCGGTGGTGATCTGATGGGATTCCTATCACTTTAGAATGCGTGTAGGGGCGGTGATTGGATGTTGTCATGAGGAGTTTGAAAAAAGGTCTTCCGATAGCGGCAGTTTTGTCGCACTCTTTTAAGGTTTTGTTAAACAAATCCACATCACAAACGCCCCATGCGTTTTTAAATGTTGTCTCTTCTTTGGTAAAGTTGTTTTCATCAAGGATTTTGAAGCCATTTCCAGCGTAGAAACTATTCATATTGTCAAAAAATCCGCGACCACCATAGAGAAACTGAGACTCATAGCCTTTATCGTTGAAAACTTTGCCAAGCGAAAATAGGTTGTTATTGTTCTCTCGTTTTACTACTGATCTCCCTGGTGTTGGAGGAATTGAGAGTGTAACCGCTTCTAAGCCTCTCGTTGTCCTTGTTCCTGTTGCATATAGACTTGTAAATAGTAGAGACTTTTCTGCAAGAGCGTCCAATTCTGGCGTTAGATTTTCATCGTTTCCAAAGCATCCTAGAAATTTTGCGCTAAGGCTTTCTACAACAATAAGAACAACATTGAGTTTCTTTTCAGGGCCTCTGCCATTGATTTTACGTTTAATTGAATAGCTTTCTGGAGTCAAATCCTCCTTGTCTTCTAGAGAGTATTCTTTGCGCAACATCTTAAATGCCTTTTTGGGTCCAATCGTTAGATAAAAATCGTCGTACGACAGAGTGTTCTGTCTAAATGCGCAGAAGAAGCTGTAGATGCCATTCTTACTTAGTTCGTTAATTACTCTATTTGGCGAGAGCTGAGCCATTGAATTGTTTACAAATAATGATAGCCCAGAGAGTATTGCCATAACAACAAAGACTTTAATTCTTTGTATTAATGTCGTCTTTTGAGAAAGTCCATTTAGGTATATCTTATGTGTAGCGCCTACTAGTACAGCTGAGACTATTGCGATACCACAAAGTAGCCATACCATTGGGTACGATTGCCAAATATTTCCTACAACTTCCTGTGTGTACACCAAATAGTCAACCGAGATAAAATTAAACCTAGAAGTAAACTCATCCCAGAAGAAGAATTCTGCAACAGCTATAAATACAAACGCAAATACAAAGATGAAATATTGCACCAAAGAGAAATTTCGGTTGAATTTAGAAGTGAGTGATTTGTCGGTAACAAAGATATTAATAAAGGCACCCGCTGTGTTGAAGTAGGTTAAAACTATTAAATCAAAAAAAAGCCCGACACCGTAAATTTGTAGAAGTGAAGTCAAAGTCAAATCAATCTCTTTTATGGAGATAATTAGCAATGTCGATCTGACTATAAAAGATATAACCAAGAAAATGATACTAAGCATGATCATGCCGTCGTAACGAGAATGTGGAAAAGATTTAAGTTTCATATTAGTCTTTACACTTGCCTTAATAAATATTATTGAGTGAGTTTGAACATTTGCCACTATGGTAGCTAATCAATATTAAGGAAAACTGAATTGAATATTAAAATTAGCTTAATTTGCCTAAATAAGTCTTTTGGTTGTTGTGGTTGCTTAGGAGTAATTGCCAAGATTATTTTAATGTTTTTTTTTGGTGAATTCTCCGGATTCGCAAAATACCTGGATCAAATTCCTCTGTTCTTGATAATAAACGCTAGAAGAATCTTTTACCTTTTCATCATTGGCAGTTGTTATTATATTGCCAAGAGCACTAGCCTTTAGTGGTAGAACAATCTTATATTTATCATCTCTATACGCCAGACTATCCCAGTCTGAGATTATTGTGTATTTTCTTTCTTTATCAGATAGCATGTCTATGCCGAGTGAAAAATCCTCTGATGGGTTTTCTACACCCAAAAGGTGCATGACTGTTGGTGCTATGTCTAGGTGGCTAGTCATCTTTGTATATCGTTTTGGCTTCATGCCCGGAACATGTATAATCATTGGCGTTTTAATCTGTTGTTCGACAAATGCAGAATTATGTCCCCAGTGGCCGTGTTCCATAAATTCTTCACCGTGGTCGCCTGTTATTATTACAATTGTCGTGTCTAGCAATTTTTCTCTCTTTAGATAATTTAAAATTCTGGCAAGCTGCGTGTCAAGGTGATAGCAAGAGTTGATGTATCTATTGTGAATTAGGTCGATGTTCTTGGTAAGATTTGTAGTTGCGTAATTAAAATTCTTAAGATAGTTCTTTTTGATTGCGCACTCAGGAGGAAAGTAATACCTTGCGTGCGGAGATTCAAAGAATAGAAAACTCATAAATGGGATATTTGTGTTACGATCACTTATGAACTGCAGCATCTTAGCAACATTCTCACGGTCGCTTTTCCAGCCAATTGACGTTGGCTGTTCGTGTAATTTATCCTTTGGAACCTTACTAAAGAGTGTTTTGTCGAACTCTGGATAGGTAAATCTTGCACTTGTATATAGCTCCATTTGATAACCATTGTTTTGGAGTAAATCCATTATTACTGGGGAGCGTTGTTCGTTTAGAAAGGCATCCCAGTAATTGCCATAGAGTCCGTAGAACATACTAAAGAGAGCCTTTCGGGTGCCGTTGCCACCGCTGTAGTGGTTAAGGAACCATTGGTTTTTTTGAGCAAACTTGTACGTTTGTGGCATAACCTCTGGATTTAACATATCCGCCCGAAGAGATTCTGCAACAAGCCAGACTATATTGTACTTTGTGCTATCGGGGCATTGCCTAATTTTTTTGAGAGGATAGTTTAAGGCAAGATTTTTGCTTTGTTTAGTTCTCAGAGCAGTGCTTTTATATGGTTCAAATTCAAGATTACTTAAAACTCGTTTGAATGTGATTGGTAGATAGAATGGGAACGTATACGATCTAACCAAGATGCTTGAACATCCGCTATAACTTGAGACACCAAAAGATATCCCCTGAGCAATAAACATTAATCCAGCAATATAGGGCATTGAGATTCTTAGGTAATGTGGTAGTTTGCTGGTGCGACTTATTTTAAAGTTATTCCATTTTATACATACGATTAATATGAGAATCTCAGCAATTATAAAGCCTACAGTTGCTCCAGCAGCGACCAAATATGCCCCGTAGTCAAATCCGAGGGATTCGATTCCTCCCTTAGTGGTTAGTATATTCCAAACAAAACCATTAAAATGAAATCCGTACATCTTGTATATAGTCCTATCAACTAATATTACCAGATGGCTAAGAGTCAATGTCAATATCGATATAAAGTATATGAATATACGAGCATAGGTTTTGTCCCTGATTAGAAGAATCTTTGTAAGTGTTTTGGCTATGGCAATAACTAATCCTGCAGGGATTAAATACACTAAAGCGTAGGCGATTGTCGTTGCAAAAGAGAATGCATTGGCAGCAATACCAGAGCCTTCGGTTAATGTCGTGAAACTAAAGACATTAATTAACATGAGTAGGTAGTTAACAAAAAAGAACCTGTTAACCCACAAGTTTATATTGGTCTTTTCGGAATCCATTCCTTCTTCTCATTGTATCGGTGAAGATTTATTAAGTTTAAATCGTTTCTCTTAGTGCTGATGCAATCACGGTGGTCATTATATC
>JALWYQ010000041.1 GCA_027078365.1 Phycisphaerae bacterium
TAACAGTATAAAAATTAAAACGATTCAAAGCAAGCTCATTTTATTGACTAGCACACCCTAAAACACCTCTAACAATACTGATATCGCCGTTAATCAATTAAATCTTTAGCAAGGGCCGATAATATAGCGGTCGTAGCCGCTGAGGCAGGGGTGGCAAAAAGTGTACTGTTGCAGGCAAAGTTAAAAGTTTTTTTCAAAAATCTAGAAATAAACCACTTATGAATTTACAATGACGCAACAAGCGATATATGAAGAAGTTGTCTTTATTCAACCGATACGATATAGTATTCAAGATTAAAATTTGATAAGTTTACAGATATTAAGGAAGCTAATAATGGAAGAAAATGTGTCATTAGAACTCTTCGAGAACCCTAGAATGGCCAGAGATTACGTTATAACAACGAAAGTACCTGAGTTTACCAGCGTTTGCCCTGTTACCGGACAACCCGATTTTGGCACAATAACAATAGAGTATTGCCCAGATAAGGTGTGTTTTGAGCTTAAGAGTTTTAAATTTTATATGCAGAGTTTCCGCAATAAAGGCATCTATTATGAATCGCTTACCAATGAAATCTTGGATTTTCTAGTTGATAAGTGCCAACCAAGATGGATGAGGGTTTCTTCTGAATTTACGCCTCGTGGTGGAATATCAACTAGTGTTACATGTGAATACGCATCTGAAGCGTTTATGGAAATTGATGAGTAATTAAAATCAGCAGAGTGGTTAGGCCGCTCTGCTTTTTTAAAATGCAGAGATTACTATTTGGGTCTCTAAGGCCACTGCCCTCCACTATTCCAAGACAACTCTTATTTTAAAATGCTCACATTGAACTAGTTGCCATGTGAAATTCTATTTTCTGTGTAAGTTATCGTTATTGAAAAGAATCTAAGGTGTAGCCGCTATGAACCAAAACTCAACAGTCGTTCATGTAACCCACGAAGCAATCGGCAAGATTGGTGGTATTGGAGCCGTTCTTGAGGGACTATTAACGAGTCCGTCTTATAAAAAAAACACCGGCAGAGATATATTGATTAGCCCAATGTTTTCGTGGGATTCTGATGCCAGTACAAGACTTGGCGAGAATAGCAATGTCTTATTTTCTTCCGTAGATGGCATCTCAAACACCGCATATGAGCATATCTTTTTAAGATTAGAAGAGTTTTTTAACGTACGAATAATCTACGGGACAAAGACTTTTACCGATTCTCTTAGCGGCAATCTAGGTTCTGCGGAAGTTATCTTAATAGATATCTATCAAATGAATTTAGAGCCTCTCAACACACTCAAAGGCAAGATATACGATGCTTTCGGTATAAAGAGTGATTTGTATGAAGATCTATGGGAATTTGAACAATACATGCGCATTGCACCAGTGGCGATAGAGATTCTCAATATGATTGTAACGGATGATAGCCCGACAATCATATTAGCTCATGAATTTATGGGGCTACCGACCGCACTTGCAGCAAAACTTGATACCAATCACGATTACAAGAGTGTTTTTTATGCACATGAAGTTGCCCCAATAAGGAGGATTGTGGAGCATAATCTAGGTCATGATACGATGTTTTACAATGTAATGGAGAGGGCTAGAGAGTTAAATCTTAGCTTGTGTGACGTTTTCGGCGACCAGAGCCACCTCTTCAAATCTGCACTGGTTGAGGCAGCGAGATATTGCGATGAGATTCTTGCGGTTGGAGATTATGTTGCCCAAGAACTTAGGTTTCTAAGGCCAGAATTCTCTGAGGCCAGTATTAATCTGACGTATAATGGTATCCCAGCTTGGAAAATCAAATTGAGCGAGAAGATGACTTCTAGGAATAGAATGATTGAGTATTGCGAGAATCTTCTAGATTTTCATCCCGATTATATATTCACTCACGTAACTAGAATGACTCCAAGTAAAGGATTGTGGAGAGATCTTCGTGTTTTAGAACATCTAGACAAGATTTTTATCAAACAAGGCAAAAAAGGCGTATTGTTTGTGCTTAGCACGGAAGCTGGAAGACGCAACAAACAGGATATATTGCAAATGGAAGCAGATTACAATTGGCCAGTGGCTCATCATGAAGGTTGGCCAGATCTTAGCGGTCAAGAATCGATATTCTATGCTGGAGTACAGGAATTTAATGCAAAGGCACAGAATATAAAAGTTGTCTATATAAACCAATTTGGCTGGAATCAAGATAGCTGTGGTAAGCGCATGCAGGAAACGATGGAATTTATGGATATTAGAAAAGGTAGTGATGTCGAATTTGGCCAAAGCATATATGAGCCGTTTGGAATAGCACAGTTAGAGCCGCTTAGTTTTGGTGGCATATGTGTTATAACTAATGTCTGTGGCTGCGCTGGTTTTGTAAAGACGGTTACAAATGGTTGCGATGTGAAAAATGTTATCATAGCCGACTACACCAAGATTGACGCAGATAATATGACAATTGAGGAGCTCAAAGGCCTTAAGAAACAGTTCCGCTCTGATGTTGAAGGTAAAATAAGTAAAGATATTGCTAATCAGCTATATACAAGACTTCCGAAAGATGAAAAAGATTTCGAGAGGCTCTTAAACGACGGCTACGAAATTGCAAAGAACATGGGCTGGGATGCAGTATGCCAAAAATACGTACTGAAAGGTCTCGACAAGGCCATTCGCAAGGAAATTTCCCGATGCAATAATATGTAAGCTAGCTCATTTATTGCCGTGATATTTCCACCATGCAAGATAACATTTTTCTCTGGTAATTCTCCCTCTATCGATTGGCAGGCATGGTTATTCAAACAAGAGACTTATTTTTTCAATATCCCTATGTTTAGCTTGTTTTTATAACGGGATACAAATTCCTTAACCGATATAACGGGTGTTGACTATATTTTGAGATTGAGCATGGCAATTATTAAACAACAAACATTACTTCGATACAAAGATAGAATATATCCTAGGGCTTGGATTATTTCTGTCTTGTTTCATTTGTTGGTATTGGGCTCTCTAGCAATAATTACATTCCCACGCGATAGTGGTCTTGGCGCTACGGAATCAGATATTGGCATCTACGAAGTAAGCAGAGATTCCAATACCTCCGACGAGAAACAGGCTAATCAATCATTTGAAATATCAGATACCTCTTTAATAAACACTACTACGCAAACAATAGCCATCTCTAAATTAGAGGCATCACTTCCAAAGGATATTAAAGATGGAGATACTGATTCTATGGAATCAGTCAAAGAAGTTCTTGGGCCAACACCTACCAAAGACCAAGACAGCTGGCGAGAACTTATAAATGATAGCTCGGATGCAGGAGATACAAACCTTGGCGCAAGCTTCTTTGGAATCGCTGATAGAGGCAAGAAATTCATATACATCCTAGATTGTTCTGGAAGTATGGATGGCGAAAGACTTATCGCCGCAAAATATGAGTTAATTAGAAGTATTAAAAAACTTAAAAGAGGCTCGAAATTTGAGGTCTTCTTTTACAATGATTCTCAGCAAAGCTTTAACGGAGGCAAGCTCACAAACAATAGCAAAAAAAATATACGTATGGTAAGCAGATGGATAGAAAAGATTAAAGCTGGTGGTGGCACGAATCCTATAACGGCCGTGGAAGTAGCTATAAAACTTGAACCAGATTGTATCTGGATATTGAGTGATGGAGAGTTTAATAAATCGGTAAGCAATACAATAAAAAGACTCAATCGTAGCAATATCCATATCCATACTATTGCTTTTATGAATGATGGTAGCGATAGCATACTTAGAGAAATCGCCAAGGAGAATAACGGCAAGTTTCGTAGCATAAACAAGAGAACGACAAGAAAAAAATAAATGTATTCTTAAAATAAGATTAGTCAATAAGGATGTAAAATGAATGGTCTAAAATTATCTGTGCTGACAACTCTATTTATTGCCACAAATGCTATGGCAGGCGAAGAAGTTGTACTAAAGGAATCTCAGAAGATATCCATATGGAGCACAATCTCTTCAGGTGGAATAATTGGCTTTATCATAATTGGAATCTCCGTGATAGCAATGGCTCTTATAATTGATAGCCTATTGAAGATACGCAAGAATAACATGATTCCTAATGAATTACTGCCAAAGATTGAGAAGGCAATAATAAGTAAAGATTATGATGCTGCATCAAAATTATGTGCAAGAGATACTTTCCTTACTAGAGTTATAAAGGCAGGTTTATCGCAGCATTCTAGCGTGCTTGGCTATTATGATATGCAAAATGCAATGCAAGAAGAGAGTGAGAGGTATATATCTAAACTACTAAGACGTGTTGATTACATTTCATTTATTGGCTCAGCAACACCTATGCTTGGATTGCTTGGAACGGTAACCGGAATGATTAAGGCATTTAATCAGATAGCATTGACCGAGGGAAGCGCAAAAGCGTCTGAATTGGCTGGTGGAATATCAGAAGCACTTATTACAACATGCTTAGGGCTTATTGTTGCAATCCCTGCAATGTTCTTTGTTACATTCATTAGAAACAGAATTGATGGTTATGTTGCGGAAGCAGAGCCAATCGTAGAACACTTAATGCTGTCGTTTAAAAACGATGAGAATAGAATGTAATTTCCATATTTGGTTAGAATACAACTGTTAGGTTTCTTGAGATATATGAAACTATTAAAGCACAGAAAAACCTATAAAAATAAGATAAATATTGCATCGCTTGTTGATGTTGTATTTCTGTTAATCATTTTCTTTATGACAGTATCGCATATAACCGCTACTGAGCAATTACCAATCAACCTGCCCGATGCACAGAATGGTAACGCCCCTTCACAAACTAGTGATGAGAATGTGATTATAAATATCGATAGCAGTGGAAATATACATCTTGAAAGTACACCTATTGAGCTAACAGCGTTGAAGAGCAAATTAGAAAAACTTAGCAATACAACAAATATATCTGTAACAATTCGCTGCGATAGGAACCTTGAATGGTCCAAAGTACGCGCAGTTATAAAGACATGCAGAGATTGCAAGATTACAAGCTTGAAGGTTAGAGTAAGAGATGTGTCTGGAGAATAATGAAGCTAAGCAATAGACATAAAAATAGAGATATCGCAGAACTCAATCTACCTGCAATGGTAGATGTGATATTGCTGCTACTAATCTTCTTTATGTGTACGAGAAGTTTTAACGACCCAGAAAAGAACATCAAAAGCCAATTACTGCAAAAAGGCATGAGTAGCTCAAATGAGATTGCAGATATTGAACCAATCAGTATAACGTTGAGAAAGACAGATTCAGGAATTATGTTAGATTGTGATGGGAAGAAATACTCCAGTTTCCAATCTCTATCTAAAACCTTAGAGATGCTCAGAAATATTGTAGATGCTAAAGTCATAATAAAAAGTGAGGCTCAAGTGCCATTTAGATATGTAGTTGAAACTCTTGATAGATGTAAGAGTGCCGGATTTAGTAATGTAGGACTCTCTACTGTGGAAATAGGCGAATGAGCTACATTAGAACATTCATCCTATCTACGATAATAATTTGCATGAGCAGTAGTTGCCTAGCGAACAGTAGCAACTATTCTGGATTGCAACTAGCTAAAGAAGCAGAATCTATTGACGAAGCTATCTCTATCCTAGATGCAACAGAGACGAAACTCTTAGGATTATACAACTCTAATCACAACATTAATGATGGACTAGCTCTTGCCAATGTATATTACAGCAAAGGCAAATTGTATATCTCAACCCTTGCAACTGGCGCAGATACAAAATTAGAAGCTAAAGCAAGAAAACAACTTGAAAATGCCGCTACCTTATTCGGCAAGATAGAAAAAGAAGCTAATAAAAAATGTATAATTGAAGAAAAAAGGCTAGGGAGTAGATATGCCAGAACAACTCCTTTGTGGAAAAAACTCAGAGAAATTTTCTTACAAGCAAAGCTCAGCTCTGCATGGTGCAACTTCTATCTATCAGAGTTAGCCTTAGATGGTAAGGCTAAAGAACACCTCAACACTGCATTGCAAAAATTCAACTACTTCCATAAAAATGGTTTCTCAATACAACCAATAATACTGAATTCTTATATTGGTTCTGCGTCATGTTGGCTAGAAGCAAACAGGCCCAGATTAGCTCTGAAAGATCTAGGCGACAATGAAATAACTCCACTGAATATCGATTTGGATATCTTCAGACAAATAGCCCTTATAAAGGCTCAGGCTTACGACAAAATATCTTCGTCAATTGGCGTTGAAGATACGACAAAGCAATACTTCGATATGCTTGAAGACTTGATACTAACAAATTCAAAGGAACGAGAGCTAGCCAAACTTAGATTAGAAAATCTTGCAAAACTTTCGACTAATATAGATAGCAACCCATACTACAAAACTCATCTAAAACGTTTCTATAAATTCACATCAGCTCTTTACTACAACGGCTTTTTACGAAATGAAATTTTGAGCATCTCAAAGGAATACAATATCCAATCTCCATGCTGCTATTACAAACATTGCATAGAGCTTATAAACAGCAATAACATTGAAGCAATAGAAGCAATAGAGGCTTTCTTGAAAGACGATGACAATAGCAGGTCTCCATTTGTAAGAGAACTACATCAAAAGCTAATAATATTATTCTTTAATGAAAAACAATATCTTGCATGCTTTGAGAGTTTCTGGGCGTACGTAGATAAATTCAATATAAGGGAAAACGATGAGTTTCTCTCAAGAGCGGCACTTGATTCCGGTGTAATCTTACTGGAAAATAAACATTACAATCTCAGTAAAGATTTTGATAAGCTAATCAAGTTACTAACACAACACAACATGCTTACTAGCAACGATATTACAATTGCTAGAGCAAAAGCCCTTATCGCTAAGAATGCCTGCAATAAAGCGATATCACTTTTAGACAAGGAAACGTTCGAACCTGCAAATATCGATAGAGCGGCATTGCTCAGGGCAATAGCATATTTCAAGCTCTCGCTAATTAATCAAAGAGATTCTCGAGAGGAAGATTATCTTAGGAAATCCAAAGACCTCTTAACAGAAATTAACCTCAAAGATACCAATATGCTTCCAAACGAAATATCTCAAGCAAAGCAACTGATAGTTTCAATAGCAAAAAAATATATAGAAACACCTTTAGAAGACTACCATCAAGCACAAGAGACACTTAGGATGCTTGGTGATAGTAACAACAGAGAAGCCATGCTTCTTGAGATGCTAATTGACAGCAAAAACAACAATATAGCCTCTCTGGAGAACAGACTAGAAGAACTTAAAGCTAACAAGAATCTAAGCAAATTTGAATTTGAACTTTTCGCTAAAATTGCAGAGAATCTAGAAGGTGCAATTACCTATAGCGGCTGGGAGATAGATAGTAAATCAAAACAGACAAATCTTCTGTTAATCTCAATATATAAAACAATGCTTAAAGGCAACAAAGATACAGCAAGCAAGAATAACAAAACGATACTGCTCAACAAACTCGCAAATTCTTACTACTATGCCAGCAAAATCAATGATGCCCTTGAGATATTCAACAAACTCAATAGTTTAAGTTTACTTGATACAACAACTAAGACTCTATACAATCTAGCCGATTCACTCGAAAGAAGTAATCGAGTATCTGACGCTATTAGATATTGGAAGCTTCTTTCGAGAAGATTGCCAAAATTCTGCGATCAATGGTATGAAATTAATGAGAGGCTAATCTTAGCATGGGCTTCTTGCAATCAAGGTGAACTAGCACAAAAATATCTTGACTATTTTCTGGCAAAATACGAAGATCAAATGCCGACTAAGTGGCAACAGAAATTTAAGACATTATCACGGAGGATTTAATGTCCAAGTGGCATTTATTTTACAATATACTCGGAATCAATGATGATTCTGCCACACCAAAAGCAAAAGAACTTCTTGGCATAACATCGTATTCGTACAGCAAGCTTGATGTCATTAAAGCTTTTGAAAACACCCAGAAAAAACTTCGACGAAACATACATGACCAGAAACAACTGCGCAGCCTAATCGAGTTTGAGAAACAGATTCTAACTCCTGCTATGAACGAATTGCTCGAAAATGCTGCGTTGCAAAGCGAGATACTAGCTGACGATGCAAACGATGAAGTACTCCCAGAAGAACAAGATAGTGGCGACGATGAGATTATCCTAGAGCCTGTGGAAGAAGAGAGCGAGCAAAATGAAGATTTAAGCGGCGATGATTACAACAAGGCAATAGGTCTTCTAAACAAAATCGAAACTCCAAACAGAAATAGGCATCTAAGATACGTGATGATGTTTGCAGCTATTGTTGCATTATTTGTAGTAAGCATTCTAGCAGTACTGCTCTATAAGACCGTCAATAAATTTGCAAATAGATTTCCAACGAACATATCAGAACTAATAGACCCTAGCTCTGATTTGTTTCAACAAGATGATGACACAGAAACAAATGATGTTGTGCACGAAGAAGACACAAAAAACATCAGTTACAACATCGCTAACCAGAAAGAAACTAGCACAAAACCTGGAGTGATTCGAAATAGTGAAGCTATGTTTTCAAAGCTCTGGAAGTCAGGGACTGCAACAACAGACTCTACTCTCAACAAAACGGCTTCAGCTCTAATAAGCTGCTGCGATAGAATAGCAAAAATAGACAATCGTAATAAAGCCTTTAGAAAGCAGCTTAAATTTATCGGATTGAATAGAAAGCTAGAATCTGGCAGTATAAATATATCTCTTACAAAATTAAGCGTCTCTAAAGTCAAGAGCTTCAATCAAAACCAAATCTCTACACTCAAAAATATGCTAAACAAAGGCTCTCTAGAAGACAAGAAACTAGCCATTGCAAGATTGAGCCGCATTGGAAACAAGCAAGCTCTTAACGTTCTGCTAAATAGGTTGCGCAGAGGCTACCACGGGAATGATTCACGGGCAATAATAAGTAGATTAATTTTTTCGCTTTGTGAATGGGATGACAATAACGCTAGAGTTGAACTTGCAAATTTTATAGGAAAATGCCCTAGCGCAAGACTCGCAAGCGAAATCTCACTAAAGCTGATGATAAGCACAGGAATCACCGTAGATGGTGATGGTCGCATACCTCTTAAAAACAGTGAGAGCCAAAGGAATGCCTGTTCAACTTGGTGGCAACGCAGACTTCAAAATTACCACGCAAAAGCGAGAGGCGAAATCAATCCAGCCGACCCCAATAGTGTTAGAGACCCATACGATAAAGACATCGACAATCTCAGTGGCATCGCTATCAATGCTACATTTATTGATATGCTCGCTAATCAACTTGAAGTCTTTAGCTGGGAATCACATAGCAAGGAAAAGTACAAATTCGTTGGCTGCTCTAACATAAAGGTCTCACAGATATCAGACAAACTTAGCAGTAGCAGTGCAAGGGTTGCGCTTGAGTTTTTAAGAATCGCAAGAGAATATAACCCCTCCAAGCAAGACAGTATAGAGCTAGACATAATCAACCTTGAGAGAAGAGCTAGAATACTTGCATCTAGCTGTGCAGTGCAAGAAGCTGTTGCCAATATGCATAGCGCTGCGCAGACACTTATAGTTTTAAACAGGCAATTTGATGTTAATGCAATATACAAGAGAGCTCTTGAGGAATTTAAACTAGAGATGAAAAGAGACTCTAAGATTGCAACTACATCGCTAGAGCAACTTCAACAAGAATGTTATTACTGTCTGAGAATGTTAGATCTTTTGCGCCAACAAACTAGAGGTCGTAAGTACAAAAGGGATTAAGAGATGCCAAAATATACAAAATTCAATATCATCGGGTTGTTGATTGTTGCTATTTGCGCATCTTCTTTTGCGCTAGATAAATCAAAGGAAATTGCAAAGATACTTAATAATCCAGCTTTGCTCGATTTAAATATTGAATATAAAATCAACAAAGAAAAAATAGCTCAACGAAAAGAGAGAACAAAAAGCCTCAACGCACTAATCAATGCCTATCTGCTATTTGAACAATTAGAAATATCAAAAGCTCAAGTTCAACTAAATATAGCAAATAGCAACAGTTATGTTAGAGAATTAGTCAAAGAAGAAACCGGATTGAGTATTAACGAATTCTCAAGGGTCTGCAGCGATTATTTTTCATCAATAGAAAGAGATACTTCAAAGATAGCACAAAGCCAAGACTGCCCATATTGTAATGGTATAGGCTACATCCCTTGTAGTAAATGCAAAGGTCGCGGCAGTCTCAAAGATAGCGAAAAACAATGTCCAGATTGCTCAGGGCTAGGTATGGTTATATGCAAGGAGTGTCAAGGGACGGGGTTAGTAGGAAATGACAGTAAAACAGAGTTAGGCAAAAGCATATCGCCAAACGACAACAAGCTAACCAAAATAAGGAAACTGATTGAAATTGCAGTTTATCTAGTCGATGGAGGTCCTGACTTTTTCACAACAGATGCTTTGCGCATTACACCAACTGTTGGGAAATGATTGAAATCGCCAGCAAAGCTGATATAATCTTAGCCTTGATTAACCTTATTTAGATGAGTACCACGATGAATATACCTAATGTTGAAAATCCAGAAAAGTACGTTGGCCTCTATATCGTAGATTTTGGTGAATACTGTTCGGTTGGCTTTAACGCAGATGAAGTAGCCGAAATCTTGGAAAGTAAAGAACTCTCAGATGTGAAGGTCTATAAAATCCACCGAGTCAACCCTGATGGCAAGATGGAAATTAAGGGCGTTAGCAAAGAATTGTTTGAATTAGAGGCCGGCCTATTCTTTTACAGCTCAAGCCTAGACCAGGCTCAGAGAGAGTACAAGAGCCTTGTCAATATCGCTGTAACCAGCATGCCACCATCAAGGGCAAAGGTTCATCTTTCTAAATTAGATGAAGACACATACGTAACTTGCCTAATCTATCCAGCTGAGGCAGATGATGAATTTAGTCAGTGGCTCTTGGATAACAACTACAAAACTAGCGGTAATGTTAGAGGTGGCATATCTGTCGTGAATGAATATTACGATGTGAATGCCCAAGTGATTGAGAGACATCAACTATTCCCAGCTAAATCGATAGAAACTAAGACTGGAGATGAATTGCTGACTTCTCTTAAACTCGCTGTACAGAGATAATTTTTGCCATGAAGGTAGCGTTTAATAAAAGAATTATCAATCTACTAGCAGCAATCTTCTTGAGCTGCTCAAATCGAAAGCCCCCTTCTATCGGTGATAAAGAGGCCTTTGAAAAGAGCCACTCAACAAATATGCAAAAGACCGGAGTCTTCTTTAGTGAGAAGCTGCGCAAACACTTTCGCAGGCGTTGGATAAAGTTGAAGAAATAAAAGAAGGCCGCGCATTTATTTTGATACGCGGCCTTTTAAAATTATACTATTGTTCAGTTTGCAATTACTGGTCCCAATGAATCATACCCAAATCAAATGGACTAGAAATATCTTTGTTTTTAGGCACAACTCTAACAGAGAATCCATGTTGACCGCTAATCTTACAGTAGAGATTTCCAGAGAATACATAGTTGCCTTCACTCTTAGTTTTTGATTCACTCGCCATCTCAATCACAGTAGCATTTTTTATCTTACCCTTTGCATCAACTTTTCCAAAGTAGAGCTCAACTGCAACATCGCTTGGGTCAATATCGCCAAGTGTTACATCGGCAGTTACCTTAAGTTCACTTCCAGCATTAATGTGAGGGTCGTATCTATTTAAGTCCAAAAGCTTGCTGTGGCTATCTAGGTGGAGAGTAACGTCGTTAATCTTAATTGATGACCACTTGGCCTGCATATCACTCTTCCAAGCAGTAAGGTCTTTCGCTGCGGCTAAATTATTATCTAGCATATAATTAAATCGCATCGCTGCTGGAACGTAAAATTTCCTGGCGTAATCGGCAACCATTCTATGCGTGCTAAATTCAGGAGCGCAATTCTTAATAGATGTCTTCATCCAACGAATCCATCCGCGTGGGAGTTTATCGTTGATGCGTGAATAGTATAATGAAGTAATCTCATTTTCGATTAAGTTGTAGAGAGCTTGGCATTCTACTTTGTCGCCATAGGCAATATCCTCGTATGTTTCACCATTGCCAATAACCCAGCCGCGTTCTTGAGCATATCCCTCACACCACCAGCCATCGAGAACGCTGAGATTTAAGACTCCATTAAGCGCAGCCTTCATTCCAGAGGTCCCGCTCGCCTCAAGTGGTCTGCGCGGATTGTTTAGCCAAACATCGACACCTTGAACCATAAATCTTGCTACATCAATATCATAGTCCTCTAGGAATAAGAACTTACTTCTGGCCTGAGCAGAATTTGCAAAGTGATAAATTTCTTTAATGAGCTCTTTACCCGCATCATCGCGTGGATGAGATTTGCCCGCAAATATAAACTGAACTGGCCGGTCTGTATTATTCAATAGCTTAACAAGCCTATCAACATCACTGAGCAATAGATTGCCCCGCTTATAGGTCGCAAAGCGTCTGGCAAAACCAATAGTTAAAACTTCAGGGTCTAAAACTTCTTCCGCTCTAGCCAATTCTATATTCGATGCTCCTCGATTTTGCATCTGCTCTTTTAGTCGGCGTCTTGCATAGCCTATGAGTTTTTCCTTACAACGTTGATGAATACGCCAAAGCTCCTCGTCTGGGACTTGATCGAGATTATCCCACATCTTACGGTCTGCGACATCAAGACTCCAATTAGAGCCGAGGTAAGATTCGAATAGAGAATCCAACTCTTCAGAGACCCATGTTTTGGAATGGATTCCGTTTGTTACATGAGAAATAGGAACTTCATCAACGTCAATATTTCTCCAAAGACCTTGCCACATTTGACGAGAAACTTCGCCGTGAAGAGCGCTCACACCATTTCGATAATCGCTAAGCTTAATCGCAAGAACTGGCATCTTGAAAGCTTCATTATCGTCTGAGACATTAAATCTACCCAGAGACAAAAACTGCTCTCTAGTTAATCCAAGCTTAGGATAATAATTACTGAAATACCTATCCATCATCTCGGCAGAAAACTCGTCACAGCCAGCCGCTACCGGAGTGTGAACGGTAAAAATATTTCCAGGCCTGACTGCATCGGCAGCTTCTTCAAAACTAATGCCGTGAGCAGTAATTAGATGATAAATTCTCTCTATTGCCATAAATGCAGCGTGCCCTTCATTCATATGACAGACTGTAGGCTCAAGTTTTAGTGCAAGCAGTGCCTTGTAACCACCAATGCCAAGAATCATTTCTTGCTTTATGCGCATCTCATTATCACCACCATAAAGAGCGCTTGTTATCTCACGGTCCTGAGGGCTATTCTTTGAAATATTTGTATCTAACAAGTAGAGATTAACCCTTCCAACCTTAGCCTGCCATATCTGCACATAGACGTTTCTTTCAGGAAATTCCACAGCTACTGTAAGCGGTTTTTTATTTTTATGACGAATAAGCTCCACGCTCATATTATGAAACTCATTCTCCACATACCTCTCCTGCTGCCAGCCATCGGCGTTTAAATACTGACGGAAGTAACCGTTTTGATACATAAGCCCAATACCAACCAACGGAACTCCCAAGTCAGAAGCACTCTTTAAATGATCACCAGCCAGAATACCTAATCCACCAGAATAGATTGGCATAGATTCATGTATTCCAAACTCTGCGCTAAAATATGCAATGAGCGGAGTCTGTTGCTCTGAATAGATTTGATCAAACCAACGCGGCGCTTCGAGAGCCTTGTCTAGTTTCTCCGATGCACTGTTTAGCTGATAAAGAAAACCTTGGTTTGTTGAGAGTTCTTCAAGTTTGCCTTGATCTACACTTCCAAGCAACTTAACAGGATTATGCCCACATGCCTCCCATAGTGATGGGTCAATACGTTTGAATAGGTCAACATATTCATAGTTCCAGCTCCAGAAGAGATTTTTTGCGATTCTTTTGAGTGGCTCTAGTGGTTTAGGTAACGACGGCAATACGGTGAAACTTCTGACTTTAGGCATTTTTGGATTCCCTTTAATATCACAGCGATCAATTCAAAATTGATCTTTAAAACATACCAGTACTCATCGGCAAACCACATGCCTCTCTTTACTTGAAAAGATGGTTATGGATACTGTCAGAAATATTCTAAAGCATTGGAGAGAGGCTACTTATGTACGTTTACTATCAAACCTGTCCATCAGAATTATAGTTTTATCTAGGATGTCACTTGGGAGGCGTTTTTGAAGTATCTTTTTGGCATCTTTAAGGTGCGTTCTTTGTGAGAAATGCATGAGGATTATGTGTTCATTTTCCATTTTCTCCAAGAACTTACCAAGTTGGTCAACATGAATGTGACGCCCTGCCTTGGCTCTATCTTTGTGTTCTTCTAAGAAAAATGTGCATTCAGTAATCAGAACTCGGCTTTTTCTAACATGGTCAAGCTTGTGATAATCTGCTGCGCAGGTATCTCCAAGGTAGCTAACTAGAGGTATTTCGATTTTATTCTCAATCTCAACACCATCTTTCTTTAACGCGACAAGCTTTTGCCCAGACAAACCGACAAACTCTTCTTTGAGCTTTTTGCGTAACTCAACAATACTATAACCAACAGAATTTCGGTTATGTGAAGTATCAAAGACCTTAGCTACAATATTGGGCTTAATCATATACTCATCACCATCTTTAACCCCAATAAGATTGCATGGAACTTCATTGCCATCAAGCTCACCCCAAGCGTCTAAGATTTTTTGAATAGGCTCAACAAGCCCACTAGGAACAAGAACCGTCCCCTCTCTTTGATCGCAAAATTTCCTATGTGATAGATAGTACGCAATTCCAGAGGCATGGTCTATGTGACCGTGCGTCAACAAGACGTTATTGATTGGTATGACTTGTTCGGGAGCTTTGCCGATATCAAAACATACATCAAGCTGCGGAACGGCAATAACCGTCTCTTCGCCCGCAATTGAATATCCAAACACCCTCAAATCATCATCAATATCAATATATGCTAAATCATGGCTTGCCATAAGGCACCTTATCTACAGTATAAACGTATTTCGGACTATTTAGGGCATTGATACTAGAGTCTTAAAGAAGTTGTGTCAATAACTTTTGGGTGATTAGTGCAAAAGGCACAATAACGTTTAGAGCGGTGATTTTAAAAAACTTTTTTCTGGGGAAGAACAACCAACTCATAACAAGCGTAGTGATATTGGTGATGGGTCTAATTCTTAGGCTCGCATTTAAGTGTGTTCTGCGTTGCTCTTGATATGGAGGAAACCAGCAGTGGCTCATATCAAGCAATGCAGGAGAGACTTACTGAGGTGAGCCGTCTTAGGCTTTTAGCGTAGGAACTTGGCATGAGGCCGAGTTCCTACGCTAGTATATAGACCAACTTTAGCTCACTTAATGATGCGGAGATTTAACACCAAAGAATTTGTGAAAATCCTCAAGTATCATATACAGCGATGGCACTAGCAATAGCGTAATACTTGTGGCAAATAATATTCCAAAACCAAGACTTATCGCCATAGGTATCAGAAATTGAGCCTGCACAGATTTTTCTAGTATCATAGGGACCAACCCAAGAGACGTGGTAAGTGTCGTAAGTATGATAGGCCTAAATCTTCTCGTAGCAGAATCACGCAAAACATCCTTAAGAGCTATTCCGCTACTTCTTTCTCTATTAATCAAATCTACCATAATCAAAGAATCGTTTACGACGATACCCATAAGAGCAACAATACCAAAGACAGAGAGCAAAGATAAATCCTTACCGAATATCAAGTGGCCAATAACCGCACCTATAAGACCAAACGGTATCGCAGACATAATAATCAACGGCTGCGCATAGCTTCTAAACTGAATAGCTAGAAGCACAAATATTCCAAACAAGGCATAGATAAATCCAAAACCAAGACTCCCCATGCTCTCACGTTTTGCGCGCTGTTCCCCTTCAAGCCCAAAGTGTAACGACGGCATAGACTCTTGCAACTTTGGTAGAAATTCGTTAAAGATTTCTTTGTTTATCGTATCAGATTTTGCGACAGTTTCATCGACATCGGCTAAGACATTTATAACTCGGCGACGATCAGCTCTAGTAATGTTAGAGTAACCTATACCATATTTAACCTTAGCAACGGTATCAAAAGCAACTTCGCGACCATCTGGCGTTCGTATGCGCATATTCTCTACATCCCAAAGACTCTTACGTTCTTTGACTGGATATCGAAGCATTACACGCACATCATCTTTACCGCGTTGAACGCGCTGAATCTCTTCACCGTAAAAGCCCTGCCGAACCTGCCTTGCAAGATCGCTTAACGTTAATCCAAGACTTCTACCCCTTGGGCGCAGGCTAAGCTTAATCTCTCTTTTTCCCTCAACAAAACTATCATGAATATCTTTGACACCATCGTATTGACTGAGGTGCTCTTTAAGCAAAGCAACCGCTTTATTGAGTTGCTCTGGATCTCTGTCAGAGAGTTCAACCTTTATCTTATCACCCGCAGAAAAGAGTGCATACTTAAATGTAAGTGAGGTTGCCCCTGCAATCTCTCCAACCATAGCCCTCCACTTATTTGCAAATTCACTAGAAGAAATATTTCTCTCTTCACCGCCAAGAAGCTCCACATTAACAGATGCAATATGAGAACGAGCTGGCCCTTGCTTTGTTGCCTCTGGACCAGTACCAACTAACGCACTCTGACCAACCGTAGTGGCAATGGCCTTTACGATTGATTTACCATTATTAAGCCCTTCGGCATCAATCTCATCTCTCGTCTTTAATGCGGCAGCCTCGATTCGTTTTGCAATACGAGTGGTTACTTCAATAGGAGTTCCCTGAGGCATTTCTAGTATTGCAAAAACATTGTTAGAGTCAACCTGATTTAAGAATGTAAAATTAATATAGCCGCCAAGCCTAGCTCCAACCATCAGCATAAGAGCCGATACCGCTAGAGCGAGTGTAACGTATCGCCATTTAACAGCAAACATAACGAGCTTGGCAAATGGACCATAAACAAACTTATCTAGAGAGTCTCGCAAAAACTTCTGACCTCTTGCTATCGGTCCGCTAGCTGTTTTATTCAAAGAACTCGAGAGGTGCGCCGGCAGGATAAACAATGCCTCAAGCAGAGAAATTGCCAATACACTTATAACCACAATTGGAATCACTCTCAAAAATTCTCCGACTCTACCCTTGGTAAACAACAAAGGTCCAAACGCTACAATAGTAGTCAAAACCGCAAACGTAACCGGTGCTGCCATCTCGGTAACACCCTTTACAGCCGCTTGGTAGGAGTTGTATTTTCCACTCTTTCGATATTCATAAATATTCTCCCCCACAACAATCGCATCATCAACAACAATACCAAGACAGATAATAAATGCGTATAGAGAAATCATATTTACTGTAACATCAAACAACGGCAAGAGCCACAGAGCGCCAAGAAACGAGATTGGAATTCCCATCGTCGTCCAAAACGCTAACTTCAAATCTAAGAACAAGGCAAGACACAAAAACACCAAGATAAGCCCAAGTATTGCGTTCTTAATCAACAATCGTAAACGTGACTTTAAGATAGAAGAGTTATCTCCCCAGACTGCCATATGTATTCCATTTGGCAATGTTGCCTTGTGGTCTTCTATATACTTTTTCACCTTACCAACAACATCAAGAGTGTCCTGTTGGCCAACTCTATACACATTTACAAATACAGCGGGATGCCTATTGAAGCGAGTCTTGACGGGAGTCTCTTCAAAACCATCTATCACCGTTGCAATATCGCCGAGCTTTAGTATTGAACCATCGTCTTTTGTTAGGATTGTTATATCTTCAAATTCCTTGCCAACATACTTTTGCCCCTTGGTCCTGATTAGAATCTCACCACCTTTGGTTTTAACCGAACCTCCTGGAAGGTCGAGAGAAGAACCTCGAATAATCTTTGCAACCTTATCAAAACTCAAATCGTATTTGCGCAAAGTCTCTTCCGATACTTCTATCGATATCTCATAAAGCGGAACGCCAGACAAGCCGACTTGAGAGATTCCTTTGGTCTCCCTCAAATCATCTCTTATTCTCTCAGCCATCTTTTTGAGTGATTTCTGGCTAGCATCACCGTAGAGTACGATAGTAACGACCTGCTCAGGGACTTCTAGTATAGCAACAATCGGCTCTTCTGTTTCTTTTGGGAATGTGTCAATCCTGTCAACAGCCGCCTTAACATCATCGAGAACCTCTTGAGTGTCAGCAAAATCCTCCACCTCTACAACAACACTACCACTGCCTTCACTTGCAGTAGAGTATATTTTCTTTATATCCTCAATACCAGCTAGAGCCTCCTCGACTTTTATACAAACACCCTCTTCACTGTCTTGAGGTGATGCGCCTCTGTAAGGAACGGTAACACTAATTTGATGCGTATCAATCTTAGGAAAAATCTCCATACGGTTTGTCAATGTTGCAATGATTCCACCAACTAATATTACAAACATCAACAGATTAGCCGCAACATGGTTGCCAGCCATCCAACCAAGAACACCTATTTTTTCTTCTTTTAAATCTCTCACTTAATCGCTCCAGAAGTTGAGTCTGTTGATTCAAGTTCACAGCGCAGTTGCATTCCATTAACAGCCGCCTCAATGGTAGAGGTTACAACGATATCAGAATCATTTAGGCCATCTGTGACATAAGAAAAATCTTTGTTAGACATAGCAATAACAACTTTTCTGATATCAAGTTTACCGTCCTTAACAACCCAAACGCTATCTCTTCCTCGTATCGCTCGGCGCGGCACTACAAAGGCATTCTCAAGAACCTTACCTTGAATATCTAGCTCAACAAACATACCAGGGGTCAACATCACGTTAGCGTCTGTTTCTTCAAAAGGATTATCAACTTCAACAAACACATGCACCAGTCTGGTCATGGGATCTATCTTGCCAGCAGTACGAACGAGCTTGCCAGTCCAAGACGAATTCTTACCTGCAAACTTAGTATGCACGATAACTTTAGAACCATCTTCGCCAGCCTTTATCCAAGCTAGCTTTGAATTCTCCAGAGGAACATCAATCTCAAGAGAATCACTGCTATACACTGTTGCTATTGGAGAGCCCCTAGTTACATACTGACCAAGGTCAGCAATCTTCTTTACAACTCTACCATCAAAAGGAGCTAAGATTTTCGTCCTTTCAAGGTCAAGTTTCGCCTTTGCTAGAGCGGATTCTCCTGAGAGCAGATTAGCTTGAGCATTTTTAATCTGAGGCACTCTAAAAACTAAATCACTAGAAGGCTCCTTGTCTGGATTTAGCTCTTGCCATTCCTGTTTGGCTACAAGAGCCTCTGCCTTTTCTAACTCTAGCTTGACCTTTGCCGCAGCAATCTTTGCCTTCGCACTCTCAAGGGCAAGCTCATAGTCTCTAGGGTCTATAACGACTAGTTCTTGACCCTTTTTAAAGAAATCACCATCGTTGATAGAGAGTGAGAGGATTTCTCCACTTACCTGCGCAACAATCTGAGCTTCATGAATTGGCCTAACTTGGCCGTAGCCATTTATCAAGATATTTACCGTTTGCGGTTTTACCTTAATCGCTTCAACTAAAGGCGCAACGGCTTTTGGTTTTATCTTGTGCTGAGGCTTCCTACTAGCTTTGAGTTTGTAAGTTGCAAAAGCCGCCAGTGCGAAAACGATAAACACCATGATGAGCTGCTTAACAACCATCTGCGTTTTACTTGTTTTTTTCTCAGAGATATCACTCATTCTACAATCCTATTTCTCTTTGTATCATCTACAATTTAAATCGATTAGATATTCTTTGCTTGCTTCTTGGATTCTTTGGTTTCAACCTTCCAATCTCCACCAAGAGCAAGATACAAATCTATCCTTGCCTGCCATATCTGCGCCAACGTCTTGGTAACTTCAAGTTGCGAAACCCGTTTTCGCCTCTGCGCATCAAGAACGGTAACGATACTCTCAAGACCCTTTAAATAGCGAGAGGTTGCAAGCTTCTCAGACGCCTGCGATTCAAGCAAACTCTTATTCAAATCGACAAGCTTTTCTCGCAAGACCCTCTCACGCATCAACGCACTCTCAACCTCTCTGACTGCATTTAGCACCGCAGAAGCGTAGTTAGCCGTCATCTCTTGAACAATAGCTTCTGAGAGTTCAACCTGCGCTTTTAGTTGACCGCCTCTAAACAGCGGCATCACTGCCCCGCCAACGAGAGAGTAGATATCGAAGCCAGGTCTTGTTAGTTTATCAAAGCTACCAGAAGAATATCCATACGTTCCCGTTAGGGTAAGATCTGGGTAGAGGCTCGCCACACTAACACCCACACGCTCTGTCGCCGCGGAGAGCTTCATCTCCATTGCCATAAGGTCTGGTCTTCTATCGAGAAGTTTCGCAGGAATACTCGTAGCAACAGAATCAAATATAGGCAAAGGCGTATCCAACTTTGGAAGCTCTTTTGGCGCTAAACCATTGTGACCAAGCAGAACATCTAGTTTATATATTGTTTCATTTAGAAACTCTTCATACACCTTCTCTTGAGCCTTAGAAGCGGCAAGATTTTCTCTTGCAAGTCTCAAATCTAGTGATGATGTTAACCCATTACTATATCTGCGTTCAATAACCTTGAGCGTCTTCTCCCAGCTCTTTGTGTTGTCTTTTGAGATTTGCAATTGCTTACTTATATATGCAATCGCAACCCTAGTCGAAACGACTTCTGCGATAAGGCCTTGAACAAGAGCCTTCCTTGAATACTCGGCACTTAAAATATCATCCCAAGCGGCTCGATTGCTTCTCTCGAGCTTGCCAAATATATCAACAACATAGCTAGCCGAGAGGTAATGTGTGTAAGAATTCTGCGCCGAGGCAATAGCATCTGGAGTTTGTTTGGCTCTATTTGCATTAAAATTGTAATCAATTCTGCCAAGCTTAGCACCGCTAACGAATTTATAACGCGCCTTAGCTTGAAGAACTCTCGCCGCTGAGGCTTTTAAGTTTTGATTATTTTTAAGTGCGATATCAACAAGCCTTTCTGTTGTGTCGTCAGCGAAGTTGACCCACCATCTGTCAGGGACGTAATCAACATTCTTTTTTGATTGGCTATTGGAATTGATGAACTTGGCGTCTGTATTCACCAACCCTTCTGGCCTTTTATACTCTGGACCTACAACACAGCCAGCAAGGAAAATCGCCAAAAGCGATAATAGCAATGTAATTTTAGTCTTGCGCATCTTGACCACCCTTGTTCAAAAGATTTTCTAACGCTGCAACAGAAAAGCTTGTTACATGGTCAATAACAATATCGTAACTAAGCGGATTCATCACGTATCTGTGACGTTGTCCATCTTCGGTGAGAAAATGCGCGAAATGCCAGAGCTGACCAATTATTGAAATCACATACAAATCGAGTAACTCACTACTGAGCTCGGGATAAATACGCTTGATAGCCTCAATCATTTTCTCCCTGACAACTTTGAGATAATTAACCATCCGCTCAATCAGCGAGCCTTCAAGTGCTGGGTCCAAACATTCGCGCAGCAATAAATCCGAAGTGCCAAGTTCGCCAGTAGCACCCTTGAGCGACTCTAGAAATGACTCACAAAAGGCCTCCACGAGGTCCCTAATATCGTATTCTTTGGCAGTAACTTCATCAATCGCCGCAATACGAATTTTACACATATTCTCCAGATAACGCTTCAACACACGCTCGTATAGCCCCTTTTTGGAGCCATAATAGTAATTAATCGAAGCAACATTACAGCCAGCCGCCGCCGTTATCTCCCTGACGCTAGTGGCAGAAAACCCCTTTTGAGCGAAGAGTTTCTCCGCAGAATCTTCAATCCTGCGCAAGATATCTTCTTGGTCTCTAGATTCAGTTGTATCAATCTCGTTCATATTAACCTACTCGGACAAATTAAAACAGATGTTTAAAACAATAGCATAAAACATTTGTTTTAATTGGTCAACTTTTTTTTCGCTAGACCACCAATAGGCGCTATAGACTTTTAAATCTTGAGCGGATTTGGACGGTGATTGCAGGGTTGGGCTATCAGATTTTGCAATCTTTGCTACGCAGTGGCTAAGCTGCGGCTTAGACGATCAGAGCGCTTGCTGGTAGAATTTCTTTAGCAAAAAACGGCGCGGGCTTTTTTTACAAGCCTGCGCCATAATAAAATCTTAGAAGCTCTCAAGCATTTCAATGAGTTTGGCTGCTGTTTTCTTTTTATCGGCGAGCCTCGTTTTTAGCTCGATGATAAAATCGTTGTCCTCTAATGAACCTCGCGTGTTGGCAAAATCTCTCTGAGATGCAAGCCTATCACCATCAACACCAAAGCCAACTTGAGATTGCCTTGCAAACTCTTTAGATGCGTCTTCAATGCGCAGATTGTCTAGCCTTTCAACGGCAACAATCCAGTTTGATATCAGCGAGATAAAATCCTGCGCTTCAAAACTCTCGAACCTTTTGCCGCACCTATTTTCTAATATGTCTTTAACCCAGCAGAGTTCGTAGTCTAGGAAGTTTGCGCATATATCTGAGAAGCGTTCATTTAAATCATCGAGACCTTTTATCTTTCCAGACACAACATCTCTTATCACATTATCAATCACCTCAGAAGGAGCTAACAGGCCAGAAATATCAAACCACTGACCTTTTCCAATATCGCTTGAGAGTTTTAGGATACTGCGCATAGACTCTATAGACTTGCAGTTGTCTCTGCGCAGCCTGTCAACAATAACGTTACCTAGGTATCTATCAACACCCATCGAATAAAAATCCAAGCCCTTCTCAAGGGCTCTTCTTGTAATCCTTACGCCGTTATAAACGTAACAGTCAACCGAATCACCCTGTTGCAGTTTAAGGTTCTCTAGAATCTTTTTTCCATTAATCATCTTTTGAACGGTGTATGGAGTTAGTAGGTTGAAGATGATATGGTCGAGTATCACGGGCGATTTACGTTTGTCACGCTTTGGCCATTTTCTTGCATCACGAAGCGTTCCTACGGATCTAATGTTTACGCCGGGAGCAAGATAAGACTCGTTGTCGTTCTCGATTAGATATGAGAATGGCAAATCACTTGTGTCTGAGTTGTTGTAGTGACGACCCATTATAAGTGTAAATGCGCCGACCCTTGCCGGCCAGAGTATGTAGGAGTCGCTAGTGGTTTTAGAGCCTCGCTCAACAATTCCTTGATGCAAAGGACCAAGCTTGTACATATGGTTGCTCTGATTCGAACCAGAACCTGCGTTTAGGAACGAATACATTCCGGCAATTAGCAATGTTGATTTGTGGTGGGTAACTGTGTATGGCCCTGCAAATATAGAACATGCCTCACCGTGATAGCCTCCGCAGTTTGCGAAGAATGCAGAATTCTCGGCGGAGAATTGTTTGGATAACTCACTCGCCTGACCAACAAAGCAACGCGTAAGTATTGAATTTTCGCTAACATGCGCACCTGATAAAAGAATAAAATCTTTTGCGATAACATCAGTGCCAACATATGTAGGGTCTTGCGGGCAGCTGTTTATTGTGCCATTCTCAAGAGAGCTTGCCTGCTCTAAAACTGCGGCATCAGCAATTCGAACATTTCTAATTACGCCGCAATTTATAATCCTCACGCCATCGCCAATAGTTCCACGGTCGCTCGTTACCATCTCAACATAATCATCAACAAAAGAGTTGAGGCGTTTGGTCAGCTCTTCGTTGTCGCGGTAAAGTGCTAGCATATAAGCCGCGTGGCTTGAGAGCTTATCGCAGATTGGGATATCTCGGCCGCCAGACTCGTTGATAACGCAAAGCTTTTCTCCGTTACCAAAAGAACTCTTACCATCAACAACTATCAGGCTAACGTTAAAGATTACTACATTATCGCCAATATCATAGTTGGCGATATAGTTATCAACTCCAGAGATGTAAACGTTTTTACCAATCGTGCAGTTGTGAATTGAGGCGTTGTATATTCCGGAATCTCTTTTTACTCCACCCTCTAGAGAAACCTGAGATTCTTGAGAAGCAATCCTAACATCGCCACTAAAATTACAGCTGCGCAACCTATTGAGTTTTATATCCTCAGAGACTAAAACCCGCGACCAGTCAGCGCAGCTACAACCTTGAGCTTTAAGTTGAATTATCTCGTCTTCACTTAATAGTCTAAAACCTTTTTCCATTGTCCTCTCCGTCCTTAGAAAAAACGTCTCTAGTTATCTTGCCCATCGTCGGTTTGTTTGAGATTTATTATAGGTAAATCTAAGTAGAATGTCGAACCGACACCGAGTTCACTCTCTACTGAAACTTTCGCTGACAACAGCTGCGCAAGCTCTGTACTGATTGCAAGGCCAAGCCCCGTTCCGGCACCCTTTCTCGTGATAGAGCCATCGACCTGACGGAACTTCTCAAAGACATGCTCAATCTCATCGGGCGGAATTCCACAGCCCGTATCGGAGACCGCAATCCTAATGGTTTTGTCATCAAGCATTTTGGCTTCAATTCTTATCTTTCCGCCTTCAGGTGTAAACTTAATAGCGTTGCTAAAAAAGTTGTAAAGTATTTGTTGGACCTTGCCTGCGTCCGTTTGAATAATTGGAATGTCGTCTTCAACTTGTACCTTCACCTTCAACATCTTCTTCTCTGTCATTGGAGAGAAAAACACAGCTATTGACTTACACAAGTCTGCGATACTAGTTTTAGTAATGTGCAATTTTAGCTTGCCCGCCTCTGCCTTAGCCAAGTCGAGAAGGTCGTTAATCATATTCAAAAGACTACGACCGCTTTTGACGATGTTGTCTGCGTAGCGGCGAGATTTTTCAATATCTTCACCAGGCTTGTCTCTTAGAATATCTGCAAAACCAAGAATAGCGTTTAGAGGTGTTCTAAACTCATGACTCATATTGGCAAGAAACTCACTTTTCAATTTATTGGCCTTAAATAGCTCAATGTTGCGTTCTGACAATTCAACGATTTTATTATCAAGCTGCGCATTTGCATCGCGAAGCTTCTGTTGAGATTCTTGCAAACCATCGAGCATATCGTTAAACGACTCAGCCAAACTCTGAAATTCATCGCCAGTTTTTATTGAGGCTCGCGCATCCATCTGACCTTCAGAAACATTACTTACAAGCGCTCGAAGTTGTCTGATTGGATGAAGGATAATTCTCTGAATGATAACATAGACGGCAATAATCGCACCAGAACCAGCAAGCAAACCTGCAAAGATAATCAAGAGCTGATTCATTAGGTATGTGTTTTGGGTGTTAACATCAAACGTTCGATAGATAACTACACCAATCTCTTGGTCGGCATCGAACGGGGTAGAGAGACCCTGTGGGTTATTGCAACTTAGACATTTATCTTGCGCATGAACAAGCTGCATATAATAGCGATAGGTTTTAGCGCCTTGCTTTTCAATCCAAGAATAACCGCTTGGAGCTTGGTCGCTTCTTAGCATCTTCAAAACGCTGCGCTGCTTTGGGGTGAGTTTTGCTAGTAGCTCGGATTCGTCATCCTTTATTGGAATCCATCTTATCGTCTTACCAAAGCCTGACCTTTTTGGCCCTATCACTCCTTCATCAGAAACATCAAACTCTGAGTCGTTGTCAAGAGAACTTTGATTGCCAAGATGACCACTTAATAGAAGCTCCGTTATCGCTGCGCCAGTATCAAGCGGAGATTTTTCTGTAAGCTTGCCCATCCAGTAGTATGGAATCAATAACGCAAGAGCAAGAATTAAAACAATTGCGAGTCCAAATTGTAACCTACATTTACCTGCAACAGTATCGGGCTTTAGTTTCACCTTCCTGAGAAATGAATCAATTCTGATTTTGAGACTTTCTCTCATAGCCCCTCTGCAAATAGATTACAATTCGTAACTCGCAATTTTATGTTAAGCTAGCATCTTCTCTTTAAAAGAGAGCTATTCGTTCTCGAGCTGATGAAGATGCTTTTGCGTTCTAATATTAAGCTCTTGAAGTTGCTTTGGATCGACTTCACTCGGCGCATCAGTAAGAAGACACTGACCACGCTGTGTTTTAGGGAACGCAATTACATCTCTAATATTTTCAGTGCCCGTTAGAAGCATAGTCAACCTGTCAAGCCCAAAGGCAATACCACCATGTGGAGGAGTTCCATATTCCAACGCACGCAAGAAGAAGCCAAACTGCTCATTCGCCTGCTCACGTGAGATTTTCAGGATATCAAAAACCTTTGCCTGCATTTGAGTGTCATGAATACGAATACTGCCGCCGCCGACTTCAGAACCGTTGACCACTAAATCGTACGCTTGAGAGCGAATGTTGCCAGGGTCGCTATCTAACTTATGCGCATCTTCAGGAATTGGTGCGGTGAATGGGTGGTGCAGAGAATCGAATCTACCTTCATCCTCGTTGTATTCGAACAGTGGGAAATCCACAACCCAGACAAAGGCCAAATCGTTTTCGTTGTAGAGGCCTAAATCTTTTCCGAGCTTAACCCTAAGAGGAGCTAGAGCTTTATTGGCAACCGATTCCTTATCTGCAACAAACAGTAGTAAATCGCCATCTTGCGCATCAAAACGCTTAATCAATTCTTGCTGCTGAGCGTCTGTGAAGAATTTAACGATATTGCTCTTTAGTTCAAGAGAGCCAGTATCGTCGTTTTTCTCGACCTTCATCCAAGCAAGCCCCTTGGCTCCGTAATCAGCTACAAAACCAGTGAGCCCCTTTTCGATATCGCTTCTTGAGTAACTTGCCGCTCCTGTCGCACACAGACCTTTAACAACTCCGCCCTTTTCTACGGTAGAGGTAAAGACTTTAAAACCTGAATCTGCTGCAATATCTGAGATATTTTTCAATTTCATATCAAAACGAAGATCAGGACGGTCAATACCATAATCATCAAGGGCCTCTTTGTACGGCATCTGGCGGATTGGAAGTTTTAGCTCATAACCTGTAATCTCTTTCCAGATTTTAGCAATCATACCTTCCATAACCTCGATAACATCGCTAGAGTCAACAAAACTCATCTCGCAGTCTATCTGCGTAAACTCAGCTTGTCTATCTGCTCTTGGGTCTTCGTCTCTAAAACAACGAACTATCTGGAAGTAACGGTCCAATCCAGCGACCATTAGAATCTGCTTAAAGAGCTGTGGAGATTGAGGCAATGCATAGAACGAGCCTTGATAAAGCCTGCTTGGCACTAGGAAATCACGCGCACCTTCTGGAGTGCTTTTACCGAGCATTGGAGTTTCAATCTCAAGGAAATCTTTTGTGTCAAGATAGTCACGGACGAGCTTTGCAATTCTATGACGAACAATCAGTTTCTCCTGCATAACTGGTCTGCGCAAATCAATATATCGATTTGCAAGACGAGTCTCCTCGCCGACATTATCAGCAGCATCAACCTCGAAAGCCGGAGTCTTTGCCTTGCTTAGAACTTCTAGCTCTTTGGCTATAATCTCAATCTCACCTGTTGCGAGTCTTGGATTTTCCAAGCCCTCACCACGCGGCGCTACAACACCAGAGACGCTGATGACCCACTCACTACGCAATTGACGTGCAAGCTTGTGCATCTCGGCATCTTCATCTGGATTAAAAACGACCTGTACAAGACCATAACGGTCGCGCAAATCGACAAATACCAAGTTTCCATGATCGCGATAAGAGTTCACCCAACCCGATACGACTATCTTCTTATCTACATCAGTGATACGTACATCACCACATCTATGTGTTCTTTTGAGCATATTCTTAATTCCTGAGTAATAGGTTACATTTCTAAACCCGCGAAGATAGCCTAAAAACGCTGTTACGTCAATAATAATACGCAATTATAGGCTCATAAAACACGATATCGCCCGATGAGGGCTCCAAAAGTGCCTACATTTCCCATTTGTCTGGCTGCTTGTGGAACCTATTTTGTAAATACATTCCTATGACAGTAGGAAGCGTAAAACAGATTGGCAAAAACCAATTGTAGGTATATACCCAGTCATGGATGTGTTGAGTTGGTGGTTCAAGATTGGATTCATAGATATTGGCAAGCTCTAAAAGACCAACAACCATAAAAACTGACCCACCAAGACTTGTAAAGAGCATTACTGCAAATTTAAAGATTATAAATGATATTAAGAAGCCCCCAATAAACCCAGCAACCGCACCTGTCCAGATGTACTCTCGGCTCACAGAGAGAGAATGCCACAAGCCGGCAACGAGTATAGCTCCAGCAATGCCGCCAAGAAAAGATACCGCATAGCGCATAAGCAATACTGAAACAACCGCCAAAACTACTAATCCAGCAATGCCAGCCCATAGCTGCATTTGGGTAGAGCCGAGAAAACTTCCTATCTCAATACCAACAAATAAACCAAATAGGCCAGAAGCAACTACCGTTAAGACCTTAAACACTCGCCAACCGTAGAGTAAGTAAACAACTCCAAAAGAAATCGCAAATACCGCCTCAAGCCAGCTCAATGAGACTATCTGATTCCAAATATAATCTGTTGGATACCCAATCTGGGTATAAGCAACATTAAAGCCAATATTAGCCAAACCTAAATCAACCATACGTGGCTATCCTTCACTTTCTTCTTCATTCTCAATTACAGCTTCTTTCTCTTTTGAAGCCTTCTTTTGCTTCTTTGTAGGAACAACCAAGTACTGTACAAAGAAACCTAACACAAACAAACCTAAGAACATAGCAGCACTCAGTTCGCAGTTTTTGTTGCATTCAGTTATTGGAACCGATGGTTTTGCAAACAACAAAACAATAAGACCAATCGCGATAGATAGACTGCCCATCAAGGATATAGCTATCGCACAAGCCATTCTTGAGAGAAATGTTGCAACGACAAAAATCGTAATTCCAATCAATGCTGACAAGAAAAACTCGGCCCGCTCTATGCCGTGAGCGATATCTACTATTGCATCCAACAATGCCGTATTTAGCCCAACAATCGCTACACCGAGTTCGGAGAGATTGTAAAAATCGCCAGAAGGCTTTGCAACGTCAAGGGTTTTCATTGCAGATGCGCCAATATCCAACCCGCCAACGGCTATGAGAAATATCGCAGATGCCAGCAATGCGACAAAGACGGCAAATGCCTTCTTAAAGAAAAACGCAGATAGCAAGGCTGTCGAGATAGCGATTATAGCTATAATTTCTATCTTATTTCCAACAAGGTAACTACCAACACTCGTTGCAATTACTGCCCAAAGGACAAAAGACCAAAGCCTAGCCCGCGCGATTCCAAATAGCCATATATGCAGCCCTAGAATAAAAAGGATAGCCCCAAATATGATTAACCACTGTTTGGGGACATATTGGGATAGATTTTCAATCTTCAACAATAATTCCATAAAATGCCTCTGGATCAATCCTTCTCTGGGCCAAACGAACTGGCAACCTTTAACCCAATTAACTGTGCAACAAATATCGCAAGGTACAACTGTCCAACAATTGACTCAAGCGTCGTTAAACCGCGGGCAATACTGGTAACTGGAGTGATATCCCCAAAGCCAAGTGTGGTTAAGGCAGTAAAACTATAGTAGATACAATCAAGCAATTCCGATGAGTTGGCAGTGTCAAAGCTCAAGCCAGAATACGCATTTGCGTTATAAATCATCACTATCATGTAAAAAAATGACCAGAGCAGACCTATGAGAAAATACACACTGATACCGCCTTTAATAGTATCACTAGTAACAACTGTACGCGACGATATCTTTTTGATGAGAATCATAATCGCCATCGAAAAAAATATCGAATACAGGCTCAAGAGCACAGTCAAGACATTCATCTCGCGAGCTATAATGTTGTATTGCCACAGAAGATGCAGAGAAAACGCCCCAGATATCGTAACTAGCATAAGAACAAAACCCCTGCGACTAAGCCCCATGTATAGCGGTGGAATCAGAGCTAATACCATCAGCAAGAATATCACTGGAAATCGAAACATGCTAAAAAATGGGTAGCCTATGATGAAAAGAACTTCCAACAGCAGCAGGTGGTTGTATTTATTAAACGACACCTCCATTATTCTTTTTTTTGTCGTGCTACCACGTTGCATAATCAACTCCGCTAATTACAAAATAGCCCAATCAAGCACAATCTCACCATCAAGGAAAGACACCAAAAACTTAATGCCCAACTGGTTCGCCTAGTAATTCCTCGAGAGATTTGAGTTGCTCTGCTAATAAATCTTCACTTTTGGCTTCAACATTTAATCGCAAGAACGGCTCCGTATTGCTAGGTCTTACGTTAAACCACCAGTCCTTGAATTGAACGGTAAGACCATCTAAATCGTCGATTTCGCCATCGCCATACTTACTCTTGAGCTCTCTTAGCATCGCTTCTTTATCATCAACCCTAAAATTAATCTCACCACTAGCATAATATTTGCGCAGCGGTGCAATTAACTCACTAACAGGCTTATCCGCCCTACTGAGGACATTTAGCATATGGGCAAATGTAACCATGCCAGAATCAGCGTAGAAGCTATCACGATAGTAGAAATGCCCGCTGAGCTCACCACCAAAAACTGCGTGGCTATCGCGCAGAGTCTTTTTCATGAATGAATGGCCAACGCGTTCACGTCTTGGGGTTCCACCATGGGCAAGAATCTCTTCTTGAACCACCCAGCTACTGCGCAAATCGTAAACAATAGCAGAGCCTGGATTGTCTTTGAGGAAATATGGCACCATCAACGCTGTCGTTAAGTCGCAGCTAATGCTCTTACCCTTCTCGTCTATCATCATCAAACGATCGGCATCGCCATCAAAACAAACACCAACATCGGCACCGCTACTTAGGATAAGCTCCTTTAGCTCTTGAAGATTGTCTTCAACAAGAGGATTTGGTTCATGCTTGAAGGTGCCATCATAAGTCATATTTATCGCAACTATCTCGATTGGAAGATCTCCAAAGATAGCCGGAACCATCTTCGCCGCCATACCATTTGAGGCATCCACGGCAACCTTTAAAGGCTTGATGTCTTTATCCAAGAATTTTAGCACGTGCTGTTTGTACTCTTGTGTTAAATCGTATTTCTCAACCGAGCCAGTATCGACACCCTTCGTATGAACCAAAGCCGTCGCGATGTGTTTAATATCTAAAAGGCCCGTATTTTCTCCTACAGGTTTTGCCTCTAATCCGCTGATTTTAAAACCGTTATACTGCGCAGGGTTATGGCTAGCAGTTACCTGAACACCACCGCAAGTACCAAGATGATTAATCGCAAAGTACATCTGAGGAGTATCAATCATACCTATATCTATGACGTTTGCACCAGTTGCATTCATGCCTTTGATTAGGGCTTTAGCAATCGACTCACTGTGAGTTCTCATATCACGCCCAACACAAATACTCTGAGCGTTTACTTGCCCCCTCTCGTAACCACGCAGAAGCGACCTTAAAAACTGTGCGCATGCGTAGCCAATCTTCCAAGCGGCATCTTCATTGAGTTGGTCTGGATAGAGACCTCTAATATCGTATGCTTTAAAAATAGCAGGGTCCATTTGCTTGCTCCTAAAATCCGTTAATTATAGCGGGCGTCTCTAAAATCCCTTCGTCTTGAAAGCGATGTTTTTTGTAACCGCAGGCTCAAAACCATCCACTTACCACCCAAAAGTTATTCTAGAACCTAACCCTAGTACCTTAACACCCATATCACTAGATTAAGTTTAATCGTTAATGTAGCAATGTCAACAAACAACGCCGTTGCAAAAATGGCAAAAGGGCGACTAAAACCCAATATGCCAAAAATATGACAATGGCAAATACTAACTGCGCAACAACAAAGCTACATGTCCTATACTTCGGAATTTACGCCCATATTGTTGCAAAAATTCTCAAAAGATACTCTCGCCATAGAAGATTTACGCATTTACACTACCATAAGAGGCAATACTCATGTATATTTGAGGTTCCTTTATAATTTTAGTGGATTACGCTTTTGAAGGTAGAGAAAATGGATAGTGGCCATTTCACCTATATTGACAATAATAAAGCATTAACAGAGCTGATAGACTCTCTCAAAGATGTAAATCGCCTTGCGATAGACACTGAAGCAGATAGCTTGCATAGCTATTATGAGAAAACCTGCCTCATTCAATTAAGTTTTAATGAAAAAAACTTCATAATCGACCCGCTCGCAGACATAGATATTAAATCTTTTCTCGAAATCTTGAATTCAAAAGAATTAATACTTCACGGCGGCGACTACGACCTGCGCATGATGCGGCAAAGTTACGGTTTTGAGTTTAAGGGTAGAGTTTTTGACACAATGCTAGCTGCGCAGCTACTTGGCTACGAAAAGCTAGGGCTTGCCGCGCTTCTAGAGAAACACTTCGATATTAAGCTAAACAAATCTATCCAGCGCAGCGACTGGTCGAAGAGACCACTATCAAAAGAACAGCTTTACTACGCAACCTACGACACATACTACCTTGAGAATCTTGCGATAAAGCTAGAACAAGAACTCAAAGACGCCAACCGCTTGGACTGGTTTAGAGAGCATTGCCAACATATGGTAAACTCGACAACAATAGATAAAGACATAAACAAAGAAGAGGCGTGGAGAATTAAGGGTTATAACGACCTCCACCCAGCCCAACTGCGATACCTCAAGGCGATATGGCATTGGCGCGAAAAGATTGCGCAGCAACTAGACGTACCACCGTTTAAAGTAATGCGCAGTGAAGCGATGATTCGTATGGCAAAATGGAAAAGTTTTCACCCAGGCCAAGGAGCAGAAGAATTCAAAGGCCTGCCTAGGAAATTCAACTTTGACTATATCCACACGCTAAACGAAAACCTCTTTGAGGCAGACGCTCTAGCAAAATCCAAGTGGCCAGAGAAACGTAAAAAACGCGGCAACAGCCCATACACGCCAGAGAATCGACACTTAGTAGATAAGTTAAAAAATGCCTGCGCAAAGGTTGCCGATGCAAACGGCTTGCCACTGCCCGTTATAATCTCTCGCCATAAATTATCTCAGATTTCTACAAAGCTACCGACCTCAGTAGAAGAGCTCGCTAAAGTTACCAAGATGCAAGAGTGGCAAATAGAGCTTCTAGCAGAGACTATTCTTAAAGTCATCAAAAACTACAAGAAAAAATAAGGCTTACCAAGAGATGAGTTTAGTAACAATTCTAATCCTAAGCGTAACGCTTGCAATGGACGCATTTTCCGTCTCAGTTGCAAGTGGAGCTGTTTACAAAAAAATAGACCTTGCCGCAATGATGCGCATTGCAATATTCTTTGGGCTCTTTCAAGCAATTATGCCCGTAATTGGCTGGCTACTTGGCCTCTCGTTTCGAGTTTATATTGCAACATTTGCCCATTGGATTGCATTTGGGCTTTTGAGTGCTATTGGCGTAAAAATGATTTGGGAGTCTGTCTTTATCAAAGAAGACCAAAGAGAAGAAGATTATATGCCGCTAAAGGTTTTGCTAACCCTCTCAATTGCAACGAGCATTGACGCCCTTGCTGTTGGCATGAGCTTTTCACTTTTAAAAAATAGCATCATATTTGCCGCTATTTGTATTGGCATAATCACGTTTGCAATGAGCTTTGCTGGAGTAATGATAGGCAAAAAATGTGGACATATCTTTGAGGACAAAATAGAAATCGTTGCAGGACTGGCGCTAATCGCAATCGCATTTAAAGTGGCAGGACTGTTCTAAAGACAATCTTAGCATTGATTAAGCGCAAGCATCAAAGCTTTAAAAGAAAGTAAGCGATGAAGAAAGAAGAACATATTTTTTACGAAGAACAAAAGATTCCTCTTATTGCAAAGGTAATCGCTATTGCTAGCTGCGCGATTATTATGGCTGTGCTAATCGCCTCAGCAATCCATAGCGATGATACTTCTGAGAAAAAATCAACGCTCACCCTAGCGATTGTAAACTGCATAATCCTTGGCGCAGCCGCCATCGGCATTTTATATACAAAACTCATTGTACGCATAGACGAAGAATCCATTAATATCAGATTCCTTCCGTTTATGATTAAAGATAAGAAACTCCAGCTCAAAGACATACAAAGGTACTATATCCGTAAATACCGCCCTATCATGGAGTATGGCGGCTGGGGAATAAGATGGAATTCAAACGGTAGAGCCTACTGCATTAGAGGCAATATAGCGATTCAACTGGAATTTAAAAGCGGCTCGAAAATACTCATCGGCACTCAAAAACCAGACGAATTGCAATCGGCGATGGATAAGATTTTTAATGCCAGCCTACAAGAATAATCGCAATGCGCAGATGTGTGTTTATACCGCTATTGATTCTCAAAATATATTCTATTGACTCAAAGCGACACAAGCTCATAATATAAAAACAACAGAATAACAACAGCTATAAGAGGCTATTAAAACATGAAGATTGCAAACAGAATAGTAATGACCATAACAAGCTTGGTGTTTATATTCGCAGTAACCTTTAAAATCAAGCAGCTATTAACAGAGCCAATCATAAGCACTGGATTTTGGCAGAGCAGAGAATTCTACATTATTCAGGTAGTCCTCGAGCTTGGCCTTGCAATATGGCTAATCTGCGGGATTTTTAGAAAGTTTGCATGGCTAATTGCAACGATTGGTTTTGCCGGCTTTAGCTGTATCACATTATACAAGGCGCTTGGCGGCTTCGAGTCTTGCGGATGTTTTGGCACTGTCAAAGTTAATCCTTGGATAACACTATTAGCGGTAGATTTACCAATCCTGATTCTTCTACTTATCTTTAGACCAAGGGCAGAAAAGTTTTTCGATTGGCCAAGACTAGAGCATCTAATAGCCTGCGCAGTCCCAACGTTTATGTTGCTTGGATTTGTTGGCTACGTAACAACCCATTATGAGCCCGCTTCAAGCACTCAAGAGTACGAGGTAGTAGATGCGCAGGGTTGGATTGGCAAACCGCTTCCAATGCTTGAGTATATTGATTTAAACTCGGACGCCGACTTGAACAGTGGAATCTGCGTCATACTGTTTTACCACTTCGACTGCCCAAACTGCCGAGTTGCTCTACCGATATACAACGAAATGAACGAGATGTTAATGGGAAATCAAGACGAGATAAAATTCGCCTTCATCGAAATGCCTCCATACGGCGGCGAAGAAGACGAAAACCCCGTCCCACAAAACACTCAATGTATCACCGGCAAGCTAAGAGAAGACAAAAAATTCTACGCCGCATCGCCGCTGTTGATAATAACCCACGACTCAATAGTCACCAAAGTCTTTGAGGTAGAAGTACCGCTAAAACTAGACGAGTTGCTAGACGCTGTCATGCAGTAACTGCTTTAACGCTAAAACCTTTTCTAGATCTTCCCCTTTTGTTAATTGCAAGTTGCAGCTATCCTTGCGCAACTAAAAGGGGTCAGGAACCTTTTCTGTTCACGCACTAATGCTTCGTAGAAACAAACGTAATTAATCAAAACAACAAAAAGGGCGTCGTAATATTCGACGCCTTTTTTTTGTTTATAGCCTCCCAGCCCCGTGGGGGGCGGCCTCTTTGTAGTTGGGTCAGGAACCTTTTTTTCTAGCCTCCCAGCCCCGTGGGGGCGGTCTCTTTGTAGTTAGGTCAGGAACCTTTTTTTCTAGCCTCCCAGCCCCGTGGGGCATACGCGTCAACTTAAGATTTCCATAGCCTCTATTGCAGTTAAGATTTGTAGTTCTTTTTCTACGTAATTAAGCCTTTTTCTTTTATCGTAAGTA
>JALWYQ010000042.1 GCA_027078365.1 Phycisphaerae bacterium
TTGCAAGTCTGTGATTGGCAAGGCTTTAAGCACAGCGAGGTCGAAGGGACTCGAACCCTCAACCTTCGGATCGACAGTCCGATGCTCTAACCAATTGAGCTACGACCCCGTGCCAAAGAAGCGGTATATTATTAAAAGCCGGCGCTTGTGTCAAGGTATAAGCACAAAATATCGATGTTTTTATTCACAATTTCCAAAGAGTTTTAGTAGCAGATATTTATCACGCTATTTTGCACATTTAAAACCAATACCCTCTAGTGTCTGCGCTATGTTGTTAGGTGCGTTGATTATGGTTGTGTTTGAGAATTCCCTGCGAATCCTGTACTCTTTGCGCAGCCTGTCAAAATACTCTGCCCTCTTTTCAGGAGGGACTATTGATAATTTGAGCATGCTAGAATCGTCATCTAGAATGTTATAAACGCTAGAGACAATCTGCTCTAGAATGTCTTGCTCGTCGCCTTCATACTCGTTGTAATCAATCGTTTCGATTGCAGGGGCTGTGAGAAACTCATCAATTTCATGCTCTGGCACAATTCCAAAATGCTGGCAGCACGCCCTGTAAATCATCATAAGTCCCTTTATCTTGCCATCAAAGGAATAGCCTGCGATGTGAGGTGTGGCAATATCTACTGCATTGAGCAAATCCATATCAACCTTAGGCTCATACTCCCAAACGTCCAAACAGACCCCGGCGAGCTTGCCAGATTCTAGAGCCGCCTTTATAGCTTCCGTCTCAACAACCGCTCCGCGCGAGCTATTGAGCAAGAAAGCACCTTCTTTTAACTGCTCAAAAAATAGCCTGTCGCAGAGATGGTACGTTGCGTCTTCGCCGACTTTCTCTAGCGGAGTATGCAGAGTTACAAAATCGCACTCAAGCACTTCCTCTAGCGGCCTGTACTTTTCATCCAAGCTTGCTCTTTGCAAAGGAGGATCGTTTAAAACAACTTTCATTCCAAGCGCAGCTGCCCTCGTCGCAACACGAGAGCCCACATTACCAACGCCAACAATACCGATAGAAAAATCGCTTAGCTTGATGTCATTGGCTTGAGCAATATTAAGCAACGCTGCCACAATGTACTCGGCAACGCTCGTCGCGTTTGAACCTGGCGCAGAAGAAAAGCCAATCTGCGCTTGCTTTAGATATTCTTGGTCTATATGGTCAACCCCAATAGTTGCAGTAGCTACAAACTTAACACTACTACCTTTGAGCAGCTCTTCGTTGACTTTCGTGATGCTGCGCACCAATAAAGCGTCCGCATCTTTGAGTAAATCGGGAGTGATTTCTCTACCTGCAACGGTTACAACCTCGCCAAGATGAGAGAAACACTCTTTTACCGATGGTATATTGATATCTGCTATAATCTTCATTTTTCAGATCCTTAGTGCCAAGTAAATATTTTAAGGGAGTAATTCTATTTGAAGCACTGAATAAAGACAACTAAAAAGCAAACCAAACACTTGACATACAGCACACTTTTATACGAGAATGCCGTTTTTAACCTAGGGTAGCGATAAGAATTGCTTTTGAGTAGCAAGTAGAAAATTTTTGTTGTCCGGCAAGGAAGACGAAAAGGTTCGCTTGTCTGCCAAAATGAATTTTTAGAGGTGCCCTCTTAATTAGAGGTAATATGAAAACCTACATAGATTGCTTCCCATGCTTTACAAGGCAGGTCATTGATTTTTGCAAGCTCATAACTAGCGACAGCGAAACTCATGAGAAAATTTTGCGCGAAGCGTTAATAAAGCTCAGCAAGCTTGATATGAACGCCACCCCGCCGCATACAGCAACCCAGATGTATCGCTTCATTAAAGAGGCTACCGGCGCGGTCGATCCGTTTGAGAAGCTCAAATTTGAGTTTAATAAGTTTGCGCTCGACCATCTACCGATGTTAGAGAAAGAGCTTGAGAAAAGTAGCGATAGGCTTGAAACAGCCATCAATATATCGATGGCTGGAAATATAATTGATATGGGAGTTGGAAACCACGTCAGCGAAGAGCTTGTACGTAAGACGCTTTTAGAAACTATAAACCACAAACTAGACACTCAAACTCTCGCGCAGTTCAAATCTGATATCGCAAGTGCAAAAAAAATCCTCTACCTTGGCGATAATTGCGGCGAGATTGCTTTCGATAAACTTCTAGTCCAAGAGCTTCCAAAAGAGAAACTCACCTTTGTTGTGCGCGGCATGCCAATTATAAACGATGCGACAATGGTAGATGCTAGGCAGGTTGGAATGGATAAGCTTGTACGCGTGATAGATAACGGCTCAGACGCGCCTGGGACAATTCTTGAATGGTGTAGCGACGATTTCAAAAAAGAATTCCAAAAGGCAGATGTTATCATCGCCAAAGGGCAAGGAAACTACGAAACGCTAAGCGAAAACGATAGCAATATCTATTTTATCTTAAAAGCAAAATGTCCCGTCATCGCAAACCACCTAGGGGTGAGCGTTGGCACTTCTATATTTAAAGGTGTCTGACACCTTTAATTCACGATGCGCTTGCTGGCTTATGCTTGTTAGGATTTCGTAGGTGATTGTGTTGTTGTTTTTTGCTAACGATTTTACACTTGCCAGAGAATTGTGGTCGTTATCGATTATGGTTGCCATATCTCCAACTTCAACCTGCGCGATGTCTGTGATATCTACAACGATTTGATCCATACAGACCCTGCCGATAACCGGTGCGAATTCTCCGTTTATCTTGACGCTTGAGATATTGCTGTTGCTGCGCAGATAACCATCGGCGTAGCCATAAAAAATGACTGCCTTTTTCGTTGGTCTTTGCGTTGTGAATGTTTTACCATAGCTGATATTTTGCCCTTTATCGACAGAATGGATAGAGACTATTGGTGCCTCAACTCTCACTGCCGGAATAAGCTCAATATTGGCATCGTCAAAGTATCCATACATGGCAATACCGCATCTAACCATATCGAAATGAGCCTCTGGCATTTTTATTGTCGCCCCACTGTTTGCCGCATGGATAATAACGTCGTTGCGGTTTATGAGATTGTTCTGGGCTAGAAACTTATTGAAGATATCAAGCTGAGAATATGCAAAACTCATATCTTCTTCGTCCGATGTGGCAAAATGAGTAAACACGCCGGCTAAATTTAGAACTGGGCAAGAATCTATAAACTCAACCAGCTCGCCTGCTTGGTCTGCTGATATAGCCGCCCTTCCCATTCCAGTGTTGACGTTGACGTGTAGATTTAGTTTTTTATTTGCTTGGGCTAAAATTTGAGCAATATATTTGGCTGCGTCAAGATTTGAGATTGTAGAGTGGTATCCCTTATCCGCGCAGCAGAGGATTTCCTCGGCGCCGGTGTGCGTGTTGAGAGGAGCAAATATTAAGATTGGAATATCCCCTACAAGAGAGTCTATATGGATTGCTTGATAAAAACTCGCAACGGCAAAGAAATCAACTCTCTCTTTAACCAAACAAGAGACAACCTCTCTTGCGCCATGGCCATAGGCGTTTGCCTTAACGACTGCGCAAAACTTAGTATTATCAGCACAAAGTCCTCGCAGAGTTTCAATGTTGCTGCGCAGAGCATCTGGAAAGATATGTACGGTAAGGTCGTCTCTGTGAATATGTTTTTCGCTTGAATCTTGCATATTTAAAGAACCTCAATCAGCCATCTTTGATTATGGAATTTCTAAGCTTAAAAATCTCTTTAAATGCTCTTAGGATTACTGATATATTCGCACCGCTAGACTCCCCATAGATTCTAGGCAGATGGGCGACTGGGCATTGAACAATTTTATAGCCACGTCGTTTTGCACGGGTGAGAATCTCAGCATCAATGAGCGCGCCGCTACTGTGCATTTGAATCTCATCAAATATGCTGCGCTTGTATAGCTTAAATGCGCAGTCTATATCTCGCAACCAAAGCCCTAACATCAACCGCACAAAAACTCCCCAACCAAAAGCGTTTACCTTTCTTAGGAAATGGTCTTGGCGATTTTCTCGATAACAAGAAACGATGTCTGCTGTTTTTATTAGAGGTAAAATTTCTGGCAAGTGAGAAATATCAAACTGACCGTCTCCATCAGTGTAAAATACATACTCTTTTGTTGCCGCTCTAAAACCAGACTGCAATGCTTCGCCATAGCCTTTATTTTTGTCGTGATGAATGGCAATGACCTTATCATACTTTAACGCAAGATCGTCAGCCAACTCACCGGTAGCATCACTGCTACCATCATCAACAATTATGATCTCGTAGTCATCTGTTATAGAGGCAGCTACTTCAATAGCCTTTTGCGTTAAAGAAGAGAGATTCCCAACTTCGTTGTAGCAAGGGAAAAAGATAGAAAGAGAGCTTAGATGATAATCGTCTGAGGCTATTAGGGTTTTATCCAAATTCTCTACCATAGACAATTCTCTGACAATTCCGTTACTTGTGATTTTAAGTCACTCATGATTTCTTTATATTTCTTTCTATCCTTGATATCGCCATGACGCATTAAATAATTGCAACTCAGCATCGCAGAGTAAAGATGGCTAGTGTAGCCACTCTTACTTCTAAGTTCATCGGCTGAATCGCTAAACTCTTGTAGTATCTTTTTAAAGAAGGATACTTTGAGCTGTTCAGCATTTTCGCCGCGTAAGCCTGTAGCTATGCGCAACGGACCAATCGAAGGATTCTCGTGGTATATTTTATCTATATTTTGAAGGATACGTTTAGGACCTTGAGAAGACATAGACATAACCATATAGAACGTTTCTATCTCCAACCAGTTATAAGTGTGCGGATATTTAGTTTTGCCAGTGAATATCCCTGAAAAGAGAGCTTTTCCCTCTGGCGTGTTAGTGTCAACCATGATTTTTTGTCTATCATTGACAAAAACAAGCCGCCAATTAGGCATAGTCTCTAGAGCTTGCATTAAAGGACGCTTCCACATACTCTTTGGCATAAGAACCAGCCACGCATCATACTTTTTGAGGATAGGCCTATACCAATCAACGAGCGCAAGTCTATCTTTCTCAGCAAAGTAGGTTCGTTTCAGGCGACTTGCATTGTATACCGCCATTTTACCAGCATTGCCGCCCATGAGAATATCTTGGTTATAGGTATTAAACATTTCAATGTCGTAAGCTGCCTGCGCACGGCCATCCATAAAGAGTTTAAGAGGAATTTCACCAGTCTTGCCGTCTGGCTTTTCAGCAAAGGCAATAAAACCACCTTCGGTCCAGTAATTAATCATATGCCCGCTTAGGTTGTTCTCTCTTATAAATGCGCAAGCATCGAACGGTTTGAGGTATGATGCCGTCATACGCATAAATATTGAATCGTTAGCACTTGCAGGGAATGGGTCGAGATAAATCCGTTTAAAATGCAAGCCAAATATAATTCCAAACACAACAACGACAGCGCCAACTGTGAAGGTCGCAGCGCGAATTAGCGGCGTCGGCATCTGTGAGATTCTAAAACTTGCCACCTTTCTGGCGTTGTACCTCATCGAGAGCATATTGTATATCTGATCAAGCCAGAGAGCCAAGAAAGGAGCGGTCACAAAGGCGGCGATTGGAATAAATCGCCTCGATTTTACTGCCATAAACAATGTGAAAATCACAATGGCAATGAGGCTAAGGTCTATACTTGGCCAAGAGGTTCCCTCTTCAAGGGAGATTCTATTCTTTTGAGCTTTCTTGAGATTTGCCCTGATTGGGTTTGAAATCCAGCTAAAGAACCAAGCAAGGAATATCAGCCAAAACGCAAAGAACAATATCAAAAATGGCACCGACTCGCCAACTGGATTATCAAGTTCAAACGCACTGTGCCACTCACTAACCTTGCGCCAGTCTTCGGCATGCTTGCTAGCACTTATAATAAAAGTGTGCGTAAGGTTTGTTAGGTGGTACGGGTTAAAGACAATCATAGCTAAAAACGCCACTATGCCTGCGCAGAGGGTGTGTATGAGAGCTTTTTTGTTTAAGTGCGGAATTGATTCTATCTTGAAATAGTGCGCAAGAAGGTTAATTGCGTAAAATGGCACGAGAACAACAAACATATAGAGATAGCCACCGTGAACATTCGCCCAAAAAATCGCAAGTGGAACGGATAGCCATATATACCGATAGTCTTTGCGCAGAGTGAGTATTAAAATCATTATCCAGACAGGTACTAATAGATTAGAAAATACCGCTGGCCTGATATCTAAGAAAGTTCTTGAAACATATAAAGCGATACAACACATCAGTGCAGACGTAAAACGACTAGCACCTATAAGTCTTGCCGTGAAATACAAACATATCATCACAAGATAATTGATGATAAATTTCCAAACAACAAGCATGTTGTAGTTTGGTTTTTCCGGTGAGCCAAATATTGTAACTAGCTTGTAGAAGATAACATGTGTTAGCCAGTTTTGATTTATCCAACCAGTTGGGTGCCATTTCTTTATTAGATTACGGCTCCACTTAGGATACTTTTCCAACTGCTCTTCGCTCGGGCCTGCCTTGTGAGAGTTGTAACTAAACGGCTCTACCGTATCTACACCGTGGTTTACGAAGTGTCTTCCGCAGGCGAGCGCAACCCAAGTATCTCCTGCTGCAACCATATGAGTAGAAGCTTGGCTAGCGAAGATAAACATCGCTAGCCAAAGCAGAATTTTAAATACAATTTGTTTAGGACTTTTTTGCTCTTCTAAGATTTCAGCCATTTCTCAATGCGATCCAGTCCTTTATCTATCTCTTCCATTGAGCAAGCAAAGCTAAGCCTCACGTTATTGTCGCAACCAAATGGCCCTCCCGGCACAAGAGCTACTTTTGCCTGCTCTAACAATGTTTGAGCAAAATCCATACTGTTTTTTATCTCAACACCGCCAATAGTCTTACCATAAAAAGAGCTAACATCAGGGAAGCAGTAGAATGCACCTGTTGGCTTTGGACATTTAATTCCATCAATCGCATTGAGGCGATTTGACATGTGAGCAGCACGTTTTTCAAACTCAACACGCATCTTTTCAACTTCATCACCTGCATTTTTTAACGCAGCAAGACCTGCATATTGAACAAAACTAACTGCATTCTGAGTCATATGACCTTGCAAGCGAGACATTGCAGCAATAACATCTTTTGGACCAGCAGTGTAGCCAAGCCTCCAGCCTGTCATAGCGTATGCCTTGCTAAAGCCGTTGATTGTTATCGTTCTATTAAATGCATCTTCACTGATTGAAGCAAAGCTGTTAAACTCTGTTCCATCGTAAACGAGTTTTTCGTATATCTCGTCTGATATGACCATTATATCTGTACCAACGAGTGCATCTGCAATAGCTTTTAGCTCATCGAATGTGTATGTAAAACCACCTGGATTGTTTGGTGAGTTAAGCAAAAGCGCAACAGTTTTTGGAGTTATCGCTGCCTTTAATTCCTCAGCTGTAAGCTTATATTCATTCTCTGGCTTAGTCTCAACCACAACCGCTTTACCGCCGGCAAGCTTAATCGCTTCTGGGTATGTTACCCAGTACGGAGCAACCATAATAACTTCATCGCCTTCGTCAAGGATTGCTTGCATCGTCTCGTAAACAGAGTGCTTGGCACCAACATTTACGATAACCTGCGATGAATCATAATTTAGATTATTCTCTTTGCGCAGCTTATCAGCAATCGCTTCTTTGAGTTCTGGGATTCCAGGGGTTGCTGTATAGCCGGTTTTACCGTCTTTAATTGCCGCATATGCCGCCTCTTTGATATATTCTGGAGTGTCAAAATCTGGCTCACCAGCACCATAGCTAACAACATCAACACCTTGGGCCTTTAGTTGTTTTGCACGCACAGTTACTGCCATCGTTGCAGAAGGCGGTACCGCCAAAGCTCTCTTGCTAATCTTCATAAGATTAAGCCTCACAAAAGTTAAAGTAATATTTAAGTTACAACATCTAAACAAAAGCGAGTTATTAGAACATTATATTCTTGAAACGTCAAGTGATTTTCCAATTAACCTAGTACCTACCACACCATTAAAATATTTCTGAAAATTAATTAAGATTTACTAATCATCTAACACAAACCTAACTTTGCTTAACTATGCTGGAGATGAGAGAAGTTCATTTAAATAATGCGATAACTAGAAAAAAGGATTACGATTTATAATGCAAGAGAACAATATTTGGAAAATTAGAACAATTAAAGATTATCCGCAAGCTCACACTCACATTATAATTGGCAAGGTCTTAGAAATGAGATCGGCGTGGGTAAAAACAATCTCACGAACATACCACTTTGGCTCTAGCGTTAGCAATATACGCGCAATCCGAGTTGGTGAGCTAATGACTCGCATTATCCCTTGGAATAGAATTGAAATAATCAACGAACTAAACAATAACTTTGATTTCAAAAATGCGAAACTAAAACTAAATGAAAAGAATGAGATTATTCTCACCGACACCAATAATATCAAATGCACACTCGTTACATCTTACGACAATAAACATTAAAACACTCTTAGCAAACTGTATAACTTCTTCGATTATCTATTGAGAAAATAAGAAGATACAAAAAAGCTAACCTACGCGTAAGTAGCGCAGGTTAGCTTTGAACTAGTGATTATAAATTAATCTAATATGCTAATCTAGTTACACTCAGGTGCAGAGCAACTTAGCCAGTTTGTCGCTAAGATTGCTATATCTTCGAGGTTTACATAACAATCTTGGTTTACATCACCGGCTGGATATGGGTGGTCTAAATCACCACATCTTGGCTCTGGAGAATCAACTGAGAATGAATATTGCCCCAAATTATCGTATAGTTTAACATATATCACTCCAGCAGTAAGATTCACAGTAAAGCTAGTTGTAGCATCACTCCAGACATACACATGCTTAACTTGATGAAGAACTCCCAGTTCATCTTCCGTGTAGATATTCATACTCTTGTAGCCTTTATTGTACTCGCCTGTAAGCGTAAAACCATACTCACCATCTTGAGCGGCTACAAAAGTAAACCAATCTTCATCATTGTGTAACGAAGAAATATATTCAACCTCTCCATTAATTACAGTATTATCTTTTGGAATATCAATTGCCGTAGCCGATGTGTTTGGATAGTCATCGTTTTGAAGACCAAGATCTACAACCTCTAGAGTGTAATATGAGCCAAGATATGAAGGATCAACGCTAACAAAAATTTTGTACGATTCACCAAACCAACTTGTAACTGTAGCTGTTTTTGACCAATCTAGCAAATAATTACAATCTTGAGAATAGACTCTAAAATTAACATTAGTATTATCACTGCAAGTGAGCCTTATCTCGTACTTATGCAGTGCAACGGTATTAAATTCAAACCAATCAGGCTCAATACTTCCATCTGGATTGTGTGTCAAGGTTGCTTCGATTGGTGCAGCATCGACAGTTATTGGGCTAGCGGTTGCACAGTCATTAGAATAACCATCTGGAGGATAACTGCCAAGGTTTTCAATGCTGTAAGAATAATCTCCGTTGTTGTCATATAGCTTAAGGTAAACATCGTCGGCGCTCTCTATGAAAAATGTTTTTTGACTCGTTTCGTTGCTCCACACATAATGATGGATAGTCTGATGCAAGTTAGCGAACTCATCAATTTGGTAGATATTCATCGATTTATAACCACTACTAAGCTGACCTGTCAGAGTAACTCTATAGAGAGTGTGCGGGGTTGGCGTAAACTTAAACCAGTCTTGATCACTTTGATATGTTGATGCGAAATCAACCGTACCAGAAATAACACTACCGTTTGCGACGATTGGATCTGCCGTATCTACAACATTAGAATAGTCATCGTTTTGAAGGCCAAGATCTACAACTCTAAGAGTGTAGTAAGTGCCAATGTATGACGGATCTCCACCAACAAGAATCTTATACGACTCTCCAAACCAACTCGTAACTGTAACTGTTTTTGACCAATCTAGAACCTGTTCACAATCATCGTCATACACTTTGAAACTGACATTTGTATTATTACTATTGGTAATTGTAATTTGATACATATGCAAAGCAGTCGTTTCAAACTCAAACCAATCACTCTCTAGACTACCATCTGGATTGTGAGTTAGAGTTGCCTCCGTTGCTACTGCATCTACGATAATTGGACTAGCAGTTGCGCAATCATCAGAATAACCATCAGGAGGATATTGTGCAATCGTATCAATTTGAAATGAATAGGCGCCAGTATTATCGTAGAGTTTGATATATACATCATTGGAACTTTCAATAAAGAAAGTTTGAACAGATGTAGCATTACTCCATACATAAGTATGGATAGTTTGAGTTAAATCACCAAACTCGTCTTCCTGATAAACATTTAAAGACTTATACCCCATATTTAATTGACCCGTTAATGTTACACGGTAAAGCGTATTTGCCGTTGGTGTAAAGACAAACCAATCTTCATCATTACTGTCAATATAGCCCTGATACACTGTAGAGTCAGGTGAGATAGAAAATGCCTCATCAGAGGTGTTTCCATAATCTGGAGACTCCGCCGTAGCTAATGAAACTGTTAATAGTACTAACAGAGCTGTGAAAAAACTTTTAGATTTCATATCTATTCTCCTCTCAAATTAGGCGTTTATATCTGAACGCAACTAACTATATTTTCTTCCTTCTAGCGATTCATTAAAAGTGTGGAAAGCATAGGGTTGCCGTATCCTACCGCAGAGTCTATTCTAATATGCATATCACTAAAAGTCAATTACGTCCCATAAATAAACCGCTATCGCTAGGGTAATCACGGATTAATCGCAATGGCGTAACTTATTTTACAAAAATAGAGTAGTTTTCTTGGCCTACAAAAAAAGACTCGCAACTATCTGCGAGTCTTTTTTTTGAGTTATATTTTTTGAACAATAGCTTCTATGCCTTAATACGCCTAATCATATCGTTTAGCAGTTGGCCATACTTATAATAAGACTCGGCGAATTCTTCTTCTGTTCCGGTGGTGCCTGTAATGTTGTGAATAATCCTTGCCAAGTGAGGCTCGATTGAGATTGTGCCATCATAACCGTCTTCTCGGATTACTTTTGTCAAAATCTCTTCGAGCATTGCAGCACCTTCGCCACAATAGGTAAAGTTCGACGACTTACCGCCCTCTGGATTTGGGATTGCATCTTTAGCGTGGATGTAATCGAAGTTACCACGGATTGTATTGAAAAACTCCACTGGATCGTGGCCATAGCTAACCACATTGCCAATATCATAGAGGAGCTTGTAGGCTGGGCTATCAACCTCGCTCTTAATCTCTAGCATATTGGCTGCGCTCTTGCCGCCCCATCCGGTACAGTTTTCATGCAAGAGAACAATTCCATTACCCTCTGCAATCTTAGCAAGTTCCTTGCTGCGTCTTATCGCTTCATCACGCCAAAAGCCTTCTTCTACACCTTCGCCAACCCAACTCATAATGCGGATTGTTTTGACGTTTAGTCTCTGCATCCTCTTTGCTGATATCTTCAAGTCAGAGACGTCTTTTGAGAAATCGCCACCTATATGACGCGACCAGTTACCAATCGCCGAACCGAAACTCGCCACATACATCTCATTCTCTTCTAATGCACGCACTACATCGTCAAACTCTTTGTCTGACAACTCGCCCGCAACATTTTTATCATTAACTAATCTAAGCTCAAGATGGTCCCAGCCTAGGGATTTATGAATCTTGATCTGAGCTTCAATAGTTTTTCCCGCTTCATCGGAAATTCCAGTGATAATCATTTCTAACCCTTTTATTTGGTGTTGTAACAATATCACTATTGCGCATCAAAGAATTTCTTGGCTTCTGCCTTATCTAACGGCAAAGCAACTTCCTTTCCAGTAGCCGCTGAGATTTGAGCTGCCCAGCCAATTTCAGCAACAATTGAAGAATGTCTAAAGTCAAGGAAAGAACGTTTGTTATCTTTAACACACTCAATAAAGTGCGCTACACACCTGTCTGTCTGATGCTCTACAACATTTCCGCTATCTGGGGTGGTTGTGTCATCTGGCCAGCAAAGCTCTTCAACACCTTCAGATTTACACTTCTCTCTATCTAAAGGCCAAATCCATTTACCGTCTGTAGTTTTATTTGAGTAGTACCTAACCTTGTGAGTGCGATCTGTTTGGGAATCAAAGATAAATCCGCCCTCTGTGCCAGAGATATTGTGATAAGCGTCGTAGCCATTACTGCTGTCTATATTGCCAAAGCAGAAACCGGTTGCGCCGTTATCGAACTTGATGAGGATATTGTAGATTGGCTCTACTTCAAAACCTCTAACTTGAGACTCAAGATTGGTCGCGTAAACTCCAACAGGTTTCGCCTGTGGGCTCATAAGGGTAACCATAGTCGATAGCGAGTGAATAATACCCATACCAATCGCATCGCCCATAATCTCACGGCTAAGCTTCCAAACCTTATCGCCTGCAATATTTACAGGATGACGATAATTAATCTGAATCTGAGTAATCTTGCCAAAATCACCCGCTTTAATCATATTCTTAAGATTGTGTTCCATCGTATCAAAATTGATTAGATAGTCCACAAACGTCTTGAGCTCTGGCTTCTCCTCGGCAAGTTGAATTTGCCTGCAAAAATCATCAAACTTAGTAGCACAAGGCTTCTCGCAGAAGACATGCTTACCAGCCTCTAAGGCAGCAATTGATTGAGGCCCGTGGAAACTGTTCGGGCTAACTAGCCAAACGGCATCAACATCTGGATTATTGATAATCTTATCAAAACTATCTACAAGTAAATCCTTACTCAAGCCAAGAGATTCCAAAACTTCTTCGCCTCGCTGAGTATTTGTCTCAAACAAAGCTACAATCTCAGCATCTGGATGGTCAACAATTCTTTTCATCTGAACAGAACCCATCCAGCCAGCACCAACAAAACCTACTTTAACTATTTTTTTTTCAAGCATTTCAAAAACTCCATTGATTATTTTTTTAGAGGTTCCCTAAATTTACAAAAGGTCATGAATCTCTTTGGCAGATGCAGTCAGGATTTTAGCTTTTATCTCTTTATCTCCAAGAACCCTAGTAATTGAGGCTAAAAATTCAATATGCGGAACCGGATCATTTTCTGGAGAGAGGATAAGAACAAAGATTTTGACTGGTTTATTGTCCATTGCTTCAAAATCCATTCCGTCTCGTTTAATTCCCATGACGGCAACAATATCTTTTATGCCAGCAATCTTAGCGTGAGGAAGCGCAATTGAATCGCCGATACCAGTTGTCATAATTTTCTCTCTTGCCATCAAAGCTTCTAATGCAGCTTTTTTATCAGGTATCAACCCCTTCTTGGCAACAACACCTAGTAGCTCCGCTATAACATCTTCTTTAGTTGTTGAAGTTAGATTTGTTATTATATGATCTTCCAAGATGTATTTGGCAAGATTGAGTCCTTTACGTTTACCCTGTGTGGTCACAGGTTTCGCAGCTTTATTGTGCACTAGTTCACTAAGCTCTTCAGGTCGTACAATCTCGCTTACTTTTTGTAGTGACTTGCCAAACTCTAACAATGTTTCATAAAGAATTGTATGGATATAATTTCTATTCTCTTCTCGATACGTAAACTTAAGCTCTTGAGAGTCTTGCTCTGCCAAAACAACAATATCTTTTTTCTTGAGAACATAGGCATTAACCAAATCACTGCTTTGATCTTTAACTGTAAAGAAGCCCTCTCCAGAAAAGATATCAAGCAAACGTTTAATCACTAACGATGCGAGATACTCGCTCTTAAACGAATGCGCGTAGGTCGTTACATTCTTAACCCCATCAAGCTCATTCTTTTCAGGTGATATACCCAGCATATCCATAAGCTTCTTTATAGTCGTTCCCTGCACCAACAATGTAAACAGGATAAAAGTAAATGTTAGATGCAAGAGAAGTGCGCGATGTGGATAATCGAGCGGGATAGAGAAAACTAGAGCCACCGGCACAGCTCCTCGCAAGCCTCCCCAGAGAAGAATAGCTTGGTATGAGCCTGGAATTTTTCTGCTTGGCTTTGTAAATTTATTATAAAGCGGTATTAGAATATATATAACGCATATCCTAGCCACGATTATAACTGGAATAGAAAGTAGAGTTATTCCCAGCGAATTGGTAATTGAATCTTCTGTGTGGAGAATGTTAAATTCTGTAAAACCAAGCAACAGAAAGACAAGGCTGTTCGCTGTGAATGAGAAATACTCCCAGAAATAATGCAAACTCTCACGATGGCGTCTTTTAATCGTAATATTAGTCATACCACTATAAACAAGCCCCGCCGTTAGAGTTGATATAACTCCAGAGGTGCCAAACTTATCAGCTAATATAAATGATAGATACGCAATAATAAGCGTTACCGTGAATTGCAAAATCATATCACCTTTTTTCATTCGTAGCAAAAAGCTACCGACAAGACCGACAAGACCGCCAATAAGCACCCCGCCGCACAAGACAAGAACGAATGAAACCAACCCCGGTCCACCAAGATGCGCTAGATCGCTATAATTATCTATCTGCGTTTCTATGAAAATAGAGAATAAAACGATTGCAGTCGCATCGTTAAAGATACTCTCACCATCAATAAGGGTTAGGAGCCTCTTTGGCGCTTTAACCTCGTTAAACAACGCGATAACCGCGACTGGGTCGGTAGCAGATATCAATGCCCCAAACAGCAGCGCACCGCCAAGGGCAAGTGGAGTGAAATATGGCAAACTAAAACCAATAACCCCGGCCGAGATGAGAATTCCAACCGCTGCAAGAAGCAAAATAGGCACTAAGTTTTTAAATAACACTCTAATATCGATATTAATCGCAGCATCAAAGATTAGGGTTGGAAGTATTATAAAAAGGATTGCATCGGGTGATAGTGTAAGGTTGCGCATTGAAGAAAGAGCTTCAACATGCTGGGCGAGCATAGCCCACACTCCACCAATGATTACAAGCCCAATCGTATAGGGACATCTAATCTTTTTAAGAAGTATTGAAGATATCACCGCAACAGCCAAAAGACTGATGATAATCGTAACATTGAGCTCAATAATATTCTCGTGCATCCAAAAACTCCTTTTTTAGTCCATCTAAGAGCATTAAATCACGTCATTTTACTATCATTTAGAAACTTAGCAAATACTAAAGGATATTTTTTCACAGTTAAGAAGATGGAGATTTATGAATGGGTGCGATAGAGTTTGGAACTGCAGATAAAAAAACAACTGCACTACTTTAACTGCTTTAACCCAATTAGAGTTGAAACTCTAACGGGGCAAGCGCAAGTGAACCCTATTAGAGTTTGAAATTCTATCAGGGCAAGTGCAAGAGGCACAACGAAACGGATTAGAACTACTTATTTCATAAAAAACATAACCACTTAACCGCACATTGGTTGGCATTAAAGTGGTTTCCACAGACAGTGGAGAATAAGGGGTTGAACATTCGTAAGCCAAGTGGTATGTGCATATTTTGCACATACCAAATCATTTTCATGTCATTTTGAAAATCGTAAATAATGCCGCAAATTCACCGACGTTGGGTGATATCATCGGTGCGTTTAAATCAATTAGAATCGTTGAATATATTTTAGGATGAAAAAAATAATTGGAAACCATTTGATGGTAAATTTTGGCAACGCAATTATTGGGAACATATTGTACGCAACAAAAATGAATATCAATGCATTAAGCAATATATTATTGATAATCCAGTAAAATGGAAAGATGATGAATTGAACAGTGATAGACCGACATATCAACAATATTTTTAAAGAAGGTGAATTACAAATAATACTGTAGGGGCGACCCTTGTGGTCGCCCAAAACGATACAATCGTCCAAATTAATATGGTATAAAAAGGGCAACCACAAGGGTTGCCCTTACGATTAGCTAATTCTACTATTCCAGCGACTCTCTTCTATGGCTTCTCAACATCATAGCGAATCGCGCAGCTACCCCACTGCCAATCGCATATATCAGAGTAACAAACAATGAAGCGATAAAATAGAGAATAAATACAACTCCAAATCTTACTAACCATGTCCCATCGAGCTTTTGCATATAGATCATATCTAATAGGGAAAGCAACATTGTTATTAAAAATGCAGCAATTAATGATGCAAGGAACGAGTATTTAACTTTACATCTCAAGATGATCGCAAGAACACACACTATGAAAATAGAACTTCGCTCAAAATAATATAATAGTGGCCATTTAACATAACGATTAGGTTTTATGAATTTAAGAGTGTCGCTTTTAATTTCATATTTCAACAGCAACTCTGTGAATCTCTCTTGAGATAAGGATGTCCAGACCTTATGGTCTTTTGTGTCGAGAATAAAATAGCCAGACTCTGCTGTAATTCTAGGCTCATTTTGGTTGTAACGAGTTTCACCAACAACTAAATCTCCCTGTATAGTTATCGCAACAATCTCTGCTGGAACTCCATTTGAATAATGACCAAGCTCAAGCGACTCTGGCGGCGGAGAAATCCACACGCATCCAGAATGAGTGTTCACCAATCTATAGCCATTGGGCAAATTCGTAACATAATCACCAAGACCAGTTGCGTAGCTACTCGTTGCAATCGCAACAACGGTGAATAAACAGTAGATTATCTTTTGTGTATCCCTAACCACTATAAAAATTCCACATATCTGTTGAGAGCTTTCGCCTATTCCTCAAATTTATACACTCCATCATCTTTTACTATCCCTATTTCTGTATAACTAGGATAAGGTCCAACATATCCTATCTCACCGAGTTTTTGGGACTCTACTTCAACAAAGATACCACTCTCCGTTGTGATTCCATGTAAACGAACTTCCTTACTTTTCCCTTCTTGTAGTTTCTCGACCAGAATTTCTCCGCCAGGATATGATAGAACAATATTTTGCATGCTCGACCCACTCTTGTTAACAATGCACACAGTGGCCGGAGCTAAGAATTCCTCGTAAACATAAAAACAAGAAGCAATCGCTAATACTAAAAATAACAAAATCAGAATCGTTTTTCTTTTCATTCCTCAATAGTCTCCATGTAAGGATCTCTACTATCGCACAACAGGCTTATAACCACGCACCTGCATAACCAAAGTTACTCAAATCCATTTATCTACATCTCAAACAAAAGAATATTGGTTTTCGCTGATAGCGAAAGTTAAACACGTCGGGCTCACTTGCCCCACCGCGCTAACGGCGTCTCCTAATCCCCAAACAACCAAGAGCGAATATCGCCATTGTAATTGGTTCTGGAACAGTTAAAACTGTGTGACCGTAGAGATCGTTATTCACGTCAGAGATATACTCAAGAGTATAATCTCTACCGATAGTAGCGTTCATAATGTTTCTCCAATCATTGACTGATTCATCCCAAAAATAAACATTATCATCACCAGCAACAAGTGCAAGAAAATCAGCAATAGACGAATCTGCATCGCCCGCCAAAGCAAGCATACCGCCAGTAGAGATTCCAACAAAAGAACCTGCATAATTGTTTATTGTAAGAATTCCGTCAACCATTACGAGACCACCGTTAGTGATTGATAGAGAAGCTGCGCCACTACCACCCATGTTTAATGAACCATTATCTACCCAACCAGAACCACTTTTATTGATAAGCCAACTTGAACCAACACCGTCAACTACTACATCACCTGCAGAACCAAAATAGTAAGCAATGTAGCCAGAACCACTTGTGGCATGTCCGCCATTAGTGATTGAGAGAGAACCGCTACCTTCATCTCCAATACTTAACCAGCCAGAGCTATCCCATCTTGAACCAACGCCATCAATGATTACCGTTCCCAAAGAATTCTTTGATATACCTATATCGCTACTGTAACTAGTAACAATTCCACCATTTAATATACTAAGAGAACCTGTGCCATTATCACCAATACTAAGGTCTCCGGAACTATCCCATCTTGAACCAACACCACCAACTACCACGCTACCTACAGAATTAGCAGAGTAACCAATGGAGCTATAACCATTTGTAACATTTCCACCATTGGTAATTGACAAAGAACCGCTGCCATCATTACCAACATAAAGACTACCTGAATTGTCCCAACTTGAACCAACACCGTCAACTACTACATTACCTTGAGAATATGCTTTGTAACCAATATAGCCATGACGATTTGTAACATTTCCACCATTAGTAATCGATAGAGAACCGCTACCATAATTACCAACACGTAACCAGTCAGAAGTCTCCAAACTTGAGCCAACGCCATCAACTGTTACACTGCCAGAACTTAATCCGTGACCAATACTGCTGTAAACACTTGTAACAATTCCACCATTAGCGATTGATAGAGAACTGCTGGCATCTCTAGCGACAGTAAGATTTGAGTTATTCCAACTTGAACCAACACCATCAACCACCACGCTACCTACAGAATCAGAAGAGTAACCAATATAGCCATGATCGTTTGCAACATGCCCGCCATTAGTGATTGATAAAGAACCGTTACCTTCATTGCCAACAAAAAGATCGCCAGAGTTATCCCAACTTGAACCATCACCAGCAACTACCACGCTACCTTGAGTATCACAAGAGTGACCAATGTAACCAGAGCTACTTGTAGCATGTCCACCATTAGTGATTGATAGAGAACCATTGCCTCCATTGGCGATATGAAGGATGCCAGAGCTCTCCCAACTTGAACCAACTCCATCAATGATTGCACTTCCTGAAGAGTCTTGGAATAGACCTATATCGCTATTACAACTTGTAACAGTTCCACCATTTAATATACTAAGAGAACCTGTGCCTCTATCACCAACCCTGAGATCGTTGGAGTTATCCCATCTTGAACCATCACCATCAACTGTTGCATTGCCTACAGAATCAGAATTATTACCAATAATGGCAGAACCATTTGTCACATGCCCGCCATTAATGATTGATAGAGAACCATTGCCATCATTGCCAACATAAAGATTGCCTGAGTTATCCCAACTTGAACCAGCACCATCAACTATTGCATTACCTACAGAACCAGAGGAGTAACCAATGTAACCAGTGCTATTTGTAGCATGTCCGCCATTCGTAATTGATAAAGAACCGCTGCCATCCTTGCCGACATAAAGATCACTGGAGTTATCCCAACTTGAGCCAATACCATCAACGACTGCGCTGCCTTGAGAATCTGCCTTGTAACCAATATAGCCAACAGCACTAGCAATTTTTACACCTTCCGTTATGCTCATAGAACCAGTGCCAGAGTAACCTGCGCCTAAATAGCTACTGTCATGAGCATCTAGGTTGATTGTTATATTCTGATCAGATGAATTATTCATTACAAAAGTTTGATTGAGCCCATGCGTAGACTCAAATACTAAATCAGCGTCTACTATAAGTTCTTTTGTATTTATAGTTCCTGTTCCTTTTAGCTCTTGCGAGCCAGCTAAAAGAGATTTTGTAGTAAGCATACCTCCATTGAAATTGATTATTCCATCGCCACTACCTATGTCTACACTTGTTTCACCGGCCACAGTAACCATTCCACCATTCGTAATTGATAGAGATCCGCTACCACTATTACCGACACCAAGGTCGCCGGAACACTCCCAACTTGAATCAACACCATCAACTACTACGTTGCCTTGAGAGCCAGAAGAAAAACCAATGTAACTAGAGCTACTTGTAGTATGTCCACCATTAGTGATTGATAAAGAACCTGTACCTTCATTTCCAACACGAATACCATACCAACCGGAACTCTCCCAACTTGAACCAACGCCATCAACTACTACGCTACCTTGAGAGCCTGAAGAGAAACCAATATCGCTAGAGCCACTTGTAGCATGTCCGCCATTAGTAATTGATAAAGAACCTGTGCCTTCATTTCCAACACTAATGCCAGTCCAGTCGGAAAACTCCCATCTTGAACCAACACCATCAACTAGCACACTACCTTGGGAACCAGATTCATAACCGATATAACCAGAACCATTTGCAACATATCCTCCATTAGTAATTAAAAGAGAACCGTTGCCTCTATAGCCAACATAAAGTTTCTTGAAACTCTTCCAACTTGAACCAACACCATCAACTACCACGCTACCTTGAGAATCTGCCTTGTAACCAATAGAGCCACTATTACTTGTAACATTTCCACCATCAGTAATTAACAAAGAACCGTTGCCCTCTCCACCGACAGAGAGTCCTGAGCTACTCCAACTTGAACCAGCACCATCAACTATTGCACTACCTACAGAACCAGAACACAAGCCAATACTACTAGAACTACCTGTAACATGTCCGCCATTCGTAATTGATAGAGATCCACTACCTTCGTCACCGACAAAAAGATAATCTGAACTCCAATTTGAATCAACGCCATCAACTATTGCACTACCTACAGAACCCGCTTTGTAACCAATATAGCCGTAAGTGCTAGCAACTCTTACACCATCAGTAACTCCCATAGAACCATTTCCAGAGTAGCCTACGCCTAAATAACGGCTGTCATGGGCGTCTAGGCTGATTGTTATATCCTGGTCAGATGAGTTATTCATTACAAAGGTTTGGCTGCTACCATGTGTAGAGTCAAATACTAGATCGGCATCTGCGATAAGCCCATTTGTATTTATAGTTCCCGTTCCTTTTAGCTCTTGCGTTCCCGCTAAAAGAAATTCTGTAGTAAGTGTGCCTCCATTAAAATTGATTATTCCTGCATCTACGTTTGTTCCACCAGATACAACCGTTCCGCCATTAGCGATTGATAGGGAACTGTTGCCACGGACAGTTAGCAAACTAGAATTCCAACTCGAACCAATACCATCGACTACTACATAACTTTGAGAGCCATAAGAGTTACCAATATAGCTATAATGATTTGTAACATGCCCGCCATTAGTGATTGATAGAGAACCACTGCCATCATCATCGCCATAATAGCCACCGCCGATATAAAGAATATATAAGCTATCCCAACTTGAACCAACACCATCAACTACTACGCTACCTTGAGAACTAATGTAGTCACGATAACTTTTAACATGCCCGCCATTAGTGATTAATAGAGAACCACTGCCATATTTACCGACAGCTAAACTGTCAGATATCTCCCAATTTGAGCCAACACCATCAATTATTACACTACCTACAGAACCTTCATTGTAACCAATATAGCCACGATTACTTGTAACAATTCCACCATTAGTGATTGAGAGAGAGCCGCTACCATTGTAACCAATATAACCATAATCACTTGTAACAATTCCACCATTAGTTACTGAGAGAGAGCCGCTACCTTTATAGCCGACAGTGAGTTCTCCTGAGTTATTCCAACTTGAACCAGCACCATCAACTACCACGCTACCTTGAGAATCTGCCTTGTAACCAATATGGCCACTATCACTTGTAACATTTCCACCATCAGTGATTGATAAAGAACCGCTGCTACTATTGCCTTTACCGATATAAAGGTCGCTAGAATTGTTCCAACTTGAACCATCACCATCAACTACTACATTACCTACAGAACCTACCTTGTAACCAATATAGCCATCATCACTAGCAACTCTTACACCTTCTGTAACACGCATAGAGCCAGTGCCAGAGTAGCCTGCGCCTAAAATACCACTGCCATCGGCGTCTAGATTGATAGTTATATTCTGATCAGATGAGTTATTCATTACGAAAGTTTGACTGACCCCATGTGTAGAGTCAAATATTAAATCAGTATCTACGATAAGCCCGTTTGTATTTATAGTTCCCGTTCCTTTTAGCTCTTTTGTTCCAGCTGAAAGAGATTTAGTAGTGAGTGTGCCTCCATCAAAATTGATTACTCCAGTGTAATCCTCACTGCTTACGCTTGTTCTGCCAGCCACAGTAACCATTCCACCATTAGTGATTGATAGAGAACCTGCGTCAGCATAAACGCCGACACAGAGACAATCGTAATTCTCCCAACTTGAGCCAACGCCGTCAACTATTACATTGCCAGCAATTATGCCAGAATCACTTGTAAGATTTCCGCCATTAATGATTGAGATAAATGCGCTACCTTTATCACCATTGCCGATATCCAGAGCACCTGAACTGTTCCAACTTGAACCAACACCGTCAACTATTACACTACCAGAACCATAATGGTCACCAATATTGCCAGGGCCACTTGTAACATTTCCACCATTAGTGATTAAGAGGGAGCCGTTACCATCTCTACCGATACCTAACCAGTCAAAGGTTTGCCAACTTGAACCAGCACCATCGACTATCACATCGCCTTGGGAACCAGTATCGTAACCAATCGTGCCAGAGCCACTTGTAATATTTCCACCATCAGTAATTGATAGAGAACCACTACCAGTTTTTCCTATATAGGCATCCGTATATCGATTCCAAAGATTTGGATTGGCTGGATCTACGTCACCCGAGAAAGTAACATCGCCGCAAGCAAATGTAGCTACGAAAAGATAGAAAACTGCGAAAAAAACGAAAGAACTCAAATTCCTCTTCATGGACTATCTCCCTTTCTTTGAATGTATTCCTTACAAAGTCTGCGCAGAACACAAGCAGACACTTTTCTATTTGCGAAAAAAGAGATGGCCCCTGTGAATTGCCTTCCTTTCCTCATTTTCCCCTATCGGGAATCACTAAGTCAACATCGCCCGATAATAAAGCTAGTATAACTTATTGAGATGAATAGTCAAGTATATTGAGGAATGCGCAACCTTTTCACACTCCAATTAGGCGGTTTTAAGTTCATACGAAAACAACAATCTGGATTCATTCGTACATTAGTAGCTAATTCAAAGCATTTAAAAGGTTTTAAAATCTGCGTTCACCCTATTAGAGCTTTCAATCTTATCTCTCAATCCACTCCGCAAACATCATCTCCCCAACACTGAGCGGCACATAAAAGTATTTACTCAAACTCTAACAGGGTAAATCTGCGGTTTTCTTTTTATCTGCGTTCATCTGTGTCCATCTGCGGTTGCAATCTGCGTTTATCTGCGTCTTCTAATCCCCAAACAACCAAGAGCGAATATCGCCATTGTAACTGGTTCTGGAATTGCCGTAACAGTTAAGACTGTGTGGTCATAAAGATCGCTATTTACATCAGAGATATACTCAAGAGTGTAATCATCACCGAGAGTAGCATTTATGATATTGCTCCAATCGTTAATTGATTCATCCCAAAAACGAATATCATCACTACCATCAACAAGTGCAAGAAAATCAGCAATAGACGAATCCGCATCACCGCTCAAAGCAAGCATACCGCCGGTAGACATTTCGACGAAAGAATCTCCATTAAGATTAGCGTCTATTGTAAGAACCCCATCAACGATTACAATGCCGCCATTGATTATTGATAGAGAACCGCTACCGCTATGGCCTATATCTAAAGAACCATTATCGTCCCAATCAGAACCACTACCATTAATAAGCCAACTTGAACCAACACCATCAACTACTACATCACCTGCAGAACCAGAACAGTAAGCAATATAGCCAGAACCACTTGTGGCATGTCCGCCATTAGTGATTGAGAGAGAACCGCTACCTTCATCTCCAATGCTCAGCCAACCGGAACTGTCCAAACTTGAACCGGCACCATCGATAATTACATACCCTTTAGAATCTTGCGATATAGCTATATCAACGTTGTAACTAGTAACAGTGCCGCCATTTAACACATTAAGAGAGCCTCTACCACTATCACCGATGTAGAGATCGCTAGAATTATCCCATCTTGAACCAACGCCATCAACTGTCACGCTACCTGCAGAAATAGAATGTTGACCAATATAGCCAAAAGCACTTGTAGCATGTCCGCCATTAGTGATTGAGAGAGAGCCTCTACCATAATAGGCAACACTTAACCAACCGGAGCTGTCCCAATTTGAACCAACTCCATCAACAGTTGCCTCTCCAGTAGAATATAGTGATAAACTTATGTAACTGTTGTAACTAGTAACAGTGCCACCATTTAACACACTAAGAGAGCCTCTACCATTATCGCCAATATTGAGATCTCTGGAGCAATCCCAGCTTGAACCAACTCCATCAACAACTGCAGTGGCCAGATAAGTAAAGGATTTGCCAATGTAGCTATGATCACTTGTGATATTTCCACCATTAGTTATTGTGACAGAAGCACTCCCATCATTACCAATATAAAGTTTTTTTGAAGTCCAGCTGGAACCGTCACCATCAACTACCACGCTACAAAGATTATCATAACCAGCAACAGAGCCATAATCACTTGTTACGTTTCCGCCATCAGTAATCAATAGCGAACCACTGCCACCATTACCTACATCAAGCTCACTAGATACCCAGCTTGAGCCAACTCCATCAACTACCACACTACCCAAACCGTATTTGTGAATATATCCATAAGAATATCCATAACCAATACTACCATGGTCACTAATAACACTTCCGCCATTGGTGATTGATAGAGAACCGCTACCCTTATACCCAACCCATAACAGGCCAGAACTCTGCCAACTCGAACTAGCACCATCAACCGCCACACTACCTTGAGCACCTGCATAATAGCCAATATAGCAATCAGCAGTATTTGTAACATTTCCTCCATTAGCTACTGCTATAGAGGCATTGCCATGTTTACCAACATAAAGTAGATCAGAGTTTTGCCAGCTTGAACCATCACCATCAACTAATACACTACCCACAGAATCAGAGTGGCGGCCAATTGTAGAAGTAGCGCTCGTAACATTTCCTCCATTGGTGATTGAGAGAGAACCACTTCCAGAATTACCAACATAAAGACAATTCGAGCTATTCCAGCCTGAACCAACCCCATCAACCAATACATTACCTACAGAGCCCATCTTGAGACCGATATAGCCGTTGTAGCCAGTAACTACCACGCCACCCTTAACATTCATAGAACCATAGTCAGAACAACCTGCACCTAAAAAACCACTGCCATCTACATCAAGATTGATTGTTATATTTTGCTCAGAGGAATCATTCAGTGCAAGTGTTTGAGTAAGCCCATGCGCAGAATCAAACAGCAAATCAGTATCTGTTACAATTCCATGAGTATTTATTGTTCCTATTCCTTTGAGCTCTTTTGCTCCAGCTAAAAGAGATTCTGTATCAAGCGTGCCGCTATCGAAATTGATTACTCCAGCTACACCACCAACTCTTGTCTCTCCAGCCGTAGTAACTATTGCACCATTAGTGATTGATAATGCCCCTGTACCATACCTACCAACATAAAGACCTTCTAAATTGTGCAAACTTGAACCATCACCATCAACTGTTACATTAGCCACAGAATCAGAGAGGTATCCAATCACGGTGGAGCTACTTGTAACGCTTGCGCCATTAGTAATTGATAGAGAAGCCTCACCATTTCCACCCACAGTAAGACCGTCTGAGTTATTCCAACTTGAATCAACGCCGTCAACTACTACATTGCCTACAGAACCAGATTCACAACCGATGCAAGCAGAATCACTTGTAACGTTTCCACCATTACTAATTGACAATGAACCACTGCCATACTTGCCAATATACAGATCGTCGGAGCTGTTCCAGCTTGAATCACTTCCGTCAACAACCACACTACCGTGAGAACCCCTCTTGCAACCAATATAACCACCGACACTAGCAACTGTTAAACCATCTGTTACGCTCATTGATCCCGTACCAGAATAGCCTGCGCCTAAGAAGCCACTACCATTAGCGTCGAGGTTAATTGTTATATTTTGCTCTGGTGAATTACTCATTACAAAAGTTTGACTGAGCCCATGCGTAGAATCAAATACTAAATCAACATCTGCCACAATCGCTTTTGTGTTTATAGTCCCAACTCCTTCGAGCTCTTGCGAACCAGCTAAAAGAGATTTTGTAGCAAGAGTGCCTCCATTAAAATTGATTACTCCAGTGCCATCCCATTCGCCTATTTTTGTCTCACCACCCACAGTAACCATTCCACCATTACTGATTGATAATGTTCCTACTCCGTATCTACCAATACTGAGATCCTCTGAATTGAACCAACTTGAGCCAACACCGTCAACCACCACGCTACCAGGGCCGTAATGGTAACTAATGTATCCATTGTCACTTGTAACACTTCCACCATTAGTTATCGATAGAGACGCGCTACCATAATTACCAACAATAAGATCTCCAGAAGCCCAGCTTGAGCCAACGCCATCAACTGTTACATTACCCACAGAATCAGCATCGTAACCAATCTTACCACTCTCACTTGTAACAGTACCGCCATCAGTGATTGATAGAGAACCATTGCCATAATAGCCAACAGTAAGATCTCTCGATGTCCAACTCGAACCATCACCATCTACTATCATCTCACCTGTAGAACCTTCCCTATAGCCAATACATCCACAATTACTTACAACAGAGCCGCCATTAGTGATTGATAGAGAACCGCTACCTGAAGATCCGACATGTATCCAATTAGATCGATCCCAAATCGAACCAACCCCATCAACAACTACACTACCCACTGAACCTTCCCTAGAACCAATAGAGCAATCAGAACTTTGAAGATGCCCGCCATTGATGATTGATAGAGAACCGTTGCCAGCACCGCCGACAATAAGCCCATCGCCGTTACCATAACTTGGGCAGAACCAAGTTGAGCCAGCACCATCAACCGTTACACTACCGTGAGAACCTGCCTTGTAACCAATATAGCCGTCACGACTTGCTACCATTACACCTTCTCTTATGCTAATAGAACCGCTACCAGAATAGCCTGCGCCGAGATAGGCATCGTAATCAGCGTATAGATTGATTGTTATATTCTGGTCAGATGAATTATTCATTACAAAGGTCTGACTAAGTCCATGTGTAGAGTCAAATACTAAATCAGTATCTACTATAATCGCTTTTGTATTTATAGTTCCCGTCCCTTTGAGCTCTTGCGAACCAGCTAGAAGAGATTTTGTCGTAAGCGTACCACCATCAAAATTGATTATTCCATTGCCATCATATTCGCCTACGGTTGTCTCACGAGCAACAGTAACCTCTCCACCATTAGCGATTAATAGAGAGCCACTACTGCTACCGCTACCGATATGTAGTGAGCCAGAATTCCAACTTGAACCCACGCCATCAACTGTTACGCTACCTACTGAACCTGCCTTATAACCAACATAGCCACGAGTACAAACAACTGACACGCCTTCTGTTATACTCATAGAGCCAGTGCCAGAGTAACCTGCGCCTAAAATACCACTGCCATCAGCGTCTAGGTTGATTGTTATATTTTGGTCAGAGGAGTTACTCATTACAAAGGTTGGGTTGAGCCCATGTATGGATTCAAACACCAAATCAGCATCTACTATAAGCGATTTTGTATTTACAGTTCCTGTTCCTTTTAGCTCTTTTGTTCCCGCTGTAAGAGTCTTTGTAGTAAGCGAACCTCCATCAAAATTAATTACTCCATCGCCATTCCCTGAGCTCACTCTTGTTTCATCAGCCACAGTTACAATTCCACCATTAGTGATTGAGAGAGAAGCTCTATCGCCATCGCCAATACTTAACCAGTCAAGATTCCAACTGGAACCAACACCATCTACAATTGCACTACCCTGAGATTCGGAAGAACTACCAATCGCCACATAACGACTTGTAACATTTCCGCCATTAGTGATTGAGAGAGAACCACTACCCTCTTTGGCGATCCATAAGAAGTCGAAATTTTTAAAACTTGAACCAGAACCATCAACCGCTACGCTACCTACTGAACCTACCTTGTAACCAATGTAGCATTTAGAAGTACTCGTAACATTACCACCATTGATGATTGAGAGAGAACCGCTACCGCTATCACCGACGTTTAACCAGCTAGAATTCCAACTTGAATTAACACCATCAACTACTGCGTTGCCTGTGGAGCCAGAAAAATAGCCAATATCGCCTGAAATAGTTGTAACATTTCCACCATTAGTTATTGAGATAGAACCTCTACCGCTAACACCTACACTTAACCCGTTAGAATTCCAACTTGAACCAACACCATCAACCACCGCACTACCTTGAGAGCCAGAATAAAAACCAATGCGGCCAGACTTACTTCTAACGTTTCCTCCGTTAGTAATTGAAAGAGAACCGCTACCATAATTGCCAATGCGCAGCCAGTCAGAGCTTTGCCAATTAGAGCCTACACCATCGACTACTACATCGCCTTGAGAGCCAGAAGAATCACCAATATAGCTATGGTCGCTTGAGATACTTCCACCATCAGTGATTGAAAGAGATCCGTTACCAGTTTTTCCTACGTAGGCATCGGTGTCTTGATCCCAAAGATTTGGATTGGCTGGGTCTACGTCACCAGAGCTGGTAACATCGCCGCAGGCGTGAGCGGTTAAAAAAAAGATTGAAACTGCGGCTGTGAAAAAAATGAACGAAACTAGATTCCTCTTCATAGGCCATCTTCCTTTCAAAACACATTTCTCGCAAAGTTCACGTTGAACTTCCACGCACACACTCCATTTGCAAAAAAAGAGACGGCCTTTGAAAATAGCCTTTATTCTCTAAACCCCCTTCGAGCGATGACGCCCGATAGTAAGGCTAGTATAACCTATTGAAGCAAATAATCAAACATTAAAAGATTGAAAAACTCGGACACCTGCAACCGGCCAAAAAACCAGCATAGTCAGCTCATATGCATCATTTGCGTCCACCCTATTAGATTTTTTAATCGCACCTTTCAATCCACCCCGCAAACATAATTTCTTAGCACTGAGTAGCACACAATAGCATTTACTCAAAACTCTAACAGGATAAATCTGTTTTTATCTGCGCTCGCCCTGTTAGAGTTTTAACTCTAATAGGGTTCATCTGCGCCTATCTGCGGTTGCAATCTGGGTTTATCTGTATTTATCTTTAATCTGCGTTTACCCGTGTTAATCTGCGGTTGCAATCTGAGTCCATCAGCGGTCCCAAACACCCGCAATCTTCTCTGCGCAGCTTGGGCATTTGCCATTTTCTAAATGGTTGGCTACTACCTCAAAAGACCGGCGTTTTATTAGGGTCTCGCCGCAGTTTGGGCAAATGGTGTCTCTGCCAGACTCGCTTCTAACATTACCAAGGTACACATAATCAAGGCCGGCGGAGCTAGCTATTTGGGCTGCCGATGTTAGAGTTGCAATTGGTGTTGCGCGTTCGCTATCCATTTTAAACGCCCCATGAAATGCGCTTAGGTGCCAAGGTGTGCTAGGCGATGTTTTCTTGGCTATAAACTCTGCGATATCGCGCAGCTCGCGGGGGTTGTCGTTTTGGTCTGGTACGATGAGCGTTGTGAGCTCTAGCCAAATATCGGTGCTGTTTGAAATCGTTTCGATATTTCTTAATACTGGTTCTAAACTGGCGTGGCAAACGTCTTTGTAGAAAGAGTCTGAGAAGGATTTTAGGTCTATGTTTATCGCATCAAGAAAGCCCTGCATCTTCTCAATCGCTTTCTCTGAAAAATAACCATTGCTAACAAATATATTTTTAAGCCCATTCTCTTTGGCGATAATAGCTGTTTCTTGGGCAAATTCAAAAAAGATAGTTGGCTCAGTGTATGTGTAGGAAACACTTGCGCATCCTGCGCGCAGAGCCATATCAACAATCTGCTGAGGTGAATAAGAATCGCCGCAATCAAACAGACCACTAACATCGGGCTGGCTAATCTGCCAGTTCTGACAAAAACCACATTTAAAATTGCATCCAATCGCCGCAATCGAAAAGCTCTTTGTGGCGGGCAAGAAATGATAAAGAGGTTTTTTCTCGATTGGATCGACTGCTAACGCGCAGAGCCTATCATAGTTTAGGCTGTAGAGCTTGCCGTCGATATTTTTGCGCACTTGGCAACGACCAAGCTGATTGTTTGAGAGCCTGCAATAAAAATTGCAAAGCTCGCATCTAACAGCACTATCATCTAGAGGCTGCCACAAACTCGCCTCTTTGAGTTTTGTTTCTTCTCGCATAAACGCAAAACCTCCTATTCTTAAATATCGCTAGTTGTTGATTGTAGCAACAAAAAAATACTGCGGCTATATAATAAATTCAACTACCAGGACTGGCACAACCAGCCCTAGATGGCTCATCTCAGCAGCCCTCCATTTCAATTCCTTTGCGTTTAGTTGGAATAACGTTAATTAGGTGCCGCACCTAACGGAGCTAATCTGTTTTGTTGCATGTCATTTTTTCTACAAAGGTATTGCTCCGACGGAGCAAGATCTGCGATACAGTCTTGCTATAATCCCAGAGGGATGACACCTTGTACCGTAAAATTGGGACTGGTATGTTCTGCCCTTTAGGGTCGGTTGTACCTGTCCCGAATTTTACCGCGATTAGTAAAGACACACCAGTCTCCCGCGATTGAATGTAACGCACAAGTTTTACTGTGATTGAACGGTGCATGCAGACTGTGCCGTAAAACAGGGACACCTGCAACCGGCCGGAGGCCGAACGTACCAGTCCCGGTTTTACTCAAGCCTCCTGCATTCCAAATACCATCGCCCCTTTCAAGATCTTCGTGTTCTTCATTGTAGAATAGGTTTTATTCTTTGTCTCGGGTTGCTTTTATCGAGTCTATTAGATATACTGCCCGGCTATGAAAGATAAAAAACTATACATAAAAAGCTTTGGTTGCCAGATGAATAAACTCGATGCTGGGCTAGTTACTGCCGCATTCGAGGAAGATGGCTATAGTATAACCGATACAGAAGACAATGCAGATGTTGTTTTGTTCAACACCTGCTCAGTCCGTGCGAACGCCGAGAACCGTGTTCATTCACGGATTGGATATATAGGCCACCTAAAGAAGACTCGCCCCCATATGGTACTTGGGATTATTGGCTGTATGGCGCAGCGGCTTGGTGAAGAGTTTTTAAAAGACACGGCTGTCGATATCGTCTGTGGCCCGAGCCAAATTCCAGACTTGCTCGGCATGGTAAACGATGTAATTTCAGAGAGAAAAAAAATAGTGAGTGTCTGCGCAGATGTTCGCGAAAAGCCAGACGCTACTATCTCAGAGACGCTAGACGAATTTGAGTATGCCTTCGACTCGAGCAAAGATCAAAAGACGAATCAGGCGTTTGTGCGTGTGATGCGCGGATGTAACAACTTTTGCTCATACTGCATTGTGCCGTTTGTGCGCGGGCCAGAAGTCTCAAGAAAACCGCAGCAAATTTTTGATCAATGCAAAAAACTTGTCGATGAAGGGGCAAAACAAATCACCCTGCTTGGGCAAACTGTGAACTCTTACGAATACAGCGCAGGCGAGAAGACATACCGCCTGCCCGATCTGCTTGAGATGCTATCAGAGATTGATTCTCTAAAGTGGCTAAGATTTATAACAAGCTACCCAAACCTAAACCACGACGAAGACTTATTCAAGGCGATGGGAGAGCTTGATAAGGTTTGCCCATACTTGCACATGCCTGCGCAGAGCGGTTCGGATAGAATTCTAAAAGCTATGAATCGCCATTACAGCGCGCAGCAGTATCTAGACCAACTAGCCGTGGCAAGGAGCTACGTGCCTGATATCGCGATTGCTGGCGATTTTATAGTTGGCTTCCCTGGTGAGACGGATGAGGATTTTGAAGCTACGGTTGAACTTGTGAAAAAAGCGAACTACAAAAACATATTCGCATTCAAATACTCGCCGCGACCTGGAACCAAAACTGATAAAAAACTCGAAGATAACATTCCAGAAGAAATAAAAAAGCTGCGCAACAATGAGCTTCTAAAGGTTCAAGAGCAAATTAGCGCAGAGTACAACAAAAGATACGAAGGAAAAATTCTCGAGGTTTTAGTCGAAGGACCAAGCAAGAAGGCGCATCTAAACAAGGCGCAAAATGCCAACAACCCACAGCTAATCGCCCGAACAGCAACAGACCATATCGTCGTGTTCAACGGCCCAGAGAGTTTAGCTGGAAATTTTGCGCAGGTAGAGATTGAAAAAACGATGCCGCTGACATTGTTTGGAAATCTGGTTTAGAGAAACGCTGATAGTCGCAAGGACGCCCACTCTCTTCTTATAGCTCGGGACAAGCGAAATCTTTTGATATCACAAAATTTATTACAGTAATAGACATTTAGTAATTATAACTAAATAACATCTTTTTTCCTTGCAAAAGTAAGTGTTTGCCCTTATTATGGGACCATGGTAGTTGCTCAAAAAAGGTGGATGAAAAGTAAAAGAGCAACTTAGGGAATTGATATGGAGCGATTTGTTACGCTACCTTATCAGACAATTAACATTTCAATGGGAAGGATGGGCGATGAAAAAATTAATTTTGGTAACGTTCCTGTGCGCGATGGTAAGCATTGTTTCTGCGACAACAACCCCTCTGGATGGCTGTAGCGACGTTGAAGTTTTCTCTATTGAAAACGGTGGCTTCCATTCAATGACTTGGGAATATGATGACGCAAGCAAAACATCATTTACGATTAAAGGCTATGGTTTTGCTGATTCATCATCACCTACTACAAATCCAATCTGTGTAATTACAGGTGATCTAGGACCGAACAGTGAAGTAAGTAATGCTTCTGTTGTACTAGACAATACAGGTGCGGTAGGTTCAACATGGAGCGAGCTTTACAACGGCACATACGTTGTGACAGAAGCGGAGTTCACTGACTATGAATCGTTTAGACTGCTTATGACTGCTGGAGCATCTGAATGCGGAGAAACAGCTAATCAGACATCGTACAATGGGCAAATCTATGATAGAGCACTAGAATTCCAAGGCCAAAGCTGGGTCGTAGATGATTATGCGGCGCAGCAATTCACCAAGGCGCAACTCACAGTAGCTAGCGTCCCAGAACCAGCAACTATGGCTCTTCTAGGGCTTGGTGGTTTGTTTGTTACAAGAAGAAAACGCAATTAATTGATTTAATTTAGTGGTCAATGGTTAGTGGTTGGTGGTTAGGTGTTGCAAGCGTTGCGCAATGCTTATCTACGGTTCTAAACTCTACTACCCTTCATTATCTTGGTTAAAACGGATTGGACGATCCCTTGCTCTCGCCCAATCCGTTTCGTTTGCGCCTTTAGCACCTCTAGCGTTAAATACCCCTATTTATCCCGCAGCCAAGCATCGATCGCTGCTGCCATTTTGCGGCCGGTGGAAATTGCTTTTACCACTAACGATGCGCCGAGGACGCTGTCGCCTGCGGAGAAGACTCCTTCGATGTTTGAGTGGAAATTTTCATCTACGACTATATTGCCGCGGCTATCAAGCTCTAGGCCAAGGCTCTCTATTGCGCCTTCATGTTCAACATGCACAAACCCCACAGCCAGAAGCACTAGGTCTGCTTGAATTTCAAACTCACTGCCAGCGACCTCGCTCATCTGCCAACGACCTGTGTCGTCTTTTTGCCACTCTACTTCTACGCACTTAATAGCACTAACCTTTGAGTCTTTGCCAATAATCTCTTTAGTGCTAATACACCATCTGCGCTCACAGCCCTCCTCTTGTGAGGTTGAAGTGCGTAGTATTGCTGGCCACATTGGCCATGGAGTAGAGTCTGGGCGAGACTCTGGTGGTTTTGGCAGAATCTCAAATTGATACACCTTCTTTGCACCTTGGCGATTTGCCGTTCCCACACAATCGCTACCAGTATCGCCGCCACCAATAACAATGACAACTTTATCCTTGGCGTTTATTTGCGCATCAGAGGCATTAATCTCGCCAGTTACAACCTTATTCTGCTCGCCAAGCATCTCAAGAGCAAAATGCACACCATCTAAGTCTCTACCTGCAACATTAAGGTCTCGCGCAACCCCTGCCCCCATAGTAAGGCAAACGGCATCGTAATCTTTCTTGAGGTAGCCTGCGGTAATATCAACACCAACGTTGACGCCGCCTTTAAACTCGACGCCCTCAGCTTTCATCTGTTCAAAACGGCGGTCGATTATACTCTTATCGAGCTTGAAATTTGGAATTCCATAGCGAATTAAGCCGCCAAGATTTTCGTGCCTGTCAAAGAGTGTTACGCTATGGCCTGCACGGGCAAGCTGCTGAGAAGCCGCCATACCTGCTGGGCCTGCGCCGACTACCGCTACGCGCTTGCCAGTTTTTACAGGTGCAATCTGAGGCGCAATCCAGCCCTCTTGAAAGCCCCTCTCAGCTATCTGATACTCAATATGCTTTATCGTTACCGCTTCATCGTGAAGCCCAAGTGTACAAGCCGCCTCACATGGCGCAGGGCAAACCCTTCCTGTAATCTCTGGAAAGTTGTTTGTGCTGTGCAAAACTTTAAGCGCTTCTTTCCAGCGATTTTGATAGACATAATCGTTAAACTCTGGAATCCTATTCGCTAGCGGACAACCATATCCATGACAGAACGGAATGCCACAATCCATACATCTTGCTGCCTGTTTGTGAATCTGCTCTGGTGAGAGAGGCACTAACATTTCATTATAATTCTTAACGCGTTCTTTGATTGAGAGATGCCCCTCATCTTGACGGCGATATTCTAAAAATCCTGTTGGCTTTGCCATTATTTATAAACCTCCTCAGTTGCTGGAGTAGAATCACTTTCCCTTTGCTCTCTGTCTCTGAGCCTATCAAGAGCCCTTCTATAATCAATCGGTATCACCTTAACGAACCTACCGACCAAGCCTTCCCAGTTGTCAAGAATCCATTTTGCCTTGGCAGAATCGGTCTCTTTGATGTGTTTTGTGATAAGGCTGTGGAGAAGTTTTTTGTCTTCTTCTTGCCACACGCACTCAATATCAACCATATCAAGATTGCACAAAGTATCAAAGAGTTGCATCTTATCAAACACATACGCAATACCGCCGCTCATACCAGCCGCAAAGTTTCTTCCGGTAGAGCCAATCACGACAACAGTTCCGTTTGTCATATATTCACAGCCATGATCGCCAACACCCTCGACCACCGCAGTTGCACCGCTGTTACGCACCGCAAACCGCTCACCGGCGACACCGTTGATAAACACCTCACCGCCAGTCGCTCCGTAAAGAAGCGTGTTACCAGCTATGATATTTTCATGCGGCAAGAATGTTGAACCGTCTGGAATTTTCACAACAATCTTACCACCACTCATACCCTTGCCAAGATAATCATTCGTCTGGCCAACAATACGAACGGTAATTCCTTTAGAGAGAAACGCACAACAGCTCTGACCAGCCGAGCCATGCGCATTTACTACTATCGTATCATCAGGCAAACCTTTTGGCCCGTGCGCCTTTGCTACGGTGCTACTTAGTATCGTAGCGAAAGCTCTATTTTGATTTCTAATCTCTGTTTCGATTACAACCTTCTCGCCCTTTTCTATCGCTGGCTTAGCCTGCTCGATGAGCTTCCAGTCGATATGGTCTTGAAGTTTGTCTGCTTGTTTTTTTGTTAGGTGTAGATCGCTATCGCTCGTTTCAACTCTATGCAATATCGCTGACAAATCAAGTCCCTGCGCTTTCCAATTGTCAATAGCATCTTTCATTTCAAGCAAATCGACACGGCCAACCATATCGTCAAATTTTGCAAAACCAAGTTCTGCCATAATCTCACGCACCTCTTCAGCCACAAACATCATGTATCGCACTAGATGCTCAGGCTTGCCACTAAAGCAATTTCTAAGGCTTGTGTTTTGAGTGGCAATTCCAGCCGGACAGGTTCCAAGATGGCATTTTCTCATCAGTACGCAACCAAGAGAAACCAGTGCCGATGTTCCAAATCCAAATTGCTCTGCACCAAGCAATGCAGCGACAACAACATCACGGCCCGTGCGCAGCTGACCGTCTGTCTGAACTCTAATCCTATCGCGCAGACCGTTTAACAACAACACCTGCTGAGTCTCGGCGAGACCAAGTTCCCACGGAACTCCCGCATGTTTGATAGAAGATAGCGGAGTAGCACCAGAACCACCCTCGCCGCCAGCAATAAGAACCTCATCGGCATTACCTTTTGCAACACCAGCGGCGATAGTTCCGACCCCAACCTCAGATACAAGCTTGACTGAAACCTTAACGCCTGGATTAGAGCATTTTAAATCGTAGATTAGCTGGGCCAAGTCTTCGATAGAGTAGATATCGTGATGCGGAGGCGGTGATATCAAAGAAACGCCCGGCATCGAGTTTCTAAGCTTTGCAATCTCAGGGGTAACCTTATGCCCTGGAAGATGGCCACCCTCACCCGGCTTTGCGCCTTGAGCCATTTTAATCTGAATCTCTTTGGCGTGGGTTAGATAGTTAATCGTAACACCAAATCGACCGCTAGCAACCTGCTTGATAGCACAGTTCTTATCTTCTCCATCTGCGGTGATTTTGTATCTAGAAGGATCTTCTCCGCCCTCGCCAGTATTGCTCATAGCGCCGATGCTATTCATCGCAATAGCCATACACTCATGCGTTTCTCTACTTATAGAGCCATGACTCATCGCACCCGTACAAAAACGCTTAACAATCTCGCTAGCCGGTTCGACCTCTGAGATATCAATACTCTTTGTTGGTTTGAATTTGAAAAGCCCACGCAAAACGCAGAGATTTTTATCGTGAGCGTTTATCTCTTTTGAAAAACGCTGGTAAGCGGCTTTGTCGTTGTTCCAGACAGAATGCTGCAAATTAACAACCGCCTCTGGCGTCCACATATGTTTCTCACCCTTGTCTCTATAGCTGTATTCGCCGCCAAAATCAAGCTCTGGCAAGGATTGATCTCTATATTCAAAACCACTGCGATGTCTAGCGGCTGCATCTTGGGCAATTTCAGCAAGCGAGATTCCGCCAATCCTTGAGCTTGTGCCCGTAAAGAACTCATCGATTAAATCTTTGTTGATACCGATAGCTTCAAAGAGCTGCGCAGATCTATAACTTCTCAGCGTAGAAATACCCATCTTGCTCATCGTCTTTAGAATACCCTTTTTGATGGCTGCGATGTAGTTGTCTATAATCACTCCACCATCTAGATTCGCCGGTATATCACCAATCTCCTGCATCTGCGCCATCGTCTCAATTGCTAGATATGGATTTACCGCATCAGCACCAAAACCACACAGTAGCGAGAAATGATTAACCTCTCTAGGCTCACCGCTCTCAATAACAAGTCCAGCTTCACCCCTTAGCTTACTTCTTAACAACCCATGATGAACCGCAGAGCTTGCAAGCAAGATTGGAATAGGAGCATTGTTTTCATCAACATTTCTATCGCTTATGATGACGATTGAAGCACCATCAGCGATGGCTTTTTTAGTATCTGCAAGTAGCTTATCAAGGGCAACACGCAAAGAATCCTCCAGGTCCTGTGCATGTGGGTCAAAGACGGCGTTTACAGTAGCGACCTTAAAATCCTTCCTGCCTGAGCTGCGCAATCTCTGAAGATCTTCATTGGTAAGAAATGGATGAGGAATCTTTAACTGCCTACAGTGCTCTGGAGTTTCGGCTAGAAGATTTCTTTTCTTACCCACAAACGACATAAGCGACATCACCAAACCTTCACGTAGCGGATCAATCGGTGGGTTTGTTACCTGAGCAAACATCTGCTTAAAGTAACTAAACAAACTCTTTGGCGAATCAGACAAAACAGAAAGCGCAACATCATTTCCCATCGAGCCGATTGGTTCTTGGCCATTAATCGCCATCGGGGCAAGTATCATGCGCATCTCTTCGCGGGTGTATCCAAAACAACGCATTCTCTTGTAGAGCTGCTCAGAATCAACCTTATCTAACTCTGAACCTTGAAACAAGCCGCGCAGCTCAATTCTATTATCGCTGAGCCAACGGCGGTAAGGCTTTTGCCTAGCAACTTTACTCTTAGTTTCAACGTCAGAGATAACACGTTTCTCTTGGGTGTCAACAATGAACATCTTTCCGGGTTGCAATCTACCCTTTTGACGGATATTTTCCGGAGCAAACTCTATAACGCCAACCTCCGATGCCATTACAAGAGTATCATCTTTTGTGATTATGTACCTACAAGGGCGCAGACCATTTCTATCGAGCGTTCCACCGACAATTCTACCATCTGTAAAGATAATCGCAGACGGGCCATCCCACGGCTCCATAAACGAGCTGTGATACTCATAAAAAGCTCTTTTGTCTGCACTCATATGATAGGTTGGACCAAAAGCTTCTGGAACCATCATCATCATACTGTGCGGCATAGAGCGGCCCCCATGAACGAGCAATTCTAGCGACGCATCAAAAGATGCCGAATCGCTATCGTCTGGATTTAGAATAGGGAAGAGACTCTCAATCTCCTTGCCAAATAGCTCACTCTCCATGTTAAGTTCTCGAGAGGACATATAGTTTCTATTGCCGCGCAGCGTATTAATCTCGCCGTTATGGGCAATCGCTCTAAACGGCTGCGCAAGCTTCCAACTTGGGAATGTGTTTGTACTATATCTTTGATGCACAACAGCAAGGGCAGAAACCATCCTCTCATCGCTTAGGTCTGGGTAATATGCAAATAGCTGGTGCGCCATAAACATACCCTTGTAGCAGATTGTTTTGCAAGAGAAAGAACAAGCGTAGAAGTCTTCTGCCTTTTCGCCGTACTTATCTTTGATTTGGTTCTCAGATTTTTTTCTAGCAATGTAGAGCTTTCTTTCAAAAGCCTTCTCTTCAATTCCACCGCCATCAATAAAGATTTGCTTTACCGCTGGTTCGGCAGATAGTGCAATCTCGCCTAGGCATTCGTTTGTAGTTGGCACATTGCGCAAACCAACAACGCGCATCCCCAAATCTTCAACGTTTCTAGTGAGCAAACTCAAGCAGGATTTTTGCAAAGATTTATCCTTCGGCAAAAATAGCATGCCAACACCAAGCGACTCTTTTTCTGGCAAGCTAATCCCTAGCTTCTGCGCTTCCTCGCTGAAAAATTCATATGGAATCTGAAATAGGATTCCGGCACCGTCGCCTGTAATTTCATCCGCCGCAGCCGCACCGCGATGGTGAAGATTGAGCAAAATCTCGTTTGCGCGTTCTAGTATCGCATGTTCACGTTTACCGTTTATGTTTACGACTGCACCAACACCACAAGCGTCATGTTCGTTGCGTTTTTCGTAAAGACCCTGATTTTCTGGAGCCCTGCTCATTGTAAATCCTTAAAATAATCCCAGAGATGCCCTTGAAAGCTCAATAGCAACTCAAAATAACTTAATCCGATAAAAACAACCATCTTATGCCTTTAGAGCAAATATAGTGCCAAAGACGTCATCTCAATACATCAAAATCAGCTATCCTGTTGTTATTGAGACACTTACGTAAATATCGTCATAAAAGCCTTCTAGCATTGATAATAGCAAAAATACATTTTTGTAATTTCACCTCAACGCAACTACTTTTTTGAACCCCCTACATTACACAAAAAAAGAGGAACTAACCATTGGAAAGTTCCCCTTTTAACAAACGAAATATTAAAAGCCACTACTTAACAAAGAGCATCTCTGAGTAAGTAGGCAATGGCCAATAGTCATAACCGCAAACAACTTCAGCTGCGTCAACTTTAGCCCTCAACTCATCCATCGCTGGCAACACTGAGAGCTTGTACGCATCTGCTCTCTTTTTCGCATCATCAATCGCGGTAGCCTCTTGAGACAACTTCTCAAGTTTCTGCGTTTTTTCTTTCACATCGCTAATCAAACCACAGAATTCATCTAACAACTCTTTTTGTGCGGTTGCGTCTGCGCCTGCGGCCTTCACATTAGCCACAGTGTTTGCCAAATCAGAAGAGTATCTTAGCATAGCAGGCATAATTTGAGTCTTAACCATCTTCAAAGCAGTCTTAGCTTCGATACCAAGAATCATAGAATACGACTCTAAAAGAATCTCAACCCTAGCCTTAATCTCAGAACGATTCAAAACGCCATGCTTCTCAAAAACCTTAACACTCTCTTCTTCAAGATACGCCTCGAAACAGTCTGCACTGTTAGGCATATTTGGCAGACCTCGCTTTTGAGCCTCTTCTACCCAATCTTGAGAATAGTTATCACCGTTGAAAACAACACGTTTATGATCATTAGCTATCCTAGAGAGAATCTTCTGAACGGTTGCTGGAATATCATCAGCACCTTCAAGCTCATCAGCGATATCGCAAAGCGCATCGGCAACAATTGTATTTAACACGACGTTTGGACCAGCAGTCGATTGACTAGAGCCTGCCATACGGAATTCAAAACGGTTTCCAGTAAAGGCAAAAGGAGAAGTCCTGTTACGGTCGGTGCTGTCTTTTGGTAGATCTGGAAGAGTTGAAACTCCAAGTTCCAGCGTACCGCCCTCTTTAGAGCTTTTAGCAGCCCCAGAAGCAAGCTGGTCAAAAATATCGCCAAGTTGCTCGCCCAAGAAAACTGAAATAATCGCAGGAGGCGCTTCATTAGCTCCAAGGCGATGTTCATTACCTGCAGTAGCAACACTAGCTCTTAGAATCTTTGCATATTTATCAACAGCCTTAATAACTGCGCACAAGAAAATCAAGAACGACATATTCTCATGTGGCGTAGAACCTGGATTTAACAGGTTAATGCCATCGTCCGTTGAGATTGCCCAGTTATTGTGCTTTCCAGAACCATTAACTCCAGCAAAAGGCTTCTCATGCAACAGACACGCAAAACCGTGATGCTCTGCTAGCTTTTGCATAACCTGCATAGTGAGCTGGTTGTGATCAGTAGCGACATTAACAGTCGCATACACTGGCGCAGTCTCATATTGAGCAGGCGAAACCTCGTTGTGCTGAGTCTTAGAAGAAACACCAAGCTTCCACAACTCGATGTTAAGCTCACTCATAAAAGTAGCAACCCTATGATTTAGAGAGCCGAAATAGTGATCATCCATTTCTTGACCACGAGGGGCAGGCGCACCAAAGAGCGTACGGCCTGTTAGCATCAAGTCTAGACGAGCATCGTAGAAATCCTTATCGATAAGGAAGTACTCCTGCTCAGCACCCAAAGTAGCAACAACGTGCTTAGAAGTCGTATTACCAAGAGCCCTAAGAACGCGCATCGCTTGCTTATCCAGCGCATCCATACTACGCAACAGAGGAGTCTTTTTGTCTAGGGTCTCTCCCGTGTAAGAACAAAACGCACATGGAATAAACAGTGTCGTATTCTTACCATCTTCTTTAACAAATACCGGAGAAGTGCAGTCCCAAGCCGTATAGCCGCGAGCCTCAAACGTTGCACGCAAACCACCAGAAGGAAAAGAAGATGCGTCTGGTTCGCCTTGAACTAGCTCCTTGCCACTAAACTCCATAACTATCTTGCCATCTCTAGTTGGCGAGATAAAGGAGTCGTGCTTTTCAGCGGTTAGCCCCGTCATCGGTTGGAACCAGTGGCAATAGTGGGTAGCACCCTTCTCTATCGCCCAATCTTTCATCGCATTTGCCATAACATCAGCAATTGCAGGGTCTAGATGAGCAGATTCGTCCACCGTTTTCCTAAAAGACTTGTAAACATCTTTTGGAAGGCGAGCCTTCATTACAGCATCATTGAAAACATTCTCGCCAAAAATACTCGAAACATCTACGGCCTCAGCCATAACATTTCTCCCTTTTACACAATGTTGATAAAATTTTTCGCAGTACCGAACTCAAGCAAAAGAATAAGCAAGATTGGTGCCAATATCAATACAAAAGTAAATATTAAGATAAGTCTCTTACTTTCAAGAACTTACAAAACACAGCCGCAAAGCCCTCTCCCTAAAAAATTACATAGTAGTAACCATTTGCGGCGAAAATTACAATTTTGTAACTACCTTCCAACTAATTTGTCGGTGCATTAACTAAAACACTTTCACATTTATTAGAGGTCCTATCAGAAAAAACGACATGAAAATACTTATCTCAGATGGACGCAGATATTTGATTTGTAGAGACGCATGGCCGTGCCTCTCTATGGTAACTGTTGCGGAATTAAATTCTTGCATATTTGCTATTTAGTAGCTATCTTTGTCGCCTAGATAACTAGACTTAAATCAATATGAACACTGTTTAATTATTTTAGGGAGGTCAAATTACATGCTACACGAACCAGCAGCAAAAACCGGCAAGGATCCTGCGAGTCCTTACAAAATGAAATTGGGCGTGCAAATGTTTCTCATTTATGCAATCGTCTATTCAGGATTCGTGGCAATCAATGTCATTAAACCTGTCTTGATGGAAAAAATCATATTTTTAGGTTTGAATCTAGCGGTGGTATATGGATTTGGCCTGATCATCTTCGCTATCCTTTTAGCTTTGATCTACACATCACTTTGTACAAAGAAAGAGATTCAACTCAAAAACGAGGAGGGTAACGAGTAATGTTTATTTTAGCAGAAGTTCAACCGATGGCAGTTGCCATCTTCGCTATGTTTGTAGGTCTTGTACTTGGGCTTAGTTTCTATTTTGCTCGCAAGGCAAAATCGGCTAGTGGATATTTCGCTGCTGGCGGAACTGTTCACTGGGCAGTAAATGGTATTAGCTTCGCTGGTGATTACCTCTCAGCAGCTTCATTCCTAGGCATCTGCGGAATGATTGCAACAAAAGGTTACGATGGATTCCTCTATTCAATCGGTTATCTGGCTGGCTGGATTGTTGCCCTTTTTGTTGTTGCAGAGCCAATGAAGCGTCTTGGTAAATACACCTTCACAGACGCTCTAGACGCAAAATTTGAATCCAAAGGTATTCAATTTGCCGCAGCGTTATCTACATTGATTGTTTCAGTCTTTTATCTAATTCCTCAAATGGTTGGTGCTGGCGTTTTGGTTACGCCTCTTTTAGGTCTTGAGCATTACGTTGGCGTAATTATGGTTGGTATCATCGTTATCACCATCGTCGCAACAGCAGGCATGACCTCAACAACATACGTTCAATTCCTCAAGGGCTCGCTTCTTATCGTCTTCTCGGTGGTAGTAGTTGCTTACCTATGTCATGCTGGCTTAACTACCAAACCAGATCAAAGCGGCACAGTTCCTTTCTATGAATACAAAAGTCTCGCCGCAATTGAAGCGAATGATACAATTACCGTTGATGGTTATGAGTTCGCAGGCGAGTTCGCAGATGGTCATTTTGTGAAATTAATCAAAGATGGCAAAACAAGTTGGTGGCTAAAACACAAAACAGAAGACGGTCTAAAACTTGAAGAAACTCAATGGATTACGTACAAAGATGGCGTAAAGTGGATTAATGGTGCTGTTGCTTCAAAAGACAACACACTTCGTCAAGTCGGTAACCTTGAAAAAATCAAAGGCAAAACAGAAGCCACCGGCCCTATCAATCCTATAAAATTCTTAGCAATCCTTGGAGACAAAGAAACCGTTGTTAAGAGATGGGCCAAAGCACCAACATTTAAAGATGGCAATGACGATGTAACTGTGTTCTATCCAAAATGGAATACAGGTAATGAGATTTTGCGACCTGGCCAAAAATTCAAGGTGGAGGGAACACCTCTCGAGAAAGCAAACTTCGTGTCATTGATGCTTGCATTGTTCTGTGGTACTGCGGCCTTGCCTCACATTCTTATTAGGTACTACACGGTTCCATCTCCTGCATGTGCTAGAAAATCAACAATCATTGCTATTGCAGCGATTGGATTCTTTTACATCTTGACCCTCTTTATGGGTCTCGGCGCGATGAGTAGTGGCGTTATAAATCTAGAGAGTGGAAATATGAGTGCCCCACTTCTAGCAAAATCATTTGGGCTATTCCTCTTTGCCGTTATCTCTGCGATTGCGTTTGCAACGGTCTTGGGTACGGTTAGCGGATTGATTGTTGCCTCTTCTGGAGCCATAGCTCACGATATCATCGACAGATTTATGGGCGTCAAGATGAGCGATAAACAAAAGGTGATTTCTGGAAAAATCGCAGCCTTTGCCGTTGGTATCATTGCGATTGTATTGGGAATTATCTTTAAGGGAATGAATGTTTCCTTCCTAGTAGGTTGGGCGTTCGCTGTTGCAGCGTCTGCGAACCTTCCAGCGATTATCATGCTTTTATTCTGGAAGAAGACCACAGCAAAAGGAATCACCGCTTCAATTATCTTAGGTATGATTTCTGCGTTGACAATCATTCTTCTATCACCAACAATGTACACTAGATACGGGCTAAATCCTGCGGATGCTCCAATCCCACTAGACAACCCAGGACTCGTCTCAATACCATTTAGTTTCCTTGTTTTAGTTGTTGTCTCACTAGCAACACAAAAAGACAACGCAAAGCTTGAAGCCCAAAAGGCATAAGTTTTTTAAAGACAGTACAAAGAGCCTGCCCAGCAAATGGGCAGGCTCTTTTTTTTGCATACAAAAACATTAACCGCAAGATGGACGCAGACTGCAGTACGGGCGTATTGCAATACGCCCCAACGGCGAAAGCTCGCAGGCAAAGGTTATGGCCTATTTTATTAAAAGAGGCTTGAAACCGCTTGACTTCTAGGGTAGATTGGATTTGGACTGGAAGAAGTTTAAGTTTTCACAGGAGTTCTTAAAATGGCTCAAATCTCAAATGATATAAAGCTTAAAATAGATAGATTTGCTACACTTGCAAGAAAGCTATATCCAGTAGAAAAGATATTGCTTTATGGATCTTATGCACGCGGAACAAATCGAGAAGATAGCGACATTGATGTTGCCGTAGTTATTGATGAAAAAGATCACCTTAAAAGAATTCCTATTACAGCTGGCTTACTTCGCTGCGCAAATGAGGTCGATTCTGCTATTGAACCTAAATGTATCTTTGGCGATGAATACAGAGAACATAGTGAAGCAAGCATATTAGCAGAGATTATTAATACTTCCCTTGAAATAAGCCTTTAAATAAAGCTGATTGTTTTATTCCGTTTCATTTGCGTCGTCCGCGTCATTTGCGTTCCCTTGCGTTAATGCAGTTAAGGTTTTAGTTGTTAGGAAATAAAGCAGTTAAAAAGGTACGCAAACAAAAGTCTCAAGCGTTAATAGACATCGCTTGCAATCCCAAAGCCCATCGCCCCCCTTCAAGTCCTTCATGCTCTTCATGGTAAATAGGTTTTAGTTGTTCTCGCATCTAGCATTTACACAAAAGACTAAGCTCACAGCTACCGCAGTTTTTTCCATAAACCCCGCTACAACCCTCGACGATTCCAATTCTACAAATCGCAAAATCGTACTTCACAGGATCGTCTGGAGAAATCTTTGCAAACTCGCCGCTAACGGTAACGGCGGTTGAGAGTGATGCGGTTTTACTGTTGTGCATACCGAGAATTTTGCAGAGCCGAATCATATGCGTATCGAGCGGAACGATTAGTTTTGAAGCTGGTATGCTTTTCCAGATGCCGAGATCTACATCGTCGTCTCTAATCGCCCAGCGCAGGAACATATTCAATCGCTTACAAGGGCTTTTTCCTGCGGGGTTTGCTAGAAGATATTTTAAGCCTCGCGTTGGCTCCTTATCTTGATTGCTCTGGTGCGTTAGTAAATCTCTGCAAAAACCGCTCAGCGCTGGAATGACATTTTCGTCTGTGTCGCTGTAAAACTTTGAGAAATGATTTTCTAAAGAGCCGCTCTTTTCTATGCAATATTTGAGCAGGCTAAAAAGCTCTGCCATATCTTGACCAGTATTAAAGCGATGTTTGAAAGAAGAGAGTTTTTTTGCACTGCGCTTATCAAATGAAACAACAAAATCGTATGGGCTTTGCCCCATAATTGCAAAGAGCTTCTTTAGAGATGCCTGTATCTGCGCAACCCTGCCGTAAGAAAGCGTGGAAGCGACAAATGCCGCTATCTCAACGTCTCTTGAATCTTGATAATCGTATGCAAAAATCAAGGGATCGCTACCAATATAGCTGCGGCGATTGTATTTACTGTATATCGCTTCTAGAATTTCCTTTATCTCTTTTTTGTCCAAACGCATTGAAGCCCTTTCGCCTTTGTTAGTTGCCTGCAAACAATAGTAACCTGATAGGATTAAATTTCAAAAAGAACTTTTAATTATGCGAATTTTTCTATAGAATGAAACGTCTCTGTAAAAACTCTACATTGGAACTATTATGATATTAACAGCTAAAAAATCTACAGTAAACGGAACTGTATCAATACCGGCGTCTAAATCGCATACAATAAGAGCGGTTGCAATAGCCTCTATGGCTGATGGCACTAGCACAATACGTAACCCGCTCATCTCTAGCGATGCAATAAGCGCAATGAAATGCTATTTTGCACTCGGTGCTTCTATTGATAGTAACAATAGCGATAAATGGCTAGTCAAAGGCAACGGCGGTAATGTGGCAATTCCTGAGAGAATAATTGATGTTGGAAATTCAGGAACTACCCTTCGATTGGCGCTTGGCTCGGCTGCCCTGTGCAATCAAGGAGAGGAGATTAGCTTTACTGGTGACGCGCAGATACAGAGCCGCCCTATTGAGCCATTGCTAAAATCATTGACTGATTTGGGTGCAAAGGCGATTAGTCTCGGCGCAAATGGCAGAGCCCCTGCGAAGGTAACTGGCAAACTAAGAGGCGGCAAGACTACAATTGAGTGTGTAACTAGTCAATATCTCTCTAGTTTGCTTTTGGCATGCCCGCTAGCCGAAAACGACAGCGAAATTGAAGTTACCCTGCTAAACGAGCCTGATTACGTGCGATTGACTATGGATTGGCTAGACAAACAGGGAATTATCTACGAACACGACAACATGAGAGTTTTCAGGATTAAGGGCTCACAGAAATACAAAGCCTTCGATGCGCCAGTTCCGGCGGATTTCTCTAGCGCAACCTTCTTTATGTGCGCAGCGGCGGCTATTGGAGGTGAAGTTGTTCTTGAAGGGCTTGATTACAGCGATTCTCAGCCAGATAAAGCGGTCGCGAGTTATCTGCACGATATGGGGGCTGATGTAGAAATCTCTGGTAACCAAACGATAGTACGGGCAAAACAACTGCGCGGCATCGAGATTGATATGAATAGAACGCCAGACGCCCTGCCGGCGATGGCAGTAATGGGAGCGTTTGCTAAGGGTGAGACTAGGCTTTTAAATGTTGCGCAGGCTAGAAAGAAAGAAACTGACCGTATCTCATGTATGGCTAAAGAGTTATCGAAAATGGGGGTCGATATTCAAGAAAGAGAAGATGGGCTCATTATCAAAGAGAGCCGTTTGAAGGCCGCTGATATCTGTGGCCACAGCGACCACCGTATTGTGATGGCAATGGCAATAGCTGCGATGGGAGCTGATGGAGAAACTAAGATAGATAGCGCAGAGGCGATGAATATAACATTCCCTAATTATGTGGAATTGATGCAAAGTATAGGTGGATTACTTGAACTAAATGATTAATTGGTTACAATAGCTTGACTATTATATTGGAGAATTAAAAATGTTAGGTTGTCACATAGGAAGAAATTTTCAGGTTTCAGTATCGGGCGGGTCGTACCAAGATGGGCTCACCGCTATAGTTCACGGCGCAGCACCTGGTATGCTCCTAACTGAGCAGGAGATATACGGTGATTTGCTTCTGCGCAAACCTGGTGCTGATGAGCTATCTAGCCCAAGAAAAGAGCCGGACTTGCCTGTTATATACAATGGCATAAATGCCGCAGACACAATTGAGGGAGCTGGCAATAAGAATCATACAAACGGCACACCTCTTACAATAGTAATTCCAAACCTTGATAGGCACTTTATTCACATCAAGCAATATCAAGACACTAACCGCACACCGCGACCTGGTCATGCCTCGTATGCTTCTTTTATGAAATACGGTGTAAACGATGACGCTATCGGCGCAGGTATCTTTAGCGGTCGCTACACTTCTACTATCGTTGCTGCTGGTTATGTGGCAAAGAAGATTTTAGCGAAGCTTGGTATAAAGGTGTTCTCTTACGTGAAAGAGGCCGCCGGTGTTGCTTGCCCTGAGATGGATTACAACGAAATTTACGAATTCACTCAGCGTTATAAGCAAATGCGCTGCGACCTTGATCCATTCTATCAAGAGGTTTACGTTAGCGGTAGAATCAATATGGAGATGCGTTTCCTTGAGAAGATGAGAGTCCTTGCTGAAATCGAGAACGAAATCGACGATATTCGTGGCAAGGCTCCACAGATGAGACCTCAAGAGATTGCGGACAAATATGGTGTTCACGAGATTCTATGCTGCCCTGACATGGACGCTTCAAACGCTATGGTTGACGCCTGTAACGCAATTACAAGAACTGGCGATTCTTCTGGCGGTATTGTTGAGGTGGTTGTTCAAGGCGCGCCGGCTGGTCTTGGTGAGCCAGTCTTTAATAAACTTGATGCAGAACTCGGTCGTATGCTTGGTATTGGTGCGGTTAAGGGTGTTGAGATTGGAGCTGGTTTTAAGGTTAAAGATATGACTGGCTATGAGTGTAACGATCAGATGAGAAGCGAAAACGGCGAGGTTATTTTTGATTCTAACAATGCCGGCGGTATTACTGGTGGATTAACGACTGGCCAAGATATCGTTGTTAAGCTTGCTGTAAAACCAACGCCAACAATCGATAAGGACCAGCACACTATCGATAAGTACACCAAAGAAAACAAAGCTCTCTCAGCCATAACAAGACGTGACCCAACCATCGTTGGTCGAATCTGGCCGGTTGCAGAGAATTACACAGCAATGGTAATGCTTGATAATTTAATGGCACATTACGGCTATCAAGCTATAATGAACGCTTACAATAACTAAGTTACAACTTAGCCCCTCGCATAAAGCGTGGGGCTTTTCTATTTACGGGTAAAACAAGGCATAAAATGACAGAAGAAACAAACTGCGAGTCAAAGCAAGATAAGTTAGAAGAAAATCAAATTAAACCGGTAACTATCAATCAGCTCTCAGAGCCCATACAGAAGGCTGTTGCAAAAGCTGGCTGGAAGGAGCTCTCTAAAGTTCAGGCTTTGGCAATTCCTTACGCATTTTCAGGCAAAGATCTCATGGTTCAGTCGCACACTGGCAGCGGTAAAACTGGCGCATTTATTTTACCAATGCTAGATATGCTTGATTCTTCTAAAAAACAGTGTCAGGCTCTGATACTAGTTCCAACGAGGGAGCTTGCATCGCAGGTTTGCACTGAAGCTAATATGCTATTTGAGGGTAGCAACCTTGAATGCGCAGCCGTTTATGGTGGAGTCGGCTACAAACAGCAGGTAGATGCCTTTAAAAGAGGCGTTGCAGTTATCGTTGGAACGCCGGGGCGAATTCTTGACCACCTAATCAAAAAGAATTTGAGTTTGGAAAATCTAACAACACTTATCCTTGATGAAGCAGATAGAATGCTCTCAATGGGATTCTATCCTGACATGCAAAAATTGAAAAGGTTTATGCCTAAAAAGCCGCGCAGAAGCTTTATGTTTTCTGCTACGTTTCCTGTTAGCGTTGTTGGTGTTTCAAGGATGTTTCTTAACAATCCAGAAATGCTCAACCTCAGTAGCGACCATATTCATGCAATCGAAACAACTCATGAGTTTTATAACGTGGCAGTAATGACTAAAGACCGCTGGCTCATGAAACTTATCGAACTAGAAAATCCTGTATCAGCTATTGTCTTTTGCAACACAAAAGCAAAGGTTCACTATATTACAGAGGTACTCAAGAGATTCGGTTACGATGCCGATGAGTTGACGGCAGATTTATCGCAAAGTCAGCGTGAGAAGGTCTTACAACGCATCAAAGAAAATAAGCTTCGTTTCTTGGTTGCCACAGATATTGCGGCAAGAGGCATTGATATTTCTAAGCTCTCACATGTGTTCCACTACGAAACTCCAGAAGACCACGAGGCCTATATTCACAGAAGCGGTCGAACCGGTAGAGCTGGCGCAAGTGGAAAAGTAATCTCTATCACTGAAGGCGTCGAGACTATTGAACTCAAGAAGATTGCTAGAAAATTCGACATAGACCTCAAAGAAATGCCTCTACCAGAGGATGATGAGATTGAAAGAATCGTCTCACAGCGAGTGATTGCCCTACTAGATATCAAGCTAAGAGACAGAGATAGCCTTCAAACCGAAAGAATGCAAAGGTTTAATGCCCTTGTAAAAGAGCTAAGCTCTTCTGAGGAAACCATCTCGCTTCTTACTATGCTTTTAGATGATTATTACCATCAACAATTACATCAAGCAACAATCTTCGATGTCCAAGAGGAAACAGAAGAAAAGAAGAAAGAAACAACAAAAACTAAAGCCCGTAAGAAACGCTCTAATCGTTCACAAATGGCAAATAAACGCCACCGACGAGGTTCTAGACCTAACAGCTCAAAAGCTCCTCGCAAAAAAGAGTAGCTTTGATAAAAAACATATTTTTCTACAACAGCTAGCTAGATACTGGTATAATGCTCAGGGTTTGGGGAGTGCCAAATATTAAATTTGCCTCCTGTATAAAGTGAAAGAAGCTGCTTTTCTATAATAGATTTGGGAAAATATTAGCCGTAAACATTATGAATGAGACTGTTAAAAATGCCCCAAAACCAAGCAAGTCTTTTATGACTGCAGGCCCGACGCTGCATTATAGCCATCCACACATCTACAGACAATGGTGGCTCACTATAATTGTCTATGCCGCTGTTTGTGTCTTCTGGAGCAAGATTATAACGGGTAGCGTCTCTTCAATTTCTCTAAATGTAGAAACACTACAAGGCCTTTGGCAGCTTGGTAAATATGTTGTCTATCCTATTAGCATTTACGAGTATCCGTTGCATATATTTGTCCTTGGCACACTGATGGGGCTTCTGGCGGTTATTCCACTGTTAATGGCGCAATTGCTAAGTTCAAGATACAGCGTTATCTTCATAATTATGGTTATCCTCATAGCCAAACTTCCAGGTCTTGCGATATTCTTGACCATCGGATGCGTCGGTATTGCCTCTAGACCGCTTAGATTTCGCTCAAGATTTATTTCCATGACGTTGTGTACTGCCCCACTAATCGCATATTGGTCGATATACGGTGGCACAAAGAGCGTCGATCCTGTCATATGGGGCTTCTCTTTTGCGCCTTGGATTTTTGCTTGGTTAATTGTATTGGCCGTCTCTGGAATTGTTCTAGGAATAGGTCATTTTACCCGCTACAAACCTGGCGTTACTTGGTTAACCTCCTTGATGCTCTTATTGATAAGTATTGGCGTCTTCAACATTGGAATTGGTTTTTCTGAAGCAGATTACCAAATATACGTTGCGCATAACAACCCGTTTAAGATTGAAGAATTTCAATCTAAAACATTAACCCCTATTTTAGACAAGGTCGTAAAAGACCCCGTCTTGCGAAATTATTTAAACGCCTCCTTCTACTCCGATGAACCAATACTTCTGCGCGAACAACTCAAACGTGAGATGCAGGATATGCTCCGTTGGAATAGGTGGTCCGACTGGTTCTCTGGGGCCCTGACAGACAAATTTATGTATGAGCAGAAACGCAAAGAGCTACTCGCTTCTTACGACAAATTTATTGAGAAACATCCATACAGCAAACGCGTTCCTATCGCTATGTACTACAAGGGAATCTTGCGCGAAATGAGTCCGGATATTCGGCTCATAGGAACTAAAGAAAGACTGCGTTTCTACAGCGATTATCCAAAACAAGAAGTCAGACCAACTTGGATTAAGCTCTACACTGATTTTCCAACCTCACCAGAGTCGATTGAGGCAAGGTGGCGTTTTGCTATGTATCTAGCCGGAGAAAGTGAGTTTGAGACTGCATATGCGATGTGCAAAGAAGCACTCGAGATGCTCAAAGACGTTGAGAAAAAACTCGACGACCAAGTTGTCCCTGCGCGTAGAAAGATTTTCACAAAACCAAAGGATACCGCTCTAACAAGCATCTCGGCAAAGAGGTTAGAGCGAAGACTCAAAAAGCTAATGAAATTAATCGATGGAACAAACCACATCAAAAACGACCCACAAAGCTCTAAACGACTAGCTAGATTCATAATGCTAAATCCACATAGCATGAACTACAAACAACAACTCGAGAGACTGCTTGAAGAGACAGCACCAAATGACCCACTACGTGAAAATATACTCTTAGCACTTGCTAAATTAATTGATGACCCTCTACTTAAAATTAAAAGTTTAGAAAATATCATAGCTTCATTCCCCGACACCGATGGTTGTATAAGCGCTAAATTTGATTTAGCAATGGTCAAAATCAAACTCTGGAAAGCAAAAGCTACCAATGAAAAGGATAAGCAAGCTTACCTCCAAGGTGCCAGAAAGATATTTGAAGAGCTTCTCTCAAAATACCCTAACAACATCTACGCTGATCAAATCATTACTATACTTGACGGCTTACCAAAGGCAAAATAACAGATGAAATATGTTTTAGATATTGTCTATAGTATTGTTTTCTTATTACTGCTTCCCAAACTTCTTTTTAGACGTTTCACCCAGAACCGCTATAAAGATGGTTGGGAGAATCGCTTTGGCAAGGTAAAAAAGCGCACAGATAAAAAGACCATCTGGATTCACGCTGTTAGTGTTGGTGAAGTCAATGCAACAAGAACCATAATAAACTCTCTCAAAGAAGCTTTTCCCCAGTACGAGATAGTTTTGAGTACAACCACCGACACCGGCTTCTCTAGAGCAACCCAGCTCTACGGCAAAGAGCTTAGCGTATTCTTTTTTCCAATGGATTTTTCTTTTGTTATGCGCAGAGCATTTAAAAGACTCGACCCTGCAATTTGTCTTCTCATGGAACTAGAGGTATGGCCAAATTTCACGACGATTGCAAACGAGTCTGGAGCAAAGGTCGTTGTTGTAAATGGCAGACTCAGCGAAAGAAGCTTTCCACGCTATAAATTAATACGTTTTGCAACAAAATGGATGTTTGGCAAGGTTACAATGTTTCTCTCTCAGAGTGATGAATACTCTCAGAGATTTAAGGCGCTTGGAGTTGCAAATGACAAAATCATAAACACCGGAACATTAAAATACGACACCGCCGAACTAAGCGATAATATAGAAGGCAAAGACGTTCTAAAAAAAGAAATCTCTCTCGATGATGGTGAAAATTTGTGGGTTTGCGGAGGCACTGGCCCAGGAGAAGAAGAGATTATACTTGAGGTATTCTCTGAGCTTAGAAAAGATAATGCGACCAAAGATTTACGACTTGCAATAGTCCCAAGAAAGCCTGAGAGGTTCAATGATGTAGCAAAACTTATAGTTGATGCTGGCTTCAAATTACACCGCTACAGCGAAATAAAAGGTAAGAGCAGCTTGGAGATTGATAAAGACGCTATAATCTTGGGCGATACGATGGGTGATTTGCGCAAGTTCTATGCCCTTGCAAGTTGCGTATTCATCGGACGGAGCCTAACCCCAATGGGAGGTTCTGACATGATGGAATCAACTGCGATGGGAAAATTCACTACCTTTGGCCCATATACATTTAATTTCAAGCAGACAGTAGAGGCCCTTCTAAACGGCAATGGCGCAGTAGAGATCAAAGACGCAAAAGAGCTGTTTATGCAGATAGACAAAGCAATACAGGACCCTCAATACAGAAATACCATCGCAACCAATGGTCAAAATGTAATCAAAAAGAATCAAGGCGCAACAAAAAAGACATTAGATGTTATATCCAAACTTCTAGAAACGTCCTGCTAGCGTTTCAAATGTTACTCAATGCCACCTGCATCTGGGCCCCCGTTCCACCTTCATGATCTTCTTGATTTATGAAAAAAGCAAAAGGTAATAAGACTCTAGTTAATTCATAGGCTCAAAATTGCAGTCTTCATCTATTCGATAAACTTTCGTGTTCTTAGACGGTTTTGGACGTGAAAACAATTTTTTGACCCTACTATCTGAAAGGCGAGCCTGTTTTGCATTCTTGATGGTAATGGTAAAAGAAACCTCTGCGTTGTTTGCAGTTATCTTGATCTTACGAGGCAAGCTTCGATGCGCATAACTATTGAATATCCTAAAGTCGCTCATCTCTGAAATTAGATAAGGTTGTTGTTTTTCGTTTAGATACTCAATCTTAACAATGCAAGATTTCTCCGTATCGATGAAATATCTGCGCAAGATTCGTCTTGAATCAGAGGCAACGCTAACTATCTCATATCTTTTATCAGATGAGAGTTCAATATTATGACTACCACCGTCTAGATCTATAAATCCAAGCGACTCATAAATCATATCAGGGCTAAAGCCCATTGGTATTGCACAATTTGATTTTAATTGTTTCTTATCTGCCCAGTAGTAGTCATCAACATCAGAGAATCTCAACCAACACCAAAAGTCCTTGTCGGTCAGACCAAAACGAAACACTCTACTCTTTAGAATATGATTGCTGGTAAAATATACCCTCTCTTGAGGATATAGCACGATATCAACTCTTGTAAGTTGCTCTTTTTTGTGCTTATTATTCTTGTCTAGATATTCAACAACACCATCACCGTGAATCTGCAAAGGAACAATGAGTTTGCAACCAGAATTCAAGAATCTATACAGATAGTCTTTAGAAGCAGTGGCATCGATTTTCTCAGACACAGGTATTGAGTTTGAATTGCACCCTGCGGATAAGATAGAAAACATGACTCCCAAAAGAGCTAAGACAATTAAAGAGATTCTATTCTGGGATGTCAATTTGCAATATTTGACCGAGGTTATCTGTGAGTTCTTCAATTTGCTCCTCTCTGAGATTAGGATTGACCACTTGAGTAGTTCGTTTCTCACCGGCAACATTGAGCAACCAAATTTCTCGATTGTCTTGCATCTCTGATGAGACATACTTGAGGCGACGCTTTCTCATTAATATCAAACAGAGTACAAATCGAAAGTTAATCTTCTCTGAGTCCTCTTCATCTGCGAGTCTCTCGAAGAAAGTCATAATCATATCATCGTCAATGAAGACACTTTTCTTTTGGTCTGGATCTGGCATAAGAGCCCTCCAGAAATAAAAAACTTCTGGATGATTTTCTTGCCAGTATTGCTTGCAATAGTCTCGCCGTTCCAAACCTTGCTCTGTTTCAATCAATGCCGCGAAATACTCATCTCCGGGTAAAATTTCTTTATTGCTCCCGCTACAACAACCTAGTGGTTTTTTTATTTCCCAGTCCGCCATACAGATTCCAATACAAATTACTCAAAACATATAAAAGGAGTTATTCTCTCTATCTTTGCCTTTCCAAGCCCATTGATTTTAGTCAAATCGTTTGGCTTAGCAAAGGTTTTCTTGTTATTTGGATGTAGTTGCCTATATGCAACTATTTTGGCGGCTGTTTTGGGCCCAATACCGGGTAATAAACTCAGAGTATCCACGCTGGCAGTATTGACATTGATTTTACTAGTTATTGCATAACCGGTTTGAAATGCTATCTTGTGATAATAGGACAATGCTACGACAGTTGATAGGAATACCGATATAACAAAAAGTAAGCGAAGGCTATTCATGAGAAGCCGCTCGTCCACCTTTAAATTGCCTTTATCCTCACGCAACATGTACTATTTTTTTAACAAGAACTGCTGAAGTTTAACTATTGTTTTATATGCCTGCTTGGAATCTCCAGCCTCATTGCATAAAGCAGAATTTGGCACGGACATATCTTTAGTGTCACTAAACGCCGAATATACGATATTGGTAATAAAAGGCTTACCAAGGGCAACCTTAACAATATTTTCTAGCCATTTTGCCTGCTGCGATTGATTCCAACCTTCAGCGTAATAACCACCAACATTTCCTGTTGATTTACTTGGTGCTGTTATAGATGTTAAATGCAAAGGTTTGGAAATAGCTGCAAAGCAATCAAGTCTAGATGATATCTGCATCATATCGCGCAGATACATTCCTGTTAAACCTTTGCCAAAATTGAGCTGAAGGCCAAGCACTTCGAAATTGATACCACTTTGCGATATCATATCAACATAAACGAGAGGAGGTATTGTTTTTTGATTCTTTGCATAGTACTCTCCCCACGGATACATAACCTCAATAATCTTCTTGCATTTAGCATCGGCTGCCTTAGCCGCAATAGTAGCAGTACGAGTCATCTCTAGGATTTGCTCAAAGTTGAAGCCAAAGATATTACAGGCATTCATTCCCGCAATAACACGCCAATAGTTCACCCTCTTTGCGTATCTCTTAACTACGGCGAATACATAATTGTACGCGTATTCCTGAATCTTCGGAAATGGGGCCTTCTCTTCAATCAACCAGTCTGGCAGATTAACCTTCGAGAAACAAAGCAGTGGCCCAAAATTGACAGTAACATTCCTAGACTCTAAAGTCTTAAAGAATTTATCAAGTTTAGAAAAATCGTATTCGCCTTTGTTCGACTCTATCTCTCTCCAACTTGATGGCACCGAGACGTATCCAAAGGTATCAAAGAAGTTTTTGATATAGCTTTTATCACTGAGCTTATCCGCTTGAAGAGTGCAGCCTAAAGTCTGTTTTCCAAAAACTCCTTTCTTTTGTCTAGCACTTAGATACGACTCTGCATATTTTCTGGCAAATAAATCTGACAAGACCATCGCCTCGTAAAGGCACTTATCAGCAAGCAATGAACACTTCTCTGGCTCGGATATGGCGTTGACTGCTTCGATAAAGAGACTCTGGAGTTCTTGTAGTTTCTTACCGAATGAGTTTGTGTCGCTAAAAAATGCCCAGTCCTCACGTTTGATGGTAATCTGCATTATTCGCGATCTAGCAAGTTCGAGATTGAGATTGTATGGCTCTTCGCGATATCTTAGTTTGGTAGTCGGTAGCATAAACTTACCAAAACCTTTAACTTCCCAGAGCAGGCAAATCCCAGCTGAGTCTAGAGTGTCTGACTCTAGTTGCAAAAGGGAATCTTTGAAAGTTAAGCTCTCAGAAGCGCGCAAAGGCGTTCTGTCCGAACCAAAGACATACGCTCCTGTATAATCAAAATTCTCCGCTCTTTTCCCATCAATATAAATCTCAAACTTCAATTGGAATCCTTCACCAAAGTTTATTTTTCATAAAATACATCGTGATTATAGCACATCTTAAATTCAAAGCAATATTAGCGTACATAAATTAACACTAATCTTGCAAAACTAAAAATGCTAAGAGCCAATAGTAGCGTTAGCCTTCTTTAGAGAATCGTGGATGACACTATTATTAGCTTGTATAGCTGATGCCAATACCGATATCTGTTTGAGACTAAACTCAACGAGCGGATATTTTGTTTCAATATCAGCTAGAAATTGCGAATCTAAAGCTATGATAGCATAGCCCTTGCTGAAAGATTCTATCTCAATATCACAAGCAACAAAGCAATAGTCGCCACAATTAGCAAGAACAATTTCTTGACCATCAGCCAATCTCTCAAGGATAAGGGCTATCGCATCTTCATGTTCTTGCCAATCAATGAAGTCATTGGACTGATTAGTCCACATATTTCCAGACAAATCAGCAATGGCAACAGCCATAGCATCCTCTGGCGTTGCATCCATAATCCTATGCGCAATCTGCTCATTAAGCATATCGGAAGATGAGAAGAGATTACTAAAAAAGTCCATATCGGTCCCTCAAAGAAGTTTTTTTAAATAATGCCCTGTTATCGGCAAAAAAAGATAGCTACTTTTCTTGGGACTAACTATCCGATATTATTCGGAAGTATCAGGTGAGAAAAAAATTTGGGAGACTTTTTATCGGTCTTTTTCTTCTTTCTTAGCAAACTTGACCATGTGGATTGAATTGCCACTATCGTTGTGTTCAACCAAATCCATATACGATTTTATTAGAAAAAGCCCTCGCCCAGATGCCTTGCAGAGATTATGATCGCAACACGGATCTGGAACGTTCGATGGGTCAAATCCATCACCCTCATCAGAAACAACAATATCTACCCTATCGCCTGAAATAGAGTAAGTTAGATATGCCTTCTTTGATGGATCGCAGTTATTACCGTGCTTAATCGCATTAACAACCGCTTCTTCTAATGCTAAATGAATAGCAAAGACTTCATCATTGGCAAAGTCGCTTGCCTTAATCGCATCTACGACTGCCTCACAAGCACAAGAGACTCGATCTAAAGAATCGATTTCTATAGTTTTAGCTCTCTCTAGTGGAAAGTCATTATTATTGAAATCCATGATAGATTCTTTCGAAGACTAAGACTAAAAGCTTTCAGTTGCAGTTGCAGAATCTTGCATAATTGTAAAGATTTTATCGAGACGGGTTATCTTAAACACTCCCATTATCTTATCGTTTATGCCTGAGAGTCTAAGTGCGCCGCCTTTATCTTCTATAGTCTTTTTAAGCCTGATGAGTAAACCAAGCATAGCACTAGACAAGAACTGAACTTTTGAAAAATCCAGCACAAGTTTAATCTTATCATTATCGTCTATTACCGGCAAAACAGACTTTTCGATTGATTTAATATCTGCTTCATCAAGTATCTTCTCATAATTGAGAGTTACAACTACAGCAGACCTTACATAATCTACGGCTATTTTAGGGCTTGCCTTGTCCATTATCATCTCCACAAGTTTTTATGTATAAGGTGACTTCTAATATTATCGAGAAGATACACTCTAAAGCGCATCAGCCATTTCTGTAATTAACTGCTCGGTTTCCTGCCAACCGATGCATTCGTCAGTGATGGAGAGACCGTATTTAATCTCACCATTGCTTATTGACTGATTGCCAGCCTCTAAGAAACTCTCTAGCATAATTCCAACAATAGAGCGATTTCCATTCTTCTTTTGCTCCATAACATTTCTCAGCGCAACCGACTGCTTAGTATAATCTTTTTTTGAATTAGCGTGGCTACAGTCAACCACCATACCCGTATGGATACCCTTTTTCTCGAGAAGAGTTTCGGCAAAGGCAATGTGTTCTGAAGCGTAGTTTGGACCGTTCGAACCACCACGCAAAACGAAATGGGCACATCTATTACCTTTTGTCTCTGCAACGACAACTCTACCGTCACTGTTTATTCCAAAGAACGAATGGCGATTATTCGCTGCACTAATCGCTTGGGCAGCAACATACAAACTTCCATCGGTTGAGTTCTTAAATCCTATCGGCATAGAAAGCCCACTCGCCATCTGCCTGTGTATCTGAGACTCAGTCGTTCTAGCTCCAATAGCAGCCCAAGCAATTAAATCTGTTATGTACTGCGGGACTATTGGATCTAGGACCTCTGTTGCAGCTGGCAAGCCAAGCTTTGTAATTTCGATTAGTATAGACCTCGCACGCCTCAACCCTTCAGCAATATCGTACGAGCCGTCAAGATAAGGATCGTAAAGCATACCCTTCCAACCGATAGTCGTACGAGGCTTCTCAAAGTAGGCCCTCATTACAACAACAACCTTATCCGAAACTTTCTTGCTAAGCTCGCTTAGTCTAGCGGCATACTCAAGAGAAGCCTGTGTATCGTGCAATGAACACGGTCCTACTATGGCTAACATCCTATCATCTTTACGCAAGATGATATCCTCAATGCTTTTTCTACTCGAAGCAACGCTCTCGCTAAGCTCTTCAGTAAGCGGCAACACTTGCCTAAGCTGATTTGGCGTTATCAGCGGTTTAAAATCTACAATGTTTATATTATCTACAGGATGCACTCTTTACCTCACAATACAATCAAAGACCTAATTTTGGCAAAAACTTCCCTATCTGTCAACTACATAACGTAAATACTTTTAGGCGAAAGAACCTCTCTTTATCAAAAAAATATTTACACGGTGATGTAAAACCTTATAATCTTGGCTACTTTAGAGATAGCTCTCTATTTAGCCGATGTAGCTCATCTGGTAGAGCACAGCTTTCGTAAAGCTGGGGTAGTGAGTTCGAGTCTCACCATCGGCATTATGACTACAAAAGACAAACTTGCAGTTTTACAGAATCGCTTGTTAGAGCTCAAGAGGGTTGCTATTGCATATTCCGGGGGCGTTGACAGCGTCTTTCTCTTAAAAATTGCAGTTGATACACTCGGCGCAACCAATGTCTTAGCATGCCTTGGTATTAGCGAATCACTTGGCGAACACATGTACAAAAAGGCGATAGAAAACGCTAAGGAGATTGGGGTCGATGTTACCGAATTTGGTATCAAAGAGCTTGCAGATCCGAAGTATTCCTCAAATGATTCAAATAGATGCTACCATTGCAAAAAGCATATGTTTTCAAATCTAGCAAAGATTGCATCGGAGAATGGATTTAAACACATTCTCTGTGGCAATAACTACGATGACAATGATGATTACAGACCTGGTAGTAAAGCAGCTATTGAGATAGGGGTTCTCTCGCCAATTGCCGATGCTAAACTAACCAAAAAAGAGATTCGCGAGATTAGCAGGCAACTGTTTCTCAAATCAGCGAACGAACCGGCATCTCCATGCTTGGCCTCTAGAATTAGCTATGGCCTAGAAATCACAAAGCAAAGGCTCTCTCAGATAGATAAGGCAGAGTCTTTAATGCGTAAGCTTGGTTTTGTTGAGTTTAGAGTACGCCACCACAACGAACTTGCACGCATTGAAATATCTCAAGATGATTTTGAAAAGATAATGTCGCTAAAGGTTCGCGAACAAATTGTAAGCGAGTTTAAAAAGCTCGGCTTTGTTTACATTTCTCTAGACCTTCAAGGATTTCGTTCTGGAGCTCTAAATGAGAGCCTGCAACTCTCTTAAAAACACTGCTAAGCAAAGCTTCGGTCCGTATTTAGATTGTACTTGAAGAACTGCTCCTCTAAGAGTAAAATCAGGAATTATTTATTTTGGGAAATCCTTATGCTATCATATCTAAAATTAAAGAATATATTACGTGAGCTCAAACATCATGCACCATTTACAATATTTGGTGCCGTGGTGGGGCTTCTCTGTGTCTTTGCTGCTAGAAATGCATCTCACGAGACAAGCGAGAGGCTCTTTAGCGTTTTTCATCCACTGCACGTTTTTCTCTCTGCAATGGTTACTGCCGCCCTTTTCAAAATCAATGAACAAAAGAAACATTTTTTCACTGTTTTGCTTGTAGGCTTTTTTGGCTCCATCGGTATTGCAACACTTAGCGATTCTATAATACCGTTCTTTGGAGAAGATATTCTTGGTGTTTCTATTGTCACACATCATCACCATCACGAGCATTCTATCAGCGAAAGCGATACTCATAGCCATGAATTGGTAGATAAGCAAACGCCAATTTCTCACGAACACAAGGCATGCGAGAATAAAACAATAATGCAAAGACTGCATCTTGGCTTTATTGTAGAGTGGTACAGCGTATTGCCGTCGGCACTGCTTGGAGTTTTTGTGGCTTACTTTATGCCACGCACAAAAGCACCGCACGCCGCGCATGTCTTGATAAGTACTTGGGCATCAAGCGCACACATACTAATGAACACCCACACCACACTCACTGCGAGTATGTGGTTAGGTCTTTTAATAGTCCTGTTTATTTCCGTGTGGTTGCCTTGCTGTGTTAGTGATATAATCTTTCCGATGCTATTCGTAAAAGATTCAAGTGAGCGAGACGACTCTCACTCATGCGTATTTTGCAAACATTGATTGTTTAAAAAGCTAGCTAATTTGATGCTATTAGCACCGCTGGTTTCTAGATTCTCTAGAAGAGCAGTGAGACCATAGCTACGCTAAATATTAACTGCACAAGAAATATCAAAGCGCCTATTGTCAACGCTGATTTTCCATCACGCATAATACTCTTGAACGTTATCTTTAAGCCTATGCCGCTCATCGCAATAATTAATGAGTAATGACCTATCTTCGAGAGAACTCCAATCGCACTCTCAGGCAAAACTTTAAACGTTGAAATCAAAGAAAACACCACAAAGCCGATGATAAACAATGGTATTGTTGGCCTCTTAACTTTTTGACCATCATCTTGGCGTTTGCTCTTGAAAAGAAAAATGAGAATAAAAACAAGCGGAAACAACATCAGTATTCTAGTCATCTTCACTATAGTCGCAACCTGACCAGCACCGTCGCTTACAGAGAATCCAGCCGCAACAACCTGCCCGACTGCTTGAAGAGTATTGCCAATAAAAATCCCTGAGTTTATATCCGTAAATTTAAAAATCACTGTTGCAAGAAATGGGGCTAGAAAGATGCCTATTGTCCCAAGAAAGTTTACAATAGCTACCGAGAGACCGACTTCTTCCTCGCTTGCGCCGATTATTGCTTCCGTTGCAGCAATTGCAGAACTTCCACACACGCCATTTCCAATACCTAAAAGCAGAGCGAACTTTTTATCGAAATTGAAAACCTTTGATAGAATAATAGCAACTGTTATTGTAAGAGAGAGAGCTGTTACCACTAGAAGAATAGATTTAAATCCAAGCTTTTCTAGTATCAAAAAGTCAAGGCGCACTCCCATAAGTGCAATCGCTACTGAGAGGAGATTCTTTTCACAGAACGTAACTCCAGAGGCAAAAACCTTACCGGGTTTAACAATATTGCCAACCAAAATACCTGCCAAAATAGCCAGCGCAACCGCCCCAAGAGGAATAATCGAAGATAGCAATATGGCTACTAGCCCAATAGCAACACAAAGCAACAATCCATAACCATACGATAAATATTTCACTTTAAGCTCCTTCGGTATTATTATTTAGAATCTACGCCTACTTCTCTTCTTTTTTCTTGGTTGCGTCTTTTTTGAGGCCCACGGTCTTCCTGAGCGTTTTTGTTTTGGCTTCTCTTTTGCAACATTAGACTCTCTAGTCTGATTAGCTCTAAAGCTATGTGGTTTTGCCTGAGCGTCCTTTTTGCTTCTTTGCGGTTTGGACTGAGTGGATATCTTAGTAGCAGCCCGGTCAGTTTTGTCGTATTCAAAACCATCTACTCTGCGTTCTGTAATCTTTTTTCCCAAGAGGCGTTCAATTGCCTTTAACTGTTTGATTTGGTCGAAGCTAACCAAGGAAATAGCAATTCCATCAAGACCTGCTCGACCTGTTCGCCCAATACGATGTACATAATCCTCCGCAACAGCTGGCAAATCATAATTTACAACGTATGGGAGTCTATCAATATCAAGACCACGCGCAGCTATATCAGTTGCAACCAATACCCTAGCTTTTGAACTCTTAAAATCACTAAGGGCACGCATCCTAGCCGATTGACTTTTATCACCGTGAATAGAGACCGCATTGATTTTGTCTTTCTTGAGTTGCCTCGCAAGCCTGTCTGCGCCATGTTTGGTACGCGTAAAGACTAAGACTCTATCCCAGTTTTCATCCTGTATCAATTTGGAAAGAAGCTCACGTTTGTGGCAGTGCTGAGTTGGATACATAATCTGCTCAACCTTCTCGGCTACGGAGTTTCTTTCTGCAATATCTATCATCTCAGGCTCTTCGAGAAGCGATGTGGCTAGTTCCCTAATCTCATCAGAGTAGGTTGCTGAGAATAGTAGATTTTGCCGCTTTTGTGGGAGCAGATTTATTATGCGTTTTATATCGTGAATAAAGCCCATATCCAACATACGGTCCGCTTCATCAAGAACTAAAATTTCGATTCTTGATAAGTCAAGAACCTTTGATTTGGCGTGATCTAGAAGCCTACCGGGCGTTGCAACTATAATATCAACGCCTCTGCGCAATTTTTCAGTCTGAGGATTCATGCTTACTCCACCAAATATCTGCGCCGATTTGAATGGAAGTTTCTTGCCGTACTTCTCCACACTCTGGCCAACCTGAGCAGCTAATTCCCGAGTTGGCGTTATAACCAGCGCTCTAGGAAAGGTTCTCTTGATACGGGTCAAATCTAGTAATTGCAATATCGGCAACACAAATGCTGCCGTTTTACCAGTTCCCGTCTGGGCTCCGGCAAGGATATCACGCCCTGCTATGATTGCTGGGATTGCTTTTTTTTGAATTGGTGTTGCTTCTTTGTAGCCAAGTTCTGCTACGGTATCTAAAAGTTTGGCTCTAAGACCAAGATTGTCAAACGACATCTAATACTCCTATTTCCGAAAAATGGAAACTGATTAAACTAGGGTGAAATGCTCAAAATTAACTAATGCTTTAGTCTCGATTAAAGAAACAAGACATACTATTGCAAGCATCAATAATATCTGCCACTGGCTGCTTGTCAATAAAAGCAAGACTAAGACTGCTAGAATCAATCCTTATAAATGCAGCAAATGCATTTAACTTGACCATACAGAATGAAGCATCTGCAGGATATTCTAGCGTAAGTGCGGTCTGGTCTTCATAATCTTCGATTCTATCGATAATATCTTCAACCGGAACCTCGCACGGAAAATCAATAACGACCTTTTCAAAACACCTATCAAAGGCCAAGGCAAACCCTTCAGATACAATTATATCAGGATTAACGACACTGCTAAGCTCAGTAACAATCATATAGCGACTGATACAAGAAGGGTCTATCTCGATTGAGATGTTTAGGGTAAAGTCAGGAGTTTCTATCACATAAAGCCCTAAATCGTAACTAGCCGAGACATCCCTACGTTTGTAGCCCAACATGGCTCGCATCTTTGAAAATAGCATATCTGCCACTTCTCTGACTTCGAGCGTAGAAATCTTTGCCACAAAACTTTGAGTTGCAGGATTTATTTCATCTGGAAGCTTATGACTCTTCTTGTAGCCGCTAAGATTTTTTATCAAACCAAAGGTGTTTCCTATCAGCGAAAAGCCCTCTGGGTAAATCAGTTTGCGCGTATTCGAGTTGTTTGTCAACATTCCTAACTAACCGCCAGCCAATTTCACTTGAAACCCTTTTTTCTTTAGGATTTCAACTATTACTTCGCGTTTATCGCCCTGAATCTCAATAACGCCATCCTTCAATGTTCCACCACAACCGCATCTAGCCTTGAGTTCTGTCGTGAGTTTCTTAAGCTCTGGCTTGGCTAAGCCAAGACCTGTTATCAGAGAAACTCCTTTGCCCTTTCGCCCCTTAGTTGCACGACTTACCCGAACAATCCCATCGCCTGCATCAACCGGACACTCCTTCGCGCAGATGCAATCAGCAACGGGTCTCTCGCAGGCCGGACAAATTCTGCCTTGGTCTGTAGAATAGACTAGTCCGCCAACTTTTTTCTTGTACGCCATAGAACGTGATTCCAAGCAAAAGGATACTCTCAATAGATTTAGGCTTTTATGATTTAGCCACCGATTAGTGCCTTTTCCGCTTCGAGTGTCCACATTCCATTTTCATCAAGCTTACTTGCAACATCAGGTCTGATATCTGCCAAATCTTTAAGCAATGTTAGTGGCATATCCTTGCAAGAAGGATAGATTATGATTTTACCAGCAATTGCGTGATTCTCAACTGCCCTGATACCCTCAACCGCACTCTCTAAGCTTCCTATTGCCGCAACTGATAGGTTAGTATCCAAATCTCCGGCTTTAACCTTATCAAGTACTGTGAGCATATCTTCAAGGGTTGAACCGCTTGTACCAATAAAGTAGAGCTTCTTCTCTATATAGCTGTTGAGGTCTATCTTTCCAAGTACCGACGCTGCAATACCTGCAAAGATATTGATAATTCCACCTTGAGCGGCATCTTTAATGCCTTGAGCAACCAATGCAGGAACCGGCGCCATAAGCGACATATAATCAACATCAGTCGGCGCATCACCCTTTGTTGGGTTATACGGCACATACTTCACTCCACGTTGCTTCGCTAGAGGCTCGGCAATAGCTGTTAACGGTGCTAGACGATCGTCATCAAGGTCGCCCGCCATTACCGTTACATCTTTAACGCCTTGGCAAATATTACGTATCACATGCATAACCCCCATTGGGCCACCAGCACCAATAACGTTAACCTTATCACCTTGGCGTATTTCGCCTGTAGCTGGAATGTATTCCATAGATTCGGCTGGATTATTGCCAAGAGTACCAACAATCCTAATACCGCCATAATGGACACGTCCAACCGCAGATTCAACATCACGGTCAAACTTAGAGCCACAAAGAACAATATTGAAAATACCATGCGCAGCGACCCTGTCGAAGAGCTTCTCAGCAGTGCTTGCATTTGAACCATAATAGATGACATCATCATAGCTACCATCAACTTCATCAAGGCTCGCTATCGTATTTGTCTTAACATCGATATCAATCGAGATATTTTCAGGACTAACAAAATCAATACTAGCAGGCTTACCAAATCGCCCAAGCATTGCTACCAAGATTGAGATATCAAATTTATCACTCTCGATAACAACGAGCATTTTCCCGTTTTCTTTGAGTGTTGTGCGTTCTTTTACGACGTAAGAATCCTCAACGCATGCCCATGGCTCACAAAGTGCAATAGCACTTGCACTGCGATCTTCAGGAGCTGGTATCATCATATATTGACCATCTGGCGAGGTACTAACGCGCTCATCAATTAGAGAATATTCCTGCAGAGCACCCTCAAGGTTATAACCAAAAGCCCCGTTAGATTGTGCTGTCATTAGCCAACGATGATCCGCTTGGACTAAAAAGCGGTCTCCAACTTTAGACCTAGTAACTTTATCACCAACAGCTAAAACCCTAAGAACCGCCTCATGACCCGGAACAGTTGGCTCTTTGTCAACTTTATAGGCTGGGTATTCATCCAAGACGCTTTTATCGATACCATCAATTATCTCGCTCTTGCGTACATGGGCATCAAATTGCTTTAGTAACTTCAAATCGGAAAAACACAGCCCAACCGCCTCTACCTTGCAAAGCAGTTGATAGTCATTTGGGAGATATACTTCCTTTTCTGGGTTATACTTAAGCTCGTCTGGACCAACAAGTTGAACTGCGCGTTGTGTTTTTGGAAAATCACTCATTATAAACCTCTTTTTTACTTTCGAGTTAGTATTTTAAAAACTGCCTGCCGCAAGATATAGCCTAATCGCAACAATGCTCTTTCTTAATTATGAGCCGACGATTATAGCATGCTTGGGGATTTTATCAACCTCAGAGAGTTATAAAGCCAGAAAACTACTCTAGATATGCATAAAAAAAGCTCTCGCAAGCACGCGAGAGCTTTAGTAGCCCCAAGGAGAATCGAACTCCTGTTTCCAGGATGAAAACCTGATGTCCTAAACCACTAGACGATGGGGCCTTAATTACTGATTTCAAGTACCGCTATCAGTGAGGCAGAGAAAATACAAGAATTCAAAGAGCTTTGCAACTAAAAATTCTTTAAAAACTGTGTTTTTAGAAGATTTATTTAATCAAAGACCCTCTTTACTTTGAATTAGCCTCAGACAACAAGACTTTGGCATAATCTCGCACCAATTTATTAGAATCAGATTTAGCAACCCAATCTAAGAGCTGCGTGAACTTCTTAGATTTAACCCTAGCAAGACTATCTACAACAACCAAACGCAAAGGCCACTTCGAATCATTTAGATTTGTCGAGATTGCATCAACTAGCGTAAAGTCTAAATCAACCAAAGCAAGAGACTTGATGACATTAACTTTCGTTTCCCAACTATCTTCTACCAACGACCTTGATAGAGCCGAATAGAGTAGCTCAGGAGGTATGGTCTTGTAGCTATAGTCAAAAATCTTCGCACTCATCTTCTCTTGCTCTGCCAATATTCCAGCAAAGAGCTGTGCTGCTGTTATTTTCTGGCCTATAGTACCATTCTCAAGCGCATCCATTCTTTGTAATAGATAGCTTCTTGTAAAATCAACTTTATTACGCTGTAAATGAGTATCGATTTCACCTAACTCACCAATAGCACTGACGATTTTATTGTCCTCTAAAACAGGATCTATGTACGTTTTTAAGTCTATATCAATTTCTGCCTGTGGATGAGCTTCAAGAACTCTTGCCAAAACGGTAGATGAGAGATCTACAGTATAATAAGCACTGTTGCTAGGTTCGATAGCATGACCAGGCCTAAACTTGCGTAAAACAATCTCTGGCAACTCTAAAGAGATATCACCACTAAGTGTCGCGTCAATGCGAAGATTTCCATTAATAAAACCATCGTCAGAAATAATGATATCGTTATCGCCCTTGTTAGTAATCGTTAGTTTTGCAATCAATCTAGAGTTGTAGTCAAACTCGGTTCCAGAAAGCCCTAATTTGATAGAAACCAAATCTTGCGGCTTCTTAAAGTTAAGGGTTAATTTATCGTTATAATTTTCCCTCATGCGTTTGGATAATGCAATTGGATCAATCTGCGATACAAACTCAGAGTTATGCTCTTGCAATAACTTTTGGCACTTATCTGCAACAATCGAGGCAGGGTCAATAGCTACAGCAGCCTTGAGTGTAGATATAGCCAAATCGAGTTTGTCCTGCGAGAAAAGTGCGTTTGCATAGGCCAAAGAAGCCACCTGATCTGATGGGTAGCTATCGTGAATAAGTTTATCAACCTCTTCAAATTTCCCATTCAAGCTCAGCGTATAGGCATAGAGAGACTTAAATGCGTTATTGTCAGTATCGCTCTTATATGCTTTGTCAGCTAATTCTGACGCCCGCTGAGGGTTTTCAAGTCCAAAACAATAGAACCAAGCAAGCTCATAATCGCTCAAGGACCCCTTCTCATATCCTTCTTCTGCTATATTGGCAAGGTCTATGAGTTTCTCAGCATTTGCCTTTGTTAATTCAGAGTGGATTGCCGTTAACGTTTCAAGCTCAAGGTCAAAAATACCAGCCTGACGTAATCTAGTTCTCAATTTTAGAATGTCATTGAGCCCATAGCCTGATTTAACTATTGCCTCAGCATATGGAATATAGATAGTACGTGGTATTTTCGCTTGCTTAGCCTGATAGTCGTATAAATCAAGTGCATAGGCATACGCCTTTGCAGACAAGCTGTACATTCCGTACTTGTGACAAAAATCGGCATAATCAAGCACCTTATCGATATCAAAAGGATTGACAGTAACCTTCCTGCGCAAATAGATTCCATAATCAGAGTATGAAATATCATCCGGTGCATAGTCTAAAAGCATCTCAAAGGCTGCTGTGTTGTAGTGGTTGGACTTATACGACATTGTAAAGTAATGCTTTGCCGATTCCTTATCCGAGATTTGAGCCGCTAATTTACCAAGTTCAAATGCAACATCTGAGAGCAGAAAATCATTCAGCGTAACCGATGTCTCAAGTTTTCTTAGGATTTCTTCCCTTTGAGTCCTAGTGTTCTGTTTTTGTATCAAGTAGGCAGCCGCCTTGAGAGGTGCATAAATATCACCGTTTGTCGTAACGCTGTTGGCTAGTTGAGTATAAATAATATCTGAATAATCGTTATCAGAATCAGAAACTGCAAACTCAACCATATCGTCAAGAGAGAGTGTTGCGTCTTGGTCTAGTTTTTGAGCAGCTGCCATTAGGATGATGGCCTTTTTCGCCGCTTGGCAATTGTTTTGATTAGCGCAGTTTAACTTGTAAACCATATCAACCAATGCCTGACTAGCCGTTGGAGAGTAAAGCTCTTGATTCTCTGAAGACTCTGCTTTAGATAAAGTCGAGAACGTTAGAATAGTACCTATTAATACCGCAAAAAAAACTTTTTTAAGCATCTTCACTTCCTAATATTTCACATATAAACTTAGCTACAAAGCCCATGCTGACGGTCATCAGCACGCAGTTTAACATCTTTTTAAGCCATTATTAAGCAATATTCCGCAAATATAGGCATACACTGCAATTTATCGTCATTTTCCTCAGTAGTCTCTACAAAAGCTCCCCAAAAGAGTTGTCACAACAAATCCAAGGTAGTCTCACTGATATGAAATATAGAGACTCACTGCTTATTCTTATTCAAAAGTAAATCCAGCATTTCAATTTTCAGTAGCTTCGATACAGCGACATAAGTAATTACGGTAGCTACAATTATAAAAATGATGCGCATGGCATTGTAAAGCCAAAAATCACTTAATCCATTCATATACATCACCACAGCAAACCCAGCAAAAGCCATCACAGTCGTTGCGATAAAGGTTTTAACAACTGCAGCGGTAAGCCCTTCTAAGATAGAATGGTGAAGTTTGCGTTTTAGAACGTAAATCAGAATAAACACCTGCAAATAAGAGCAGATTGCCGTAGAGAACGCTAGCCCACCGGTGCCAATAAACCAAATCAATACGAGATTGAGCATCAAATTCACGCAAACAGCGATTATTGCGCTTCTAGCAGGAACTTTAGAATCTTGCATTGAATAAAAAGCTCTCGTAAGGATTTGCTGCATAAAGTAGCCGCTAAGCCCTACCGCATAAAAGATAAGTGTAAAACTAGTCTTCTCGCCATCAAGGTCGCTAAATGAATTTCCATGCTCTAGCATCAGACTAATCAAAGGTTTAGCTACGAGAGCAAGACCAACCGTTGCCGGAAGAGCAACAAAGAGCGAGAGCTTAATCCCCTTAGAGATTGTCGCACAAAGCGTTTCGATGTCTTTTTTAGCGGCGGCGTTTGCCAGTACAGGAAATATTGCGGTCGCTAATGATATTCCAAACACTCCGAGCGGAAACTGATAAAGTCGCTGCGCGAAGTATAGGTGAGTGATAGAGCCTCTCTGGAGCGGATAGAGAATTTCTCTATTACCAAGAACAAATGAAATGCCCTTTTCTTTTGAAGCCGAAAAGAGCCAAGCTATAAAGTCATCGCCTAAGGTATTGAGCTGAGTAACTGTAAGACCGAGAATCATCGGCCCCATTAATAGCATTATCTTTCTAAAAGCATCGCTTTTAACATCAAAGCTAACTCTAAGATGAATGCCAAGATTATGAAGCGGAAAAAATTGCATCGCTATTTGGATTACACCTGCAACGAGTATCGACACCGCAACGGCATAGACCTGCGTCTCTGGAGCGAGCCCAAAAACAACTCCACTAACGATAACGCCGCTAATAATACATAGATTAAGAACAATCGGCGCAGCCGCTGGCATTGCAAAATGAAAATGCGAATTCAATATTCCCGCCAAAATCGCTACGCTACATATCATCACGGAGTACGGTAGCATCACAGATGCAAGACTTAGTACAACTTTAGTGTCACTAGTTATAAAGTCTAGCGAATGTAATAAAAACATAACAAGCCAGCCCAAAATCACAATCACCGAGAGCGTTGCAACAACCACAGTTAAAACGGTACTGGCTAACTTCTGCGCAGCTATCTTATCTGTTTCAAGCTCTTGGGAATAGACCGGTATGAAAGAGGCGCTCGCCGCACCCTCGCCAAATATCCTGCGCGTTAGATTTGGAATCTTAAATGCCATCCAAAAGGCATCGCCCAAAGCGGTTGCGCCAAAAAAGTAGTTGCAGCTAAGATCACGCGCAAGCCCCAACACCCTACTAATCATTGTAAATGAAACTATCTGTCTGAGTCCCTTAATCATGGTCAAAGTTATAACCTTATTCAGAGCATAAATCAAAATAATATACTGATAAGCTGAACTTCCCCCGCCTGTTATGCGTATCACTTAGAAGTTGGGGATGCCGCCCTTGAAAGCTATTAGTTTTCTCGGGCCAAACCGATGTTGGCTCTTATCTTTGTTTGAAAACAAGTTTCGTTTCTCCTTTTTACGAGACGGAGAATCTCCTTGGCAAAATAGCATGTCTCTTAACCAACTAGATAACGCACGATAGCTGACATCGGTTTTTTTATATTCTACACTCAAATTACAGCCTTTTTTTGGTATGACAGGCGTTTATGCGTTTACTTCTGCGCAAATTTGGGTAATATCTGCCCTATCATGCAAAACAAACTTAAAAGACTACGCGAATGGTTTAATAACTTCACTACATCCTTGCTCGGCGAGAGTGATTTTGTAGATGAAAATATTGCGCTCAAACAATGCCACACTATGAAAGTGTGCCAAGAAATGAACTTTCTAACTTCTAAGATTGGCATCGATGGCGATGATGCCGTTCTTGCAGAAATCATCGCACTACTTCACGATGTCGGGCGATTTGAACAAATCAAGCGATACAAAACCTTTGAAGATGCCAAAAGCACGGACCATTCAAAACTTGGTATTGAAATCATTGATAGATTTGGCTTGCTAAACGACTTTAACAATCTAGAGCAGAAAATTATCAAAACCGCAATCGCCCAACATAATAAAAAAAAGCTACAATTGCCGTCTGATTCACCAGAAGAATATCTTCTATTTGCAAAGTTGATACGCGACGCCGACAAGATAGATATTTACCGAGTCGTAATAAATGGATACAAGCTCTACATGAAAGATCCGGACAAATTCAATCTAGCAATCAGCTTTAAAGGTCAAAACGATGGCAAATGTAGTCCAAAGGTTGTCAATGCATTGCTAAAGAGAGAAAGCATCGACTATACAGATCTCAAGAATATCAACGACCGCAAATTACTCCAGCTAATATGGCTCTACGACATCAATTTCACAGATTCACTCAAGAGGATTATCGAGAGGGGTTATGTTGATTTTATCCTCTCGCAACTGCCAGAAACTAAAGACTGCGCAATTGTTAAAGAAACGATAAATAATTACATTAAAGAGCGATTAGCCAACAACGTTTAAGAAAATCTCCAAGAATTGATTCTGGAAGCTAAGCTATCCTTAATTCTTGACTCTAAATGCATATTCCCTTACTATCTGCGGTTGTTATTAGAATCACATAGAATAAGTAAGGATACCAAACATGGCAAATATCGTGTTGCAAACAAATATACCAGGCGCAAATGCACACCACGGCAAGGTTAGAGACATATACGACCTTGGCGATAAGATGCTGATTGTAGCATCGGATAGGCTCAGCGCATTCGATGTAATTATGAAAAGCGGCATACCTAACAAAGGTGCTGTTTTGACTAAGATATCAGAGTTTTGGTTTGATTTCTTTGCCGATTCGATTGAGAACCATCTCATTAGCAAAGACGTCAAAGACTTCCCTGCTCCGTTCTGTGATTTCCCAGACCAACTCGAAAATAGAACCATGTTGGTTAAGAAAACAAAGGTACTTCCAATCGAATGTATTGTTCGTGGTTATATCACCGGCTCTGGCTGGAAAGACTATCAAAAAACTGGCTCTGTCTGCGGTCACAAACTTCCAGCCGGATTAAAACAATGCCAAAAATTAGACAAGCCCCTCTTTACTCCATCAACAAAAGCCGAGCTTGGCGAACACGACGAAAATATCTCATTTGAAGAATGTGAAAAACTCATCGGGTCTGAAAACGCCAATTACATAAAAGAAAAGAGCATCGAAATTTTTGAGAAGGCAAGCGAGCACGCCCTATCAAAGGGAATTATTCTAGCCGACACAAAATTCGAGTGGGGAGTTATTGATGACAAGATTATTCTAATCGATGAAGTACTAACTCCTGACTCTTCTCGTTTTTGGCCAGCCGACAAATACGAAGTTGGCAGAGACCAAGAGAGCTACGACAAACAGTTTGTACGCAACTATCTTGAGAGCATAAATTTCGATAAAAATGGCGAAGGTATTGTGCTTCCAGACGACATCATCGAGAAGACAAGCGCCAAATACATTGAGTGCTACGAAAGACTTACTGGCAAGAAATTTTAGAGTGAAAGAACTAAATTGAATCGCTCATCATTAAGGCTTCCCATTGCGCAGCTAATAGCTTTAACGAGCCTGCATTTTATAGTCGATGCTTTTGCGGGAATGCCGAGTGTATTACTGCCTAATATCAGAGAGAGTTTTGCGCTTACGCTCACCCAAGGCGTTGCGATAATTGTAATTCTCGATATTAGCTGTAACGCTTTTCAAATATTAACGGGTCACCTGAGAAGCAAAAGCACCAAACCACTCTTTATGCAGATTGGTTTATTGCTCGCTTCTCTGGTAACTCTTGTTTTTCTAGTTCCACAATCAAATGCTTTTTATATTCTGTGCATAATATTTTTGCTCGCAGGGTTTGGAATAGCTATATCTCATCCTGAGAGCTTCCGTGCAGTCCACGCCATTGAAAAGATTCCCGCAACAATAGCAACGTCGGTCTTTATCACAGCTGGCTTTCTTGGTTTTTCAAGTGGAGGCTACATCGCATCAATCATTACACAAAGATTTGGAGCAACTGCCATTGTTTGGCTACTGTTCATGGTTATACCTCCAATCTTATTTTTGCACCTAACAAAAGTGAAGCTAGCCACCGATAGCCACAAAAATACACAAGCCAATCTACCTCTACGAGACGTTTACCCGTTTTGGATAATACTGGTAATGTCTTTGCCTATAACTGTCTCATCAACTACATTGGTTAGACTACTTCCATCGCGGCTAGCCGAGATTGGCTTTGACGTAGGCTTTGCTGGCAAATCGGTATTACTCTACGGAATTGGAAGTGCTGCTGGTTCTCTTATATGGGCGCAGCTTGCACACAAAAAAGGAGAGCTGATTACAACCTCAATCTTGATGCTCATTGGCACGCCATTTCTTGTGTTGTATCTAACCAATCTAGACTCTGCGCAGGCGATATGGCTATTAATGATTAGTGGGTTCTTCGCATCTAGCACCTATTCATTCATCGTAACAATGGGCAAAAAAGCAACCGGACTAAAACTCGGCCAGAGAATGGGATTTCTAATTGGCGGCGCATGGGGATTTGCAAGCTTGGTTTTATTAGCACTATCAAAACCAGCAGAGATTTACGGAATAGAAAAAATCCTCGCAGCCGTACCGTTTGGCTTTGGGTGCGCAAGCGTTATTGGGTTAGTGCTGTTTTATAAAACCACGAAGCGTTAACCGGTAGAGTAGAGCCAGAGCTGGAGTACTCCAACTCTGGGCCCCTCATCAAACCGTGCATGCGATTTTCCCGCACACGGCTTACCGATAGTCTTCTTCTCAAGCATTTACAGGTAGTCTTGGAGTGTAGTCAACAGGGTTTATCATACCATATTTAGTTATTAGAACCCTAAAGGCTCCTTGACGATGGAGCTTACACTTCCTCTGACTTTTCCTCTTGTAGAAGCGATTCAGTTGTTGATACAGATAATAAAACAACTTTCTCTTCGCTTTGGCTGGATAGGTTACACTTGGTATTGTGTAGTAGTTTATCCAGCCAATCAACTTTCTGTTGAGCTCAGACGCAACCGTTTCAGGAGGAGAATGACCGTGTGATTTTAAGAACTCCCGTACGTTCCTGCGTATCCCGCTAAGTGCTTTTGCACTTGGCTCAACATTCCAGTATCTTGTGTTTTTCCCATAAAGGTCTCGTGAGTACCGGAATGTGTGTCCGAGGAAGTCGAAAGATTCTTCGTGTGCGTTTAGCTTAACCGTCTTTTCTTCGTTCAGGGTCAAAGACATTCTATCAAGCAAGTGTTTAAGAGAACCATCTACCTGCTCGTTTATCCTTTGTCCCATTAAAACAAAGTCATCAGCATACCTAACCATAGATATTCCATTCTTCTGGAATATCCCTGTTACACACATCACTACTTGGTCAACAAGATTTAGGTATATGTTCGCCAGTAAAGGTGATATAACCCCGCCTTGCGGCGTACCTTTCTTGTTATTCTTACCTCCTGTATTGCGACCTTTCTCACGTACTGGTGCCTTGAGCCACATCTTGATAAGGTTGAGCATTTTGCCGTCACTTATCCTTAATGATAGAAGTTTCATCAGCTTATCGTGAGGGATCGTATCAAAATACGAACTCAGATCTGCATCTAACACCTCTGTCTTGCCTTTCTTCAAGTTCTCTTTTATAGCGATAACCGCATCGGCGGCTGAACGTTTAGGTCTAAACCCAAAAGAGCAATCTTGAAAATCAGCTTCAAAGATAGGCTCAATTACCATTTTGGCGGACATCTGAACAACTCGGTCTTTTATTGTTGGTATGCCGAGGGGACGCTTTTTACCGTTAGACTTCTCGATAAATACCCGCTTCACTGGTTGTGGGTGATAGGATTGATTATCAAGCTCAAGTTTTATCTCAGCTAAAAATTTATCAACTCCATATCGCTCCACTTCCTTGAAGCTCATACCATCAACGCCAGGCTCGCCATTGTTCGAACGACAACGTTTGTACGCCACACGCAAAAAGTGAGGTAGTCCCACTTTGTCATACAAAATGTAAAAGCGGAACTTCTTATCCTGCTTGGCTTTTCGATATAGTTTGCGCTGAAATCCCCGAACCCTATCTTCATCGCTCATCTGATTCCGATGTTCCGCTTGTAGGCTATTTGCCAATACGGACTCCTTTCTTTCTTTACAAACATTAACTAAAGTAACGCCCCTTCGCTTCCCTGAGGTTATGTTGTCCTCAAGATCAACACTACTATGGGCGTCTCCGACTTCTCAACGTCCTTCTTGTCATTTCGTTACCTTATAGACTAGAATTAGAGTTGTCAGCCCTAAACGTTGAGATCTCCCACGTTCATTTACATACCTTTGTACACATACCGTCAATTACAACTCCGACGACCTCGTGTGGTCTTGTCTGTTTTATCCCTCCGCAAAAGCGTCACAGGATCTTCCACACACGATTACAGGCTTCACCAAATCTGGAAGGCTGGCCGATCGCATTTTAGCATTAACGAAGCCAAACATGTTCACGCTTGCGCATTACGGTCTACGTACTCGCACCACGGGAACTCGCACGTCAACCTCACGGTTAACGTACTCCCGATAGCTACTGCATGAAACAAACAAATTTACAGGTGGGACTCTCACCCACTGATATATAAACGCCTCGTGGCGTACCAGATAAATGCAGATGAAAACGGATTTAAAAGAACTTATTTTATGTTTTAAAACCGCCAAGGGCATTCCTGGGAATGCGGAGCCCCAGCTCCGCATAACGTTCTATGCAGTTTTCACTGCCAGATTAAACCTGAAACCAAAAAGATATTGACGCTAAAAACGTTAAGAATGGCAATCTACCTTTGCGAGCGTTTCTTTGAAAAGTGAACTATTTCCTTGTAAATTCGTACCAAAATAGGTACGATACATGAATGGATGCCGATAAGCATATAACAGTTCACTTTTATCGTCTACCATCAGGTCGCGAACCTGTTCGGGAGTGGCTCAAAAGCCTTACGCCGCAGGAAAGGTTGATTTTGGGTACAGATATCAAGGCTGTTGAATTTGGCTGGCCAATCGGCTTGCCTGTCTGCCGCAGTCTTGGCAATAAATTGTGGGAAGTAAGGTCAAATCTTGACAGGCGTATAGCTCGAGTGATTTTTTATATTTCAGGCGATTCAATGTGGTTGCTTCATGGCTTTATAAAAAAGCAGCAGAAAACACCTGCGGCTGACCTGGAAATTGCACAAAAAAGGAAAAAGGAAATACAAAAAGCTCTTGGCAAAGGAAAATAATAATGGAAAAAACAAAATCTAAAGCAACGAAATCTCCTCTGGGATCGTCTTTTGATGATTTTCTTCGTGAAGAAAATATTTATGAAAAATCCACACTAGCAGCCACCAAACAGGTTTTGGCAATGCAGATATCCCAAGAAATGAAAAAACAACATATCTCTAAAACCAATATGGCTCAGCGGATGCATACCTCACGAAGCGCGTTAAATCGTCTTCTTGACCCGGATTGTAAATCTGTAACTCTGCAGACTCTTGACAAAGCCGCCAGATGCCTAGGGAGATCCCTTAAAATAACATTGGCGTGAATCAAACAAGGACTGCTGCGCCAAGCCAAAGGCCAGTTGTCTCCGTTTGACTTATCTTTTGCGTAGTAATAAACCACCAATGCCAAACAATGCTAGAGTGATTGGTTCGGGGACGACAAGAGTGTTTCCTTCAATGTTATCCCAAGCAAGAAGCTCGTCTTGGATGCCTTGATCCCAACCTAGGAATGCGCCGGTCACGTCAAGGTAGTTTAGAGAATCTAATTCACTTAGCAGCTTAACAACTTCATCGCCATCAAGATTAGTCGCATCTGCAAAGACAAGTTCTTCTAGATCATCCATTGAATTCATCGCTGATAAGTCAAGAATATCAGCGAAATTAACTCTGCTAAAATCAAGTGATTTAACACCAAAGATTTCGGCGAGACCATCACGAAGAGAACCATCGTAAATCAATAGGCTTTCAAATGAGGGAATCAAAAGGGGTACGGAACCTTTTTTAGGTCTTCCCCTTTTGTTAATTGTTGCAGATCTTAATCAACCACTGTTTCTTTTATCCAGTCTTTGTCACCAAACCCTACGCCGTGTTTGATACTATTTGGTATTTCATCCACCTTAAACTTAGCCATATCTTTGTGAACCTGCAAGATAAAAAAAATCCAGATCCCTTTGATTCACTCAAACAAATTTGCCAGTCAAAGCTGCAAGCGAACGGTTTGCGAAGCTGGGGCTCCGCGATCCCAGGAAACCACGCTTAATGTCCTGTCGCGGTGAAAAACTTTTTCCATCTGCGTTTATCTGTACTCGCCCTGTTAGAGTCTCAACTCTAATAGGGTCGATCTGCGGTTAATGTTGGTATAAAAAAAGAACTAAAGGCTCTAAACCTTTAGTTCTTTTGTTAATTCTAAATCAAATCCACACCTACTGCTCTATCTGAGCCATAATTTCGTCTGGAATATTGAAGTTGGAATATATATTTTGAACATCGTCGTGGTCCTCGAAGTCTTCCATCATTGCGATAATCTTTTTGGCAATTTCTGGGTCAGTAACCTCGACGGTGTTGTCTGGCATCATTGATAATTCTGACATTTCAATTTTAAAGTTAGCCGCTTCAATGGCATCTTTCAAATCATTGTATACTTCTGGTTGACAAGAAATCTCAAAGACCTCACCAACATTTTCCATGTCATCTGCGCCAGCTCCGAGAGCAACATCCATAAGCGCTTCTTCATCTGTGCCTTCAACAGCCACTGTAATTAAGCCCTTTTTAGAGAACATATAGCTTACACAACCACTTGTTCCCAAAGAACCTGATCTGCGTTCAAAGATTTTCTTAATCTCAGGCGCAGTTCTATTGCGATTGTCTGTTAGGGTGTCAATCATTATCGCAACCCCACCAGGAGCGTAGCCTTCGTAGAGAATCTCATCATAGTTGACTGCGCCAAGTTCACCAGTACCTTTTTTTATCGCCTTTTCGATAGTATCTTTTGGCATGTTGGCCTGTTTTGCCTTATCGATAGCGTAACGTAGTGCTAAATTCTGAACTGGATCACCACCGCCTGCTTTCGCTGCAACTATAATCATACGAGCAATCTTGCTCCACAATTTACCTCTCTTAGCATCATTAGCCGCTTTTTTATGTTTAATACCAGCCCAATGGGAATGACCTGCCATCGCTTCTTCCTTTAATTACTCTTAGTTAACATTTGCTTATTTTTTTCTTGTTGCCTTCTTGGTTGCTTTCTTCTTGGTTGTCGTCTTTTTCTTAGTTACTTTTTTTGTTGTTGTTTTCTTCTTCGCAACTGCCTTTTTCTTAGCTGTTGTTTTTTTCTTGGTTACCGTTTTGGTCGTTGTCTTTTTCTTAGTTGCCGTTTTTTTCTTAGCAGTCGCCTTCTTAGTGGTTGTCTTTTTCTTAGCGGTCTTTTTTGTTACAGTCTTCTTGGTAGCTTTATTTTTAGCTTTCTTTGCACTATTAGCATCGTAGTCGTCGCTTAGCTGCCTCAAGAGTTTGTAGAAATTCAATATCTCAGAAGAACCAAACTGTCTCTCTAAGAATCCATTAATTTCTTTATCACTAGAGTTTGGATGCACAAGGTCGTTGTCTTTAACATACTCTATCATTTTTGCAGTCATTGGAAGAGCATGCGCATTCATAACCATCAGTGAAAAATAGTTGAGGGCAAATGTTCTTAGCATTCCAGATTCTTCAATCTCCTGCTTTGCCCCCCTCTTGCCAAGTTCGATTAGACCGTCAACAGAAATCGCATCATACTTATCAAACAATCCCTGCAAAGCAGTAGTTAGTGCAATGGCCACTTCTTTTTTGTCTTTGTCGCCAAGAACGTCAACTATCTCTTCAGCTCTTGAAACTCTCAAGTCGTTAAAATCAACAAAATGCTCTGAGATTTTCTCTATGACCTTTTCAGCCTCTGGATAGGTATAGAATTCCAGCAAAATGCCATAAACGAATGTATCAAGCGGAGTTTGGGCTTGAGTCTGTGTTTTAGCCGGATCTATATTCTTTTTTTGAGCTTTATAAAAAGCTGCTACCTTCTTTGTATATTCTTTTGAGTTTTTCATCGCTTGAATACGCCTAGAAAAAATTATTCTTGTAGCTCATCTTCCTTAATCAGAGGATTTTCTCTAAACTCCTCTGCAACTTGATCAATAAGCTTTAATGTTTCATTAGTCTTGCGAGTTTTAACATCCTCACAAAATGATATGATAGGACAAAACCTAATATTTAGTTCATGTGCAAGAAGGGTTTGAATATGCCCCCTTGCATGCTTGATGGCTGCGAAAGATTTACGTCTCGAAGATTCGTTATCCGCTAGCAAGCTAAGAAAGATTTTCGCTTCGCGCAAATCAGGTGTAACCTCAACTTCTGTAACACTCACAACAGCGGTAAGTCTTGGATCGCTTATATTGTAGAGAATCGCTTCACTCACAACCTCTTTGATAACTCTACAAACTTTCAGTTGTCTTCTTTTATCTGCCATATATTTTTCTAAGATACTTCTAAAAATCTAAGACGTTTAGAGTTCTCTTGCCACCTCAACAATTTCAAACGCTTCAAAAACATCGTCAACCTTGATATCGTCGTAGCCGGCAATCTTAATACCACATTCATAACCAGCCTTAACCTCACGAACATCGTCCTTGAAGTGTTTTAATGACTCAAGTTTACAATCATCTTGAATAACAATATTATTTCTAATCAAACGCAATCTCGCATTCTTTGTTATAACACCGCTATTGACATAACAACCAGCGATAGTTCCAACACCAGAGACTTTAAACGTTTCTCTAACAGTAAGCTTTCCAATATGCTTTTCGACCTCATCAGGCTCAAGCATACCTGTCATCGCATCTTTTAAGTCTTCAGTTATTCTGTAGATAACGTTATAGAGACGGATATCAACACCCTTGCTATCTGCAAGAGATTGGACTTGATCCTCAGGAACAACATTAAAACCTATTATAACCGCACCAGAAGCCTCAGCTAACACAACATCGCCTTCTGTTACACCACCAACGGCCGCATGCAATATTTTAACTTTAATCTCATCGGTGCTGAGGTCTGTAAGATATTTGGTGAGCACGTCAACAGAACCTTGAACATCTGCACGAATGATTATATTAAACTCTTTAACGTTACCAGCTTCGATATGGCTAAAGAGATTGTCAAGCGTTATGTTTTGCCTCTTGGCGAGAGATTCTTCACGCGAGAGTTGCTTGTTTTCTAATGCAGCATTTTTAGCTCTGTTGAGATCTTTTAAGCAGTAGAATTTATCACCGGCACTAGGTGCATCACTCAAACCTGTTATCTCAACCGGCATAGAACTAGTGGCTTTTTTGAGGGTTTTGCCATAGCTATCTTTCATTGTCCTTACTCTACCAAAGCCTGGACCCGCAAGAATTACATCGCCCTTCTTCAATACGCCCTCTTTAAGAAGAATTGTTGCAACAACTCCCTGCGTGGTTGTCATCTTGGCTTCAACTACCCAACCGGTAGCCGGTATAGTTGAATCAGCTTTGTATTCATGAAGCTCTGCGAGCATTTCGATATGCTCAATCAAGTCATCAATACCTTCACCAGTAACTGCGCTAGTTCTTATTACTTCAGTATCTCCGCCCCATTCGGCTGGAACTAAATCATGTTCTGCTAGTTGACCATAAACCTTATTCACATCGACGCCCGGCAAATCTGTCTTATTGAGTGCAACGATAATTGCAACTCCTGCGGCCTGAGCGTGCCTTATAGCCTCAACTGTTTGTGGCATCACACCATCGTCCGCTGCGACAACGAGAACAACGATATCTGTCATGTTAGCACCACGAGCACGCATCGCAGTAAACGCTGCGTGACCTGGAGTATCGAGGAACGAGAGCTTTTTGCCCTTGTAATTAACTTGATAAGCACTTGTATGCTGAGTAATTCCTCCAGCCTCGCCATCTGCAACAGAAGCAGAGCGAATTCTATCAAGCAAGGATGTCTTACCGTGGTCAACGTGACCAAGCATAGTTACAACTGGAGGTCTAGGCTTAACATTCTTTCTTTCTCTAGTCGCAAATTCTTTTTCAATCTGAGATTCAAGGCTCTCTTTTTTCTCAACGATAAGTTCAACCCCGAAATCTATTGCTATTAGCTCTGCAACATCTGTGGCAATAGTCTGGTTGGCAGTAGCCATTATTCCCTGTGCCATCAGTTTAGCAATAATCTCACTAGATTTAACTGCAATTGCCGCAGATAAATCTTTAACTGTAATTGGCTCAGAAACTGTAGCCTTCTCTGGCCTCTCGTGAACAACTTTAGGGGCAGCTTTTTTACTCTTCTTAGAACCACTAACCCAACGAGAAGGTCTGCGGTTGAGAGATTCTCCCTTAATCGCAGATAGACGAGCTCTGCGTTCGTCCATATCACGTTGGCGGAATTTCTTAGACTCTCTGTATGAATCTGAATCGTGGTCGTTGTGGTGCTTCTTTTTGCCACGTTTACCAGTTTGTGGCTTAACCGGAAAATCACCAATAGCTCCCGGCATAGAGCTTCCAAGAGTTTCGCCTGCTGGCTTTGCAAAACGAGACTGACCTTGACGCTTTTGCCCTTGATTACTTCCCTGAGCGTTTCTAGAAGGTCTCTGGGAGTCTTGCCTTGAATGTGCAGGGCGTTGTTTAGCTCGAGGTCTATGCAACTTCTCTGGTTCTTCAACCCTAATAACCTTTGGACCACTTAGCTTAGCTGGCTTTGGCGCAGTTAACTGAGGCCCTGCAGGCTTAATATCTTTAGGTATTGAATGGTCAATTATCTCAGGTGGTGTCGTCGGGACTGGAATTGGCGCAGGCTTCTCTAAAACAGGGATTTCTGGCTTGGAAGGCTTAGCTTCTGAAGCTTCTTTATCTTGCGGCTCTTTATCTGCCTGCAAGTCTTTATCATCTTTAGATTTCTTTTTGCCGTCGTCAATCTTGACCTTATCAAGATCAACACGAGACGCTTTCTCTACTGTAGTGGTATGCTCACCTTCACTAAACCACTCACGAATTGTAGCTGAGAGCCCTATTGATATCGTAGACATGTGATTCTTAACGTCGAGGCCTTCTGCCTGACATTTTTCTACTATTGCCTTACTCTTTACTCCGAGCTCTTTAGCCAGAATATGTATTCTTGTTGTAGCCTTTGCCAAAGCTAATCTCCATATCTTTTAGACGTATAACTTACTGATGCATAGGTCCACCTATCCCATTTCATCAGACAAGCAAACTCTAAATTTAACACTCTATTACTGTTGAGTTTCTTCTGCTTCTTCTTTTGCTTTCTTTTTTGCTTCACTAATAGCAAGCTTATCCTGCTTAACCTTCTCTACCGCTATAGCGACGATTCTATCGGCAAGTTCTCTATCAAGCTCTAATTCTGTAACGAGAGGTTCTGGACCAACTTCTTCGATATCCATAACACTGAGCAAACCAAGCGCTAAGAGTTTATCCACGAGTCTATTGTCTTCGTCGTTGACCTCTTCGAGGGCCTTGGCGAGAGTCTCGACCTCTTCGTTGTATTCATCTGGGGTGAGAATATCAATATCCCATCCAGTCAATCTTGCAGCGAGCCTAACGTTTTGACCGTGCTTTCCAATAGCAAGACTTAGCTGGTCTTCGTCAACTACAACAGTTGCTCTACCAAGTTCAAAACAAATAGCAATCTCACTACTGTCTGCAGGTTTTAGAGCATTGCCAATAAGAACCTGCGAAGAATCACTCCAACGTACAATATCAATCTTCTCGCCGCCAAGTTCGTCAACGATATTTTTTATTCGACTACCTCTAACACCAACACATGCTCCAACAGCATCAATTCTCTCATCGACAGAATCAACCGCTATCTTGGTTCTATAGCCAGCTTCTCTAGCAAGAGATTTAATAACCACAATCCCCTCGGCAACCTCAGGAACTTCAATCTCGAATAATCTACGGATAAACTCTGGATGGGTACGTGATAGCTTGATTTTAACCTGACTAGCACTCTCTTTAACGTCAACAATCATCGCACGTACTGGCTCACCGTTGTGATGCACAGCTCCGGCGATTTGCTCGGCCTTTGGCAAAACAGCTTCAATTCTTCCGTTTAGACTGACAATCGTATTGCTGCCTTCTCTACGTAAGACCGTTCCGGTTACTATCTCGCCCTTTTTCTGGACATATTCAGCAAATACGCTACCTCTCTCGTCCGCCTTAATCTTCTGAATCATTACCTGTTTAACAGTCTGCGCTGGTATCCTGCCAAGGCTTCTGATATCGATTAATTCATCATCTTTGTAGGCTGTGATCTGGCCACTTGCCCTATCGATGTGAACCGTTATCTCCGCATCTGGTAATCCAAAATGCTTTCTTGCCCCAGAAACCATTGCCGATTCTAAATCCTGAAAGATGCTTTCCCTATCAAGATTCTTGTCGCGAGCAATATTGTCAACTATCCTAATTAATTCTTGATTCATAAATCTGCTTTCCGCATATACTTAACAAAAAAAGTGGAAACCACTAGGTTCCCACTTCAATTCTCACTATTACCAAAAACCAATGCATACGCACCAGTCAAAATGTACAAACTCTAATTACCCATCGGGCCCTCCAGTTTGTACACATCTGGGTAGATTGAAGCAAAACCTGCTACACAGCCAATACACGCACAATTGCGTAACCGCACAATAATGCTATTAACGTGCGTCATCACTGTTGTTTCTTCCTGCATTTATCATTACTTAAAACCTTCATGAAAAAATCGCTAAACCACTAACCTCCAAGATTATAGCCAGATTTAACAACATGTCAACAAATCAAACTGTCGTTAAAACAATAAAGCTCAACTAAATTGACATACTGTGTTAATCTAGGCAAACTAGCCCTTGCTTTGAGCTGAGCCCAAATCCAATGAGACTTTATCTTTTGGCAATGAAACGTAAAAACTACAGCCTCCATCTGGATTATTTTCGACCCACACATTGCCCGTATGCCGCTTAACGATGCGTTTGACAACTGTAAGCCCGATACCTTCACCTTGAACATCGCTATCTACGTAGAGTCGATGGAATATCTCAAATATTTTTGACTGATATTTCTCGTTTATCCCAACACCATTGTCTTTGACGCAATATATTACCATAGACTCAGATTCTCTGCTTGAGATATGTATAATAGGTTTCTTATTCTTGTCTATATACTTAATAGCATTATCAATTAGATTTGAGAAGACCTGATTAATCTGAGCCCTATCACCATAGCAAGGTAAGAGCTCCTCAATAGTTACATCAGCACCGGCTTGCCTTATCTGGTAACCATGAATCTTTATTATCGAAGAAATCATCTCATTCATATCTAACTTGGTGGGCTCTAGCGTAGCAGCTCCAACCCTACAGACCTTCAACAGGCTGCGCAAGAGACTATCAATCTTTGACGTTCCAGAATTGATAAAACTGATGCACTCATGAACTTCGTCCATTTTAGCTCTAAGAGCCAATCGCTGATCCTCTGGCATATCAATTTGACTCATCAAGGCTGAAGTTTCTTTACAGATACCAAGAAGTTCGCCACTAAAACCTTCTATATTGATAATTGGAGACCTCAAATCATGCGAAGCTATAAACATTATACTCGCAAGTTCATCATTTTTCTCGGAAAGGCTCTTTAAAAGTAACTCGCGTTCCTTCCTTGCAAGCTCACTGCTAGTAACATCTCTAAACTGCCACACTTTTCCAAGGTATTCATCTTGCACAATCAGTGGTCTTGAGCGAACTTCGATTCTCCTGCCATCGTTTAGTATAACTTTAAATTCATCTAAATCGCTTTCAAACACCGCCGAACCAGAGATTTTACTATCAATTATCTGCTTCAATTGACTGAATTTCATATCTGATAGTTCATCTGCTTCAACTCCCCACATCTTCAAGAAATTGCTGTTGTAGTGGGAGATATGACCATCGTTAAATACTACTAGAAACGCATCAGGAGCTCCTTCAATACTCGCTTCAAGAATAACATTGCTCTCAGACAACGCTCTTCTTGTCAGGTAAATTTCTCTTTCACTTCTTCTAGCCACTATCAATAAAAATAAAAGCATAATTGCCACGGCAACAATTATTCCAATTACAAAATGGAATATCTTTGCATTCATCGCAGCAAGCTCGTTTCGTACGTCATCTAGATAAATACCCGTTCCAATAACCCACCCCCATGGTTTGAAGCGTTTGTTGTAGGAGAGCTTTTGCTCACTCTCCCCGCCGTCTTTTTTAGAAAACCACAGATATTGAATATAGCCATGGTCTTTACCCTTTACGGAGTCTAGGATTTTCAATATAACGGTATCCCCATCTGGGCCAAGCATATCCTTGGCATCCATTATCTCTCCATCTTTCAACAATGGGTGCAATAGAATCTTTTTATTGACATCGTCAAAGACCCAGAAATAATCGTCGTGCGTTTTTCCGTATCTAATAGACTTTATGTAAGAAAACGCCTGCCTCTTCGCTTCTTGTTCAGTGATAAAGCCTGCTTTCACCTCTCTCTCTAGCGAATCTAGCATCTCAACAACTATGTTGGTAACGTTTTCGACCTGCATCTTCTTATCGTTCATCATATTTTTCTCGAACGCTGGCAGAACGATAAAAATATTTGCAAACACCAAAAGAAAGACCGCGATAGCCGTACCAATAGCGGCCTTGAGTAAAAACAGCCTGCGACTAGATTTCGCTACAAACATAATTACATCACTTTCAAAACAAACTAACGGCAAAGCTCCATGAATATAAGTACTTTTACTCTAACAAGTTATCCTTAAATCTAGACGAATAACAAACAGCACCGCAATAAATCTTTTGGGAAGTCCTATGAGGGGGAAGGACTTCCTTTTTTTGTGTATTTCTTAGGACTAATCCTAACTCTTAACTCTCGCTTAAAAACTGCTCATATTATTGATTTACTTCATCAATCCACTATATCGACAATTAAACGATAACAGACTTAATAAAAAGTCTTGTCGCGCTAAAGAGCTCCAACAATCGCCTCTGCTACTTTGATACCATCTATTGCAGAAGATATTATACCACCAGCATAACCTGCCCCTTCGCCAGCAGGAAATAGCCCTTTGAGCGTACTACTCTCAAAGGCTTGATTTCTAACAATACGAATCGGACTAGAACTTCTCGACTCAATCGCAGTCATAACGGCATCTCCCATCGAAAAGCCCTTTAGTTTCTTCTCTAATTCAGGTATCGCTAAACGCAGTGTCTCTGAGACAAAATCCGGCAAACATTCAGATAAATCGCAAAATACGACACCGGGCTTATAACTTGGCAAAACACTCCCTACGCATTTAGATGCCCTACCACGCAGAAAATCTCCAACGAGCTGAGCTGGTGCAAAATAATTACCACCGCCGAGATTGAAAGCTTTATTCTCCCACTTCCTTTGAAACTCGACCCCAGAGAGTGGATTGTCGCTACCAAAATCATCAACGCTCACCCCAACCAAAAGAGCACTATTTGCATTAGCCGCATCTCTTGCATACTCACTCATTCCGTTGGTCACTAGCATCGCCTCCTCGCTCGCCGAGGCAACAACCATTCCTCCAGGACACATACAAAACGTGTATGCACTCCTACCATTGGCGCAGTGGGTTACCAATTTATACTCAGCGGCACCTAAGGTCGCTGCATCTGCAAATTTTCCGTACTGAGATTCATTAATCACCGTCTGTGGATGCTCAATGCGCACACCTATCGAGAATGGTTTTGGCTTAATTTCGATGCCAAGTTTAACTAGAAGCTCAAACGTATCTCTTGCACTATGGCCAATTGCCAAGACTATTGTATCTGTTTCGATTTGCTCGTAACCATTGACTACCGCAGCAACAACAGCTCCATTTTCAACCTTAATATCAGTAAGTTTCGTTTCAAATCTAACTTCACCACCAAGGTCAATTATCTTTTTTCTGATATTCTTAACAACATCTCTAAGCTTATCTGTACCAATGTGCGGCTTTGCTTCAAATAAAATCTCTTTTGGCGCAGAGGCTAAAACTAATTCTTCAAGCACCTTGCGCGAACGGTTTGCCTTGTCCTTTATTTGCGTAGTTAATTTACCATCGGAAAAAGTGCCTGCCCCACCCTCGCCAAACTGTACATTACTCTCTAAATTAAGTTTGGCCTCATTCCAAAAAGCTCGAACATCACCAACTCTAGAATCAACATCTTTGCCCCTTTCAATTAGTAGTGGCCTTTGACCAAGCTGGGCGAGCATCAAAGCTGAAAACAGTCCGCACGGGCCTGCGCCAACAATAAGAGGCCTTTTCTCTGATTCTCTGAGGACTTGCGGCATTCTATATTCTAAATTTGGAGCAGAAGAGATGTCTGTATCATTTGCAAACTTCTCTAAAACCTCACTATCATCTGCCACTTGAACATCAAGAGTGTAAACGAAATATATCCCGCTACGGCTTCTAGCGTCTATGGACCGACGAGCTAAACGATAAGAGAGGATAGCATCTTGAGATATTCCCAAACGAAGTGCAATCTCATTCTTAATAGCTTCATCGTCGTGGTCAAACGCAAGCCTTATATTTCGAACTCGAATCATAATATCTCTTTTATTATTTTGCTTTGAACTGTTTCACCGTACTGCTAATCGTCACAATAATCTCTAAATATCAAATTAGCAAGATTCCTTCTCTAGTGGCCTCTATAATTCATCAGCAATTTCACCATCAGATATATATCTAATAATACTTGCCTTAGTCGCAGATTTAGTTTAAATGTATATGCATGGAATGTCCTGTATGCAAAACTGACGAAATGATTATTCTTGAGCTTAGGCAAGTAGAGATTGACTACTGCCCTTCGTGCGCAGGCATTTGGCTTGATGAAGGAGAGCTTGAATTACTTTGGGATCCTAACAACACTCAGGGCGTAAAAGATTACATAGCAAGCCTCCCAGAGGCCAAGGGAATCAAAGAAAAAAAACGCAGATGTCCAATCTGCAACAAAACGATGTTCAAAGCATTTATTGGTGAAGAAAAACAAACACTCATAGATAAATGCCCAAAATCCCACGGTATCTGGCTAGACGCTGGCGAACTCGAAGAAATTTTATCAAATACCAAGCACAAAGACTCTAGTGTAGTAGAGTTGTTAAGAGATATGTTTGGATCATCTGAATCTAAAACTTTTTAAGGAGAAGAGCAAATGCTGCCACTATACATCATCATTGGAATTCTAGTAATAATCGCTATTGTAGTAATTGGAATGTACAACTCACTTGTGTCGCTGCGCAACCAAGTTAAAAATGCATGGAGCCAAATTGACGTGCAACTCAAGCGCCGCCACGACTTGATTCCAAATCTAATTGAAACAGCTAAAGGCTACATGAAACACGAACGCGAGACACTGCAAAACGTAGTCAATGCGAGAAGCAAGGCAATGGGCGCAGGCAATATAGACGAACAGATTGCCGCCGAGAAACAAGTTGACAACGCAATGAGTAAATTCATGTTAGTCGTTGAAAATTATCCAGACCTCAAGGCAAACGAAAACTTCCTAAGCCTTCAAGAAGAACTCAGTAGTACAGAAAATAAAATTGCTTTTGCTCGTCAGGCATACAATGACCAAGCAATGTTCTTCAACAACAAGATACAGATGTTCCCTTCCAATATAGTAGCTGGCATGTTTAACTTCAAGACAGCAAACTACTATGAACTCGAAAATGAAACCGAAAGAGAAGCTCCTAGCGTAAAATTCTAGACTATTCGTAAGAATTTATCTCTATCACAGACTTTTAGATAGGCCTGTTACATTTAATGTGGGAATTAATACGAGCAAATAAACGCAAATCAATGATGCTGATGGCAATCATGGCTGCCCTTCTCATTGCGCTTGGTTACGCAGTAGGCTACGCTTACGCAGGCTCAATAGGCGGATTCATTGGGCTTATTATCGCCTTTGGAATTTGGGTTGTTCAAAGCCTAGTTGCATATTTTGCAGGCACAAAGATTCTACTTGCAACAAGCCACGCTCGTTTGATTGAAAAGGAAGCACACCCACAGCTCTACAATATAGTAGAGGAGATGAAAATAGCGGCAAATTTACCACACATGCCCAAGATTTACATCATTCCCGAACAAGCTCCAAACGCATTTGCAAGTGGAACAACCCCAAAAAACTATGCGATAGCTGTCACCGCAGGACTTCTTGGAAAACTAAATCGAGATGAATTACAAGGTGTCATAGCCCATGAGATGAGCCACATCCTAAACCGTGATGTACTATTTATGACCTATGCAGCAACTATGCTAGGAACAATTGTATTAATCTCAGATATATATGTCAGAACATTCTTTTATGCCGGTGCAAGTTCAAGACGTAGATACTCTAAGTCGTCTGGTTCAAATGTCTATTCAATTCTGATTCCTCTAGTATTGGCAATCATCTCCCCAATCATTGCGCAGATATTATACTTTGCAATATCGCGTAAACGCGAATATCTAGCCGATGCCTGCGCTGTGCGATTAACCCGCTATCCAGCAGGTTTGGCAAGTGCGCTAGAAAAAATATCCCGCGGCGCAAGAAGTGGAGCCGATTTAGACAACAACAAAATTGTAAGACCTCTCTATATTTCAGATCCAAAACAAACAGGCTCAGCTCTCTCTAGTCTTGGCTCAACACATCCGCCTATCCAAAATAGAATTGCAATCTTACAAAGGCTCAGTGGCTCTGTTGGTTTCTCAAGCTACCAAAGGGCATACTCAAAGGTTAACTCAACAAAATGCAACTTCATACCGGCCTCCGCATTAAAAGAAAAAGAATTCAAAGTAAGACAGGCCAGCGCAGAATCAGAGAAACCTCTCGATTCAAAAACACAGACAAGACAAATTGGCGATATGATTCTGGCTGCCAACAGTTTTGCGTTTATTCAATGCCAATGTGGAATGAAGCTAAAATTGCCACCAAATTACAATAAACCACAAGTTCAATGCCCAAGGTGCAAAACCGTCCATTCAGTTCCTGTTGCCGAAATGTCAGCGATGCTAGCTGGGTTAAATGCCGCTAAGGGCAAGGGGAACCCTAGTCAAACAGCAGCAACACAAAAAAAATACACCTACAAACGCCGCTCATCAGGCAGCTGGGAATCATTCAAATGCAAATGCGGCAACCTAATTCAATTATCCCCCGCATTCAAAGGCAACCATATTAGCTGCAATTCATGCGGAATAAGAATTGATATTAAAAGCTAAATCGTAATCCAATCACGCTAACAGACCTCACATGTCCGATATCGCGAAGAGTTCTGGCTCAAGTTCAACATTGAATTCAGCTAGAAACCTAGATCCACTTCTTGAGAAGCAAGCAAACTCGCCACGCTCACCCTCCAGTAAAAACACTCAACAAATCAGTAAAGAATGTAGCCATAGTACCGATATTAACGACTAACGCCACGATAAGGACAATTTTTTAGGACATTTACAGAGACCCCCCCCTATTTGGTGTTGTTTAGCCAAGATGATTTACTATCTTAAAGGAGTAGAACAAAGAAATAATTGTAAATTAAGCAAAGGCAGATATATGAGAAAAAAACAAATAACAATAATGCTAACAATTCTTACACTTGCAGCAACGCAGAGTTTCGCAAGCACAGTAAACCCTTTCTCTTACTTCAATGTTTACAGTCTCAACGACATTGGAAGTAGCACTAGCGCTTACCATAGTGATTTTCAAGGCATCGCAGGCGCCGCAGGAAGTGTTTACTTCTCAAGCTTCTCGTTAAACGGTATGGACAATCAAAGTAGCTACACTCTTCACGTCGGAGCAAATGCAACTTTAACGGGTTCTTACGCAGGCGACATTGAAATTGGCGGCAACCTCAGCCTTGCAAATGTAAGTGTAAATGGCAACATACACTCAGGTGGTAGTATCGCTAATTCTTCTGGTGGTTCTACTACTGGAAATGTATATGCCCAAACAAACATAAATCTCAGCCAGCAATTCAGCGTTGGTGGCAATATTTACGAGAACTTCACTTACAATCCTGTCGTGAACCACAAGTTTGTTTCTAATTACTTCAGTTCTACTTCAGCACAGATAGCAGGTCTAAGCAACACTGGATCCGTGTCAAATGAGTATGGCAAGCTCACGCTAAACACTACAAGTGGAATCAACGTTGTAACAATAAGCTCACAAGAATTAAACAGCGCATGGGGATTTGATATACTTGGCACGCAAGACTCAACTGTACTTATAAACGTAACTGGAACAAATGCTTCACTAAATTCAACAAACTGGAATTATAGCGGAGGCATCACTAGCTCTAATGTGCTTATAAACTTCACGGAAGCAACAAGTTTGAATCTATCTGGCTCTAACAATGTCAATATTTTGGCAGCCAATGCCGATGTAAATTTCGCAACTGGTATAGTCACTGGAAACCTAATCGCAGGCGACCTACAAGGCGGCGGCCAAGTAAACCTAGGTCATTTCGACAACGGCGGAATATTTGACCCAGTTCCAGAGCCGACAACACTCTCAATTCTCGCTGTCGGTGCAATGCTAATTGCCAGAAGAAGACACTCCATTGTTTAACTTTAGTTTTCTCATCATGAAAGGAGTAAATTGGTTGCATTTCTAGGATTAACAGCAATCAAGTGCTCAACAGTTGCTCATCTCTAACTTTTATCTTTTCTATGGCATCAAATAGATCTTGAGCATTATTAGCGGTACTTTGAGTGTCTGTCTGTAAACTGCATAGACTGGAGTTGATTTGTGATACTCCTATAGACTGCTCCTTTGAAGCTTCTGTAATTTCTTCCACGCGATCGGACACTTCCCGTATCTTATTAGTTACATTTGAAAACTGCTCTTGAGTTTGTGAAACGATCTCTAGTCCATTGTTAATCTTCTCAGAAGTCTCTCCTATCATATCTGAGATATTTCTAGTCGCCTCAGTAGAGCGGATAGACAGCGCCCTGACTTCTTCAGCTACAACAGCAAATCCGTCTCCTGCAGCACCAGCACGCGCAGCTTCCACTGCAGCATTAAGGGCAAGTAGATTAGTCTGAGACGAGATTCCATCAATCACTCCTATAACCTTTGATGTTTCTTCGCTAGCGTCCGAAATATCATGCATAGCATTAATTAAATTATTCATTGACTTATCAGCCTCTTCAATAACTGATTGCATAGTCTTTACTAGATCTCGAACTCCTTCACAATTAGCAGAATTATTTTCTATTGTACTATTAATTTCTTCTATTGCACTAGAAACCTCCTCCAAAGAAGATGCCTGCTCCTTTGCTTTCTTAGAGAGATTATTAGAAATATTTATATTCTCTTTGAATATGCTACTTAGTTTACCAACTGCCTTATCAAAGTTATCTAGCATTGAGCCGAATTCATCATTATTTCGTTCCTCTATCATAAACGAAAGATCGCCATTGGCAAGTTTATCTGCACAGGTTGCTACCGTACCCAAAGGCCTTGTAACAATCTTTCTGAGAATCAATAGGATACTAACAACAAGCATAGATACTAACACAAATCCTGAAACTGTAAGTTTTAAGAATAGCGATTTCATATTTGAAGCAGCTTGTTGCTTAGCATTCTCTATACCCGCTATTACATTTGTTAAATCTTGTATGTAAACCATTACACCGATTTGTCTCTCTGAGTAGTCTAAAATCGGGAATGACGCAATACTATAATTACCTTTTTGAATCAAATTAAAACCATTAGAAGCATTATCCAAAACTGATGTAGTAACCAATTCATCAATAATGTCACTCTTATTTGCTGCCGTCTTGACGTACTTATCTGAAATAATTGGATATTTAGCGCTATCATGTAGCTTGGTTGCTACTGGCAATAAATCTACATTCATATATGTTGCAAATAAATCTGCTTTTCGTATCCGACTTTGCTCAACAACATCATTAAATGACTCAAGGGATTCACAAGTTCCCAATTGGTTACCTGATTCATCAACGACAGGAGCAATGCCTCTAATAGCAAAACCTCCGCGACCAACTTCAATGCCCCTTATGCTTTTGGAAAACTTGTTTGCATCAACAACTGATCGCCTAAATGAAGTCAAATCATCCGAGATATCAACCCACTCCCCATCTACTTCAGCTTGACGTTCTCGCCAACTACGCAAGAAGCTTTTACCGTTTTTGAGATGGAAATGTATCTTTAATTTTGAACCACTCAAACATAATTCATACTCTTTACCTATCAATTTCATATATTCACGTAAATGCTCACGTGCTCTTTGAACTGTAGAATCATATGCATCATCAATAATTCCAGTATTAGCTAATTTGTATGCACTAACTACCTCTGGCTGAGCCGCCAAAATAGACGCATTGCTCAACGCTTTAGAAGAAAGCATGTCAATATTCTCTTTTACTAATGAACAGGTATCTTTTGCTGAATTATTAGCAGTCTCTAACATTCCATTGTATGTCTGACTAGCTTGCAAATCCACTATCTCTTTAACTGCAGTTCCTGTCAGAAATGAAACTATCAGAAAAGCTAGTACAATAATACACACAGTTGGCAAGATAAATTTTGTCCTAATTTTCATTAAACTTCCCTTACAAAAGAATTAATCGATTACTCAAGTAATCTTACTGATTCTGATATTATATGGCCTAGTTGTAAGCACATTTGTATTTAAACTCTAAGCACAGCTGTATTGTCGCCACCTAAAGTTCACCACTTTAGTAACATTTTGAAAAGATCGAACAATCCATGCCCTAATGCTTAAATACCATCTTTCACCATCTCCGTATCAACGCAAAAACACACTAAAACGATAGGAATCAAATCACAAAAACATTTCTCAATAGCCATACTCCACATTAAAAATAGCCGATATGTCACAGATATCGCTTGCTCAGCAATTGTCTGTTTTTTCTTGGCGCAAGCAATTGCGGGATTATAATGGCGATTTAAAAAACTTAATTTTCACGCTACTTAGTATAGAAGAGGTAATAATGGCGGATATTGAAGAAAAATTCCTGAGTATGATTATAGAAAAGGCCTCTAGTGCCAATAAACACATTGTTTTGCCTGAAGGCGACGACCCTAGAATGCTCGAAGCGGCTAAGGTAGTGGCCCAGAAAAAAATCGCAAGATTGACGATTCTTGGTGATTCTGAAAAGATAAAGGCTCAACTCGAAGCATCATCCACTGATATGACAAATATAAATGTTATAACACCAAGCGAATCGAACAAAATCGAACAATACGCTCAGGCATTTTATGAGTTGCGCAAGCACAAAGGCGTAGACTTAGAAAAAGCAACCGCCATGGTGAAAGATGTAATGTACTACGCGACTATGATGGTTAAGCTTGGAGATGCTGATGGCCTCGTCGCTGGCGCAGCGCATTCCTCAGCCGATACAATCAGACCTGCCCTTCAGATTATTAAGTCAAGCCCTTCAATAAAAACCGTCTCTAGCATGTTCTTCATGGCAAAAGGAGACACAACATATATGTTTAGTGATTGCGGCTTAAACCAAAACCCAACCGCAGAGCAACTATCAGATATCGCCCTTTCAACTGCTAAGACCGCGCAGCAATTTGGATTTACCCCAAAAATCGCAATGCTTTGCTACTCCACTAAAGGCTCTGGAAGTGGCCCAGCAGTTGATATGATGAGCGAAGCAACAAAGCTAGCCAAAGACAAACTCGCCTCTGAATTCCAAGGTGAATACGCAATAGACGGTGAAATTCAGTTCGACGCAGCGTTTGTTCCTGCTATCGCTTCTAGCAAGTGCCCTGAGAGTCCATTAAAAGGCGAAGCAAATACATTTATCTTCCCTGACCTATGTTCTGGAAATATTTGCTACAAGGCAGTTGAAAGGATTGCAGGATTTAACGCATACGGACCAATCCTTCAGGGCATAGCCAAACCAGTAAACGACTTATCTAGGGGTTGCAGTAGCGATGACATCGTTGCAACTATCGCAATAACAGCAATTCAAGCATCTTAATAAAAACATGGACAAGGAATTTTGCAATAATGAAAATCTTAGTTATCAATTGTGGTTCAAGCAGTATTAAATATCAAATCTTTAAGGTAAATGGCGAATATGAATTGCTCGCCAAAGGTCTCGTTGAGAGGATTGGTCTTAAAAACTCCCTTATAAAACACACAACAGTAGGCAAAGAGACTGTAACTTTTGAGACAGACTTGCCGGACCACAAGACAGCTATGGATAATATCGAACCAATCCTGACAAACCCTGAGTACGGTGTTCTTTCAGACATCAGCGAGATTGACGGTGTTGGCCACAGAGTTGTTCATGGCGGTGAAGTTTTCAAGGGCTCTGTCGTTATTGATGATGACAGCCTCGATAAGATTCGCGACTTAATTCCGTTTGCGCCACTTCACAATCCACCAAATATCATTGGTATCGAAAGTTGCCAGCAGGCGCTACCTGGCGTACCAAATGTTGCAGTATTCGACACTGCAATCCATCAGACCATGCCACCGAAGGCATATATGTACGCATTGCCTATCGACTACTACAAAAAAGATGGTATCAGACGTTACGGATTCCACGGCACAAGCCATGAGTATGTCTCTGCTAAGGCAGCCGAGGTTCTTGGCAAAAAACTCGAAGATATAAAAGTTATAACCTGCCACCTTGGTAACGGTAGTTCAATCACCGCTTTCGACAAGGGCAAGGTTGTTGATACATCTATGGGATTAACTCCATTGGAAGGTTTGCTAATGGGAACAAGAAGCGGCGATCTTGACCCAGCGATAGTTCTAACAATCATGAAAAAATACAACCTCTCTCCAGAAGAGATGGACGATATTCTCAACAAAAAATCTGGACTAAAAGGACTAACTGGCAAAGCTGATATGCGTGATGTCCTAGCATTAGCAAAAGACGGAGACCGCGATGCAGAAATAGCTGTCGAAGTCTTTGTATATAGAATTCAAAAGTACATCGGAGCCTACACTGCCGCCCTATCTGGTGTTGACGCAATCGTCTTTACCGCTGGTATCGGCGAGAACAACCCATACTTAAGAGAAAGAATCCTATCAAACTTTGGTTATCTTGGTCTAAGCGTTGACTCCAAAAAGAACGACGCCAATGAGATTACAATCTCCACTGAAGATTCAAAAGTAGCAGCGCTCCTAATCAGCACAAACGAAGAGCTAATGATCGCCAAAGACACCTATGAACTAATCAAGTAAATTCTCAAAAGGCACTCAAGTCCAGCAAAGGTTTGAGTGCTTTTTTTTGCGCAGACAATTTGTTCGGACAAGTTATGACA
>JALWYQ010000043.1 GCA_027078365.1 Phycisphaerae bacterium
CGCCATTAGCGGTATTAATATCCCAGCTAGTTGAATCATTAAAATGCGACAGGAAGGTAAGACTTGTACTTCCACCACCGCCACCACTGGTTACATTTATATCAACAGAATCATTAGCAGATACACCATCATCATCTGTTACTGTCAAGGTGATAGTATGAGAGCCAACAGCAAAATCGCTCTTTGTAAAGCTTGAACCTGTGCTTGTGCTAAGAATATTAGCACCCTCTTTCCACTCATAAGAGACAATGAAACCATCACTGTCATAGCTTCCAGAACCATCAAGAGTAACGCTTGTGCCTTCTGTTACTGTTTGATCGCTACCTGCATTGGCGACTGGAGCAACATTTGACGGTGGAGTACCACCTTCAGCTAATGGCTCTAAAATTGACTGCCTTTGCTTTGTAATGACACCAACATAATAATCTAAACCTGCATCATCAGGAAGAGTGAAACTGTGGCTCGTAGCCATGATGTTAGAACGTATAGGAGCATCCACTCTATTATAAATATCATCATTATCAGAAGTTTGAATGTTGATATCAGCTAGAGTCTTACCTACCGGAAGAGAAAAGATTACTAAATTAGTTTCCTGATCAGTTACTACAGACCAACTATCCCCAGTCCTAGTAATAGATGTTATTACAGGCAATGCGTCATTGGCATAATCGGGAGTATTTGTAGGAGATAATGTAACACTAACAGTCTCAGAAGCTTGATTAAACGGGACTTCTACAACAAAATGATCCATAGCAGATTTATGTATCACTACTCCACTATTATCTGCTTGAATATCATTACCACTAAGACTTGTTCCGGTCAGATCAACTATTATAGAAATAGGAATAGTCAACCCATCAACAGGTCTCTGTGGAGTAATACCAAGGCTTGTATCTATAACTGTCCATTGCGTAGTCATCCAATCAGGAAGATTGTAAGTGACATTCAACGTTATAGTTGTACCATTATCGGCTAAATTGACACTAGTCATACCGTGAAGGTAGTAATATTCAATCGCCTCACCAGCACTGACAGATACAATATACTTTCCACTAGCATCCATAGTATTTCTAGCTTCTTCGCAGAAAGCATCTAGCTTAACCAAATGTGGATTGTAGTCCCAATGGGTAAAATTCGAATACCAACCACCATTGTTAATACTATCATTCAGATAATCCATGGCAAGCATATGACCATCATTGCTATCATAACCGCCACTAGGATAGCCCGTATCATCCATACGAGTAATTATCTTGTAGTCATCAGTGCGATTATAACGCTGAGTATCCGTTGCCGACATAGTATAGTAATTATCGCCAACTTCAGAAAGACGACCACCAAGAAGATAAGTATGTACATATCCTGCATAAGCTCCACCGCCACCTTGGTATGCGCATGTAGCTGGAACAAATCCAAAATTCTTATAATGCCAATCAACTTGATATTGCATGACTTCATCTATGTTGGTTTCATCAACATAAGAATAAGTCTTAACGCCAGTAACGCCATGATCTGACGTTGTATTGTTATTTGCAGTCTGCATATAAACACTGTATGTTACTCTGCCTGTTGCATTGATATCTACACATTCAGAAACAGGTAGGTAGCCTGCATAATTTTCATGCCATGGAGAGGTGTTAATAGTTGCCTGTATATTATGCTTGAATGCACTCGCCTCACCGTAATATGTGGATCTAGCTTCAGCATTGTCTGTTTCCTGCGTAAAAGTGGCGTCAGCACCAAGATAATGCTCGGCAACCGTGGCAGAGCCCGCAAAGACACATTGAACTATAAATAAAACAAATGACACTAACAATAAACGTATTGCTCTCACACTAACCATACTAGTTCCCCTTAAAAGATTCTCAACTTAGTATAATACAAGAAATGCAACCTTAGCCTCTGAAAGACTAAAAAGCGATAGAAACAACAACCGACATAGTCAGTAGGCTGAATACGCCAATAGCACTCCTTGGAATTTTGAAACTTGGATCAACAATTCACACATACACATCTCTCCTTAGAATTAACAATAAAACACTTACATCTTTTTACAGTAAAGCCTCTCTATAAAATTTGGTAGCAAAGACACTAGATCAATACCACGTATAGAGGAGCCTTTCTTGTATGTGTCGACTAAGAGGACAGCACGGCGTGTTGCTAAATGATATAGTGTGTGCAAGATTACCCCCCATCTCCAATGCAGTACCTTACAAAAAGCTCTAATCGAGGCTAACAAAAGGAAGATGCCATTGCAACAACAAAATGCCATGTATACAAATTTTGTGCAAATAATCTAAGGATTTAAAATAAAAACTTTTGACTAATTGGTAAAAACATATATTTTACTTCATGTTATTATGACATTTAAGATATAAGTGGTGATACCTGTCAATTATCTATTAATTCTACAATCTGCAAGACTACAAAACAGGACATACAGGACTTAATAATGTTAGAGATAAATCAACTAGAGATAAGCAATTTTATCAATGCGTGCCATAGGGCTGCTAGTTACAAGCTTCAGCAATTTAGCTCAGGAAACATATCTCGGCGTATATCTGGAGGCCTTGCATTATTAAGCGCATCGCGAAGCTGGCTAGAAAACATCTCTTCCAATCAGGTTGCCATATGTGAAATAGAAACTGGAAAATCTCTAAACAGTATCACGCCCACAGTGGAGAGTGAGTTTCATCTTGGCATTTTGAGGCAACGCCAAGACATTGATGTTGTGTTTCATTTTCAAAGTCCATTTGCCACAGCAATTGCCTGTAGCGACTGCGCAGATGTAGATTTTTTTGTCATCCCAGAGATTCCCTACTACATTGGAGAAGTTGCAATTGTTGATGCATTAGTGCCGGGATCAAAGGAGTTGGCGCAAGCTACAATAAATGCCATGCGCAACGCAAATCTGGCAATCCTAAAAAATCACGGTCTTGTGACAGTCGCAAAAACATACGAGGAAGCAATACAACAAGCTGGCTTTTTCGAACTTGCTTGTCAAATCATTCTAACAAATCCAGACGCAAAAACTCTGCCGCCAGAAATTATTGCAAGTATGCAAGCATATAAAGACATCGCAGATAAAGACAAATAAGCAAATTATTAACTCTAAACCCGGCAATAAAACAAGCTGGCCTATTTGTCATTGAGCAAATCTATCAGTTGCTGCTTATCAAAAATACCACGTAATTTATGCCTCTTGCCTTTGGAATCTATAAATATTGTTACAGGCACATTACCTGCTTCACCGTAGATAGTTTTCAAATCTTTAGTCGCTTCCATATCGATAGTCGTTGTGTCTGCTTTTATTGTTAATACATCTTTGGATTTTAATAGATTGGCAATCTCACTATCATGAAAGACTTTCTTATCTAATACAACGCAATTTGTGCACCAATCGGCGGTAAACTTAATAAGAATTTCCCTGTGTGATTTTTGGGCGTTTGATATTTTCACTGCATCATAACCCTGCCAATCTACCACATCCTTAGATTGCCCTAACAATAAAAACCCTGCAAATACGGACAACGCGACAGCGCAAAAACGTACTATAAATTTCTTTTTAGTAGCACTAGAGAAGTTTACCCAAGCTCCCCACATCCAAAGAGAAAATGAAAGCACAACAGCGTAAAACAAAACATTTACCATTCGTTCCTTTGGCAAAGACGCAAACAACTTTACCGCAACAAGCAACAATACAAATCCCATCGCATGCCTAAGATGCTCCATCCAAGTCCCTGGCTTTGGAATCTTGGAGAGTAATTTTGGAAACGCCACTAAGAATGCATATGGAAGTGCCATTCCAAGACCCATAAGAGCAAAGACTAAAGTGGCAACTGTCCACGCCTGAGTTTGCGCCCATACCAACACAAAGCCAATAATAGCTCCAGTGCATGGAGTACTCAATAAGGCAGCAAAGAAGCCCATAACTACAGATGCCAGAATTCCAGAACCTTGACCGCCCTTACCTGCAATAGAAGATGGAATACTCAGCGTAAACACATCAAACATAAACAGAGCAAATGCAACGATAGATAATGACATAGCAATTATAAACGATGGATACCTAAACTGATCGGACCAACTGAACACTGTCCCCGTGACGAGCTTAAACAAAATGCTCAACAACCCAAACACCATAAAAAATGAAACAATACCCACACAGAACGCAACGCCAAGAGAAATGCTGCGAGAACGTGACTGTTGAGAGTTTTTCAATAGCTTACTAATTATCAGAGGTATGATTGGCAAAACACATGGCATAAGATTAAAGCTAAATCCCGCAGCTATCGCCAATAAAAGGTATCCTAGCATAAGTGTAGAAGTGTTTGATTTCTCTATGGAGACATTACTTGTAACTCTTTCATTCGTATGCGTATTGTTGATTTCTATGGGAGTCCAAGCTGTTTGATCTTTAAAATCTACCTGGATAGAGATCCTGCGAGTTACTGGTCGCAAACAAACCTCTTCTGTACAGGCAAAGGCTGATATTTCAATATCTACATCAACTGTTGCGTCAATCTGAGCTTTGGGCTTTATTGGAAAAACAACTCTAAAATTACCCATATATACTGCAACATTATTTTTGCTCAATGGATCTATAAAAGATGAAGACGCTGGATATATGGCATCCGATATAACTGCGCCATCTGATTGCGCTTTTACAGAGAGAGCCATACCTCCATCTGCATAGAAATGCAAATCGTTACTATTATCAAAAGAGACCACTATAAACTTCTCACCATTAGACTGCCCAAGGTAGGCCTTGGCAACACTATGATGATTTCCAGAGTCAAACAACGTGGTAATATTTGATTGTGTCTGATCTGCAAAAACCTGCGATTTCAATAATAGAATTACAATAGCCAGAAATATTAAAATTAATCGCTTTAGAGACATAGTTACACATCCTTAGTATCATAAATTTTAGCGAAAGAGATCGCCCGTTAAAACTATTCCTATCTACAAATACAAAAAAAGGTCAACCTAAGTTCGGTTGACCTTTACATCGCTTTAATCATCTTTCTGTGGTTCTTGGCCAGCTTCATCTTCAGGCAAGTCCTCTTGTTGCATTGGCTCATCAGATTCTTCCTGAGCTTGCTCTTCTTGCGGCAAAGATTCAACTTGCATCTGCTGTTTATTCTTTTCTACCTCGAGCAGATCAGCTACTGTAGGTTTTGTAAGCTCCTTCCCTGCCAAAAGAGCTTCAACTTCATCAGCATCTAGCGTTTCATATTTCAACAGAGCCTTTGCAATTCTCTCAACATCATCTCTATGCTTTAGAATAAGCTCTTTAGCTTTATCGTAGGCATCATCTATGAGACGTTTAATTTCTCTATCTATATGCTGAGCAGTCTCTTCTGAGTAATCTGGGCTCGATGGAAGCAAGAACCCAGAACGAGCAGGGTCTGCAGAGAAGTTGACCATTCCAATCTCATCACTCATACCCCACTCAAGAACCATAGTCCTTGCCATTGATGTTGCCTGCTTTATATCCCCTTGAGCCCCACTAGAGATATCACCACAGAAAATCTCCTCTGCGATACGCCCACCATAACAGACTTGAAGGTATGCCATACAGAATTTTTTTGTGTAAAGTGTTCTGTCCTTTTCAGGTAACGAGAAGGTTGCGCCGCCCATTGGACCACGCGGAATAATACTAACCTTATGAAGTGGATCAGCATCTTCAAGCATAGATTGAATTAATGTATGACCAGCTTCATGGTAGGCAGTGACTTCTTTTTCATTCTTATCAAGATGGCGACTCTTTTTAGCTCTACCCCAACGAACCTTGTCTCTCGCTTCTTCAAGATCACTATGTTCAATGAAATCTTTATTAGCCATTGTTGCACCAATAGCGGCCTCATTAATCAAGGCTTCAAGCTCTGCACCACTAAACATAGGAGTTCCACGGGCGATCTTCTCTAAATCAACATCTGGGCTCATCTTAACCTTCTTAGAATGAACCTTTAGAATTTCGTGTCTTCCCTTTATATCCGGAAGCGGTACATATATTTGTCTATCAAAACGACCCGGTCTTGTTAGGGCCTGATCTAGTACATCAACACGGTTCGTCGCTGCGACAACGATAACTTGATCAGAAGTTCCAAAACCATCCATCTCGACAAGTATAGCATTTAGGGTTTGCTCTCGCTCATCGTGACCACCAGTAGCTGCGCCAGGACCTCTCTTTTTACCAATCGCATCAATCTCATCTAAGAAAATGATGCAAGGTGCATTCTCCTTTGCCTGACGGAATAAATCACGTACACGGCTAGCTCCAACGCCAACAAACATCTCCACAAAATCACTACCGGAGATATCGAAAAATGGCACATCTGCTTGACCAGCTATAGCCTTAGCTAAAAGAGTTTTTCCACATCCCGGAGGTCCTTCAAGCAAGATTCCACGCGGAATACGACCACCAATCTTAAGAAATCTCTTTGGATTCTTTAAGAATTCTATAGTTTCAGTAACTTCCTCTTTTGCCTCTTCAATACCAGCAACGTCATCAAAAGTAATCTTTTTAGCGCCTTTACCTCGAACGCGGTGTTTGCTTCTACCAATATTCATCAACATTCCGCCAGGACCGCCGCCTTTCATCCCACGGCCAATAACAAACCAGAATACTGCTATTATTAACAGAAACGGAAGAATGTTAAGAAGCAAAGGCATCCAGATACTTCCAGCCTTAAACTCAACTTTAATACCCTTCTTCAAGAATCTAGCTGTTAGATCTTCAATAACCTCACTGCGAATAGTCGTCTTAAATTCCGGCGCGGTCTTTTTGCCATCAATCGTTCTCGCGGCAATACCAGCATCGCTGAATTTTCCAATCACATAGCTGTCTCTATAGTAAGCTGACTCAATATAACCCTGATCGATATACTTAACAAGCTCTCCATATTGAATCTCATCTTTAGGAACAAAACTATCCCTTCCCATAAAGAGGCTAAACAATAGCAAAGCTATGAGCAACCAAAGTACAGGTGAGGACTTTGGCATTTTCTGTGGCAACTTAGGTATCTTCGGCATACGATTGGGTTGCTTATCTTCCTTTTTATCCATTTGCTTAAATTGCTCCTACGCGTTTATATACCAATCACAACCTCTAGCTCTTAAAAGCCAAAGGTTAAAATCAGTTCTGTTTTACTATGATAATTTCAAGTGCAATATCCTGCGGTACTTTATTTTAGATTACCAAGGCTTTTCCATTGATTCGACAATCTTAACCGCTGCCTGATTCATTGCAACATTGGCAGCATAATCGTAGTCTTGGTTCATAAGCTCTGCATAACTTGCAACACCTGTAACGGTCTTGCTATCTACAATCATCTCGCCAGTTTTGAGATTCTTCCACGTGAATGTTACAGAAACACGCACTTCATCCTCAAGCGCAGAGCCACTTTCGCGGTCAGTTGAAAGAACTGCAGAACTCATTGAGTTGATGTAGCCTGAAAGCTGCGTATCTGCAACATTATCATCTGCAACAATGCGATAAGGTGTCTGAGCTTCTATCTGCTTACATATTGCATCAGTAAGAGAATATTCATAATCCCTACGAAAACTCTTCGTATCAAACATCTTTACAGATATAGTTTGAACGTCATCTCGATAAGGCCATTCATTAGAGTAACCACTACAACCAGTCAAACCAAGTAGCGATGCGCCCACAACAAAAGCAGCGATAATCAGTGATATTTTTTTCACAAGAATATTCCTAACACAAATATGATTCGTATCCACCACAACAAGCCAACCGCTACGATGTGAGGTAATGTTTGAGATCAAATAGGTCAAAGAAACGCCACAAACCTTCTCTAGGCGGCTCTTGCATTTCCTTGAGTCTTACTTTTTCCTTAATCTCCTCAATCTTACGCGCAGCCAACTCACTTGCTATAGTATCTGGCCATTTATCCATAACATACTGGCAATAACTAGTAGCTGCAACATAAGCACCTGTACGCTCATAATAACTAGCTATATAGTATTGCTTATACGCCATCTGCTCTCTTATCTGAGCTTCAATATCTGCGATTTTTAACTCTTTAGCCTTCTCTGGATATATCCGAGCGTAGGAAGCATAATAACCCTTTGCGCTCTTGAGAGATGTTGCCTGAAACTTAGGCCCCTTGTACCCTAGATACATAGACCTCGCCATTCCAAGCAATGCTTCTTCTCCAGTTTCCCCAGTTGGCCAACGCGTAGAAATTTGAAGCCATGTATTGTACGCATCTAGATATAAATCGCGATTTTCATAAGACTCCGCAAGTCTTTGCAGTGCCCTCTTTGCAAGAGTCTCGTTTCCCGTTTCAATCGCAATTCGTTGCATAATATCTGCACCGTCATCATAGGCACTGATTTTTATAATCTTAAGAATCTTACGTTTCTCGCCAGAAAGGAATGCCGTTGCAATATCAAACTCTCTTTCCAAAGCCGCCTCATAGAGCCAGCTTTCTGGATATTTCTTGGCAAACTCCTTATACTTTTTAATTGCCTTTGCTAACTCACCTTTGGCGTAGAGATAATCTGCCTCCATAAAGCTATCAAGGTCTTTGCCTGCGAGTTCTGGATGCTCAGCAACCAATTGCGCGACAATCTTTTTAGCATTATCAACATCACCATTGGCAATATCTTGCTTGAGTTTAGAAACCGTCAAGAGATACGAAGAATTACCTTCACTAGAAACTTCCTGCCATTGCTGTGTTTTTGACAGGTGATACGTCTGAGCTGAAAACGCGCCGCCGCAAAAATATAATATTAGCAACGAAGCAACTAATACAATTCTATTTCTTTTCATTAAATTAAAACTCCATTAGATTCGCCGGCCGAGGAATGCCTAAAAGCAACGACAACCGCACGTATAGTCCGTTAAAATCTGCAAGCTCAAACACAATACGCAGACATAGCTTGGCATTATACATGTATTTAAGTATGCTTGCAACCAAACATATTAATAGGCCACAAAATATCTAACAGGTTGCCGCAAAACCACACAAACCTTTGGCGTTGCAATAGTTATAGAAATGATAGCACAGGAACAAATTAATGATTACCGCTATCCACTAACAAAAACACAGCTAATCTGGCAGCAAAATCAAGACAAAAGAATCTCTTTAATCTTTGCGCAAGCAAGGGTTGGGTCATTAGAAGAGGTTACCGCAGAACAAACTGCCACCGAGTTTATACCAGCTTCTTTAACCATATCAACGTTCTCGGCGCAGATACCCCCAATTGCCGTCCCAACAATAGAGCTTGTTTTCAATATATCACTCGCCGCCTTTAGGTACTCTATACCTGCATACGAGCTAAAATCTTTTGTTGTGGTCTTAAACGTCGGGCCAAGCCCCACATAATCAACACCTGCTTCAATGGCCGCACGGAGCTGTTCTGGATTATGTGTGCTTAGACCGATTACCATTGGTTGCGTTAGCAATTTCTTGACAGTCTCTATCGGCAAGTCATCTTGGCCAAGATGAACTCCATCAGCCCCGCAAGCTAGAGCGATATCAACGCGGTCGTTAATAATGCTCACTACCTTCTTTGAGCGACATATACTTACAAGCTCTTCAGCCATTTCCATACGTCTAGAATCACTAACACACTTAGCTCGCAATTGTAAACAATCCGCCCCACCATCAATACACGCACGGGCAACAGAGCCAAACGACTCGCCAAGCGTTTCATCTAGAAGAACGTAGAGCTTAACATCCTTGTACTTGTTACGAGAATTACAGCGCAGAGTGATTTCTTTTTCAAGGTCATATGCTCGATATCGCAGATTCTCAATAGTCTTAGCAAGTGATGGCTCAAGCGTCTCAATCGCCTCACTGAGCGCACGCAACGCCTCTGGCAACCTTTTTGCCGCAGCAATAAAAACGCTGTCAATACCTCTACGTTTATGCTGGGCATCTATCTCAAGACCACAACCAACATCAGAGATTATATCGCGACAGGCGAGTAGCTTAGCTTGATCGAGCCTGCCAACAGCTCTACATAGTTCATGACGAAGCTCTTTAGCCTTAGCGCTTAAAATTGAAGAGTTTAGGGCAAATCTTGCATATTCTTCAATAACACGCGCAGCTTCACGGCCACGATTAAAATTAACATCTATAATTCTCCAGATTGCATTTTCCATGGGGGCATTCTAAATAAATGAATGAAAATTAAAAGATAAAAATTGATTCAAGCCACCTTGAAGAACTCGGTCTAGAAATGCGCACAAAAAAACCGGCTTCCACACCGGCCAAAGAGATGAAGAACTGAAGGCTCAAACAATATGAGAATCCATCACCTGATTCTCATATTGAGAGCACTCCGTTGTACATCACCCATCCAACTAACTAATCACACCATCCATCCAAAAGTTGGTTCATCACGCCAACTTCTTTTTTCGTTTTGTTGAAGGCTCAAACGATATGAGAATCCATCACCTGATTCTCATATCGAGAGCACTCCGTTGTACATCACCCATCCAACTAACTAATCACACCATCCATCCAAAAGTTGGTTCATCACGCCAACTTCCTTTTTCGTTTTGTTGAAGGCTCAGACAATATGAGAATCCATCACCTGATTCTCATATTGAGAGCACTCCGTAGTTCATCACCCATCCAACTAACTAATCACACCATCCATCCAAAAGTTGGTTCATCACGCCAACTTCATCTTTTCATTCTCAGCTGACCCAGATTTGAGTAAGAACTAAACTCTTAACTAACAAACGAGAACAGCCTTGATCTCACCTTCCATCCAAAGCCAACTTGTGAAATCTGATTTATATAATTGCAATGTCTGTGCCAAATCAAAAAAAAATTTTTTTATATCGAACTTTTTTATCGTAGCCATCGTATTGGTCCTATAATCCGCAATTTGGTTTTTGGCTAATAGAATTTCCTATTTTGCTAATTTTGAGGGCTCGTTTAGAAAAAACAACAAATGGCGAGCCTCTGCTATCAGGAGGAGGTATTATAGGTCGTAAGTGCATTATTGCACGGAAGGTACGCACAGTGGTGCATTTACACAACGCGTAGCAAAAAATGCACACCCCCGCAAAATCAGCTCTCATAGCTTGGAAATAAAGGAAAATACTCAATTTAGCGCTCAATGACTGTTATTCTCATACCCTTTGCGGTAGCAACACTCTTTTGGCACAACGGTCGCTCTGTTTCTCGTAAACTCTAATAGCGATGCCATTTTGTTTTATTAGCTACTTAAGTGCGCCATGCATTGCTGGTAATCGCCTCAGAGGCGACCTCAACGCTATCAATCAGTGAGATACCTGTGTGGTAAAGCGGATCGATATCTGGGACTGCAGGAATACTCGTAGCCACTTTGCCATCTGCGCTTCTTGCTTGAATTGCCACAAAATTAGTTTCAGGCTTGATATAATGCGTGCGGTACGCATTATAAACTTTTTGCGCAACATCGAGACAGTACATCTTTTGCCCCTGAACCTTTGAGACCTTCCAACATTCTAGAGCTGCGCGAAGTGTTTCCGGAAGGGACCACCAAGGCATATCCTTATGAACTGTTGTACGGCTAACCAAATCGAAAAGCTTCACTATACCGCCAATCTGGGGTTGAAAACCATTTTCAAAGTTTCTTCTCAGGATATCAGGCATATAACTTTCTATCTGCTGAATCTGCGCATATTGCGTATCGGTTGCGAGATTATGTCTTCTCACAGCGTTTGTGAATTTCAAAGCAAGCCCTACAAATTCTAGCGAATGCCCAGGATCAGAGAGAATCTGCCCGTGCTGCTCGTAGGGATTGGCATCCTTGTCTATGAACTCGACAAAATCGTAGTCTTCTAAATTCTCCCATTTAGAGCCAATATTAATATACCGCGATAAAATATGCTCAATAACCCTCAGACCTAACTCAACCCCGAGAGGGTCTTTTTGGTGCTCCACCATCAAAGCCGCCATACCTATCTGTATCATAAACGACCCATGTGAATATCGCCCTTCTACTGGAGACACAGGGTTCTTAGGGTCTAATTGTTGTTGGTCAGAGATAAAGGAATCGTTAAAAATAGCGTCAAAAACATTTAGGGCATAACCTCGCGCATCAGCAATCAACTCTTTATCTTCGAGGTAAGAAGCGGCAGAATAAATTCCTTTTGAGGCAAACAAATCGCTGAAATTGTAAGGATCTTTAGGAGTAATTTTAAATATCTCTCTAGAACCGTTTGCGTCTAATTTATACGGCTCGCCTTGCGGGGTCATCGTGAAGAACAGGCGCCCTGAATTTTGTCTGCGCACTTGGCAAATGTGATCGAGTAAATCACGCAGGACTACTTCTACCTTTTCAAGAAGAGGTTTTGTTTGTTCAAGATTGGTATGTGATTTTAGATACATCGCACCAGAAGCTAGAGCTTCCAGAGCGCGGCCTTGAATCCAGATATAAATCGAATCTGAACCGTGGGCGGGGTCATTAAAATGATCTTTCCCGTCTACTGGGCTAAACTTCATATCAATCCATCGGTAGTCAGGCTTTGCTAAGTATCGATCTACGATAATCTCTAGGTTTGAGAGAATGATTTGTTTCGAACCAAGAATTACCTCATTAAAGAAGCTATCTATATTTTCTTTAGTCAACATTAATCACCAATAATTTCTTTTCAATAAGAGTAACAAATAAGACACTCGGCATTAACACTCAAGCATCTCGCAGAGCGTTCATCTTGCTACTGCCAATTTAATTTCTGAGAGTTACGATAATAGAATCGCCCAATCAAATGGGCTTTGACGATTATCATATAAATGTACACTGCTAAATACAAGGACGAAAGAATTGGACCTCTAAGGAGGTTTTTAAGCCCAAGCCCTAAGAAATAGAGCACTAAAAGCACTGCCACCAAACTGCAATATTGATAGAATGTTCTTGCAATAGAAGTTATCCAAAGAAACGGATTAAAAGCCAAGGTCGAATCAAATATCGTAAGAGCTAGCAGCGATATCGGGAAAAAGAAAAAACCATACCCAAACAATATCCAAGCAAATATCGTATCGGATTTAAAAAATGGAGAATGCAGCCAATCCATCATGTCATTGTAGGCAAGATAAACAAAAAGTGGCCCCCAACAAATAATGGCAGAAACGATTATTTTTACCATCTTAGAAAAAGCATCACTAATCTCAGGCACGGTTCCTATGCCTGTGGGCACCCTTATTTGCCCTTCAGCACTATCTTGAATGCAGTCAATAAAGAAATAGTATATGTAGCTATATACTAAGAAAAGTGCAGTCGGCGCAAACAAAGGAATTGGCAACCATCTTAGAATCTCTATTAGTATCCAGAACATCCCAATGGTCACTAAGCCCATCGCGGTCATTGGATAGAGAAATACATCTATAATCGGTGGATACTTACGTTTAGGAGGTTCATCCTTGACCAACCCCAATCTGTCAGCAGAAAAACAATCAATCCTATCTTGACTTGAAGCCTCTTGTTCTAGTCGAATCTCTGGTTGGGGAGGAGTTTGCTGTTGACCATCATCGCTATCCTTCAATTCGAGAAGAGTATCTTCTTCTATTTCAGGAACAGTAACAACAGTCTTACAGTTGGGGCATTTTCCCTTCTTGCCAGCATAAGATCTGGGGACAGTTATTTTTTTGCCACAGTTTTTGCAATTGAAATCAAGCATAAAAACCTCTCCGCCTCCATAGTTATCTCAATGAAGAAAACCAAATAAGCTTCTATCTGCCCCCTTCTAACAACCTAAACATTTACTGTATTATTTTCGCTACCAATATTAGCATAATCCACAACATATTCAAGCCAACTCTTGGTGAAGGCTAGGCTTTATTTTACAAAACGCTAAAAGACTTTTTTTACCATGAAGCATGAAAGGAATGAAGGGACATGAAGAAGGTGCGATAGAATTCACAGTCGCGAATGAATATTTGTTAACGCTTGAGACGTGGATTTACAAACCCTTTCAATTGCCCTACATATGTTCCCACGTTATGTAAGATTTTGTAGAAGTGTCGTTGTCAAAATAAACAAAAATGAATACAGCTGGAAACCTGTAACTAAACATACAAAGCGTTTTATTCTCCAAAAATTGCTCATCTTTAATTGGTCCATAATGTTTAATATCAGAAAGCTCTGTTAACTCATAAACTGGCTCATGAAATTGCTTTACGAACTCCGCTTTAGTTTGATAACATTGAGCTTGGGAAAAATCCTCCATAAATCTCATACGACAAGTCAAATCGAATACACAAAACCCTATGACAAATAGAAAAATAATAGCTATTGCAATAGACGCTATCTTTATCATATTTAACACCTTTCTTTCAACAGAAAAACTCCCTCAAAACACACTCTTAATCATTCTGAATATTTTGAATATAATAAGGATAGCAATTGGCCAACCAAACATTATCCGCATCATGATAATATCTGAGCGTCTCTTCATGCCTTTTCTCCATCATTGGATTAAATACCCAAGCAACCTTTCCTCATCAATGCTAGCATAATTCCCAACATATTCAAGCTAACTCTTAGCAAAGCTATAAATAAAGATTTACAAATCAAGAACAAATAAAACAGTATGATTGCCCCTTATAGAAAGCCCATTCCTTTCCGTTTGCGCCTTTCATGTTAATGCAGTTAAAAAGGCATGCAATTCCAAGTCAAAAACGTTAGCAGACATCACCCGTAATCCCAAAGTCAATCGCCCCTTCATTATCATGCTCTTGATGGTAATCAACAGGCTGTTTTAATCTCTAAAATTACCTTTGACTACTCTTCGTTTGATTATATCATAGAACGCAATTAAGGGTATATACCCAGAGACCTTCACAATCGCATTGTTGACTTTACAGGAGTGTAGAATGAAGAAAATAATTATTTCTTTAACGTTCGCCGCTTGTTTTTTAGTACTAGCTGCTTACCTTTCTCCAATACCAATACACTCTAAATCAACGAAAAAACCCTCTAGTGCTAAGTTTCCTATTTGCACAGATAATGGATTTCAATTGCCCCCTAACTTAGACGGCGATATCGTTGTTTGGGCTAAACTCAAAAGCAATGACTCTGACATCTATGGCTACCGAATTTCAACGGGTAAAAAATTTACTATTTGTACGGCTAGTGGAGTTCAACACAGTCCCGATGTAGACGGCGACATTGTTGTCTGGCAGGATAATCGAAATGGCAATTGGGATATCTATGGCTACCGAATCTCAACGGGAAAAGAATTTCCCATCTGCACTACTAATGGGAATCAAAGTTTTCCTAGGGTAAGCGGTGACATCGTCGTCTGGCAAGATGAAAGAGGCTTTGACTACAGCGACATTTGTGGCTATCGAATCTCAACAGGGAAAGAGTTTGTTATCTGCGCAGCTAATGATAATCAATTGAAACCTGAAATAGATGGCGATATCGTCGTTTGGCAGGATCATAGAAACGGAGATTACGACATCTATGGCTACCAAATCTCAACGGGCAAGGAGTTTGCTATTTGCACAAACAACAAGCTTCAAGAGTCTCCTAGCATAAGCGGCGATATTACCGTTTGGCAAGATCGTCGAGATGCCAATTCTGCCATCTATGGTTATCGAATCTCAACAGGACAAGAATTTGCTATTTGCACGAATAAGGACTCTAAAGAGAACCCTAGCATAGATGGCGATACAGTTGTTTGGCAAAATTATCGAAATGGCAGTTCTGATATATATGGCTATCGAATTTCGACAGGTGAGGAATTTCCTATCTGTAAGGATCGCAATCCTCAACTTTATCCAAGCATAAGCGGCGACATTGTTGTCTGGCTGGAAATACGAAGAAACAACTGGGATATCTATGGCATCTCCCTAGAGCATTTACGCCGCACATCAAATGTTGCAGGAAATTGTAGAATGTCCACTGAAACATTCGAAAAAAAGAGAGACTGATACTGGTTCGCTAAGCCCAAGAGCAGTTGCAGATGCCTCACTTTTGCTTAAAAGAATAAAGATTTGATTATAATAAAGATAATGATGACGGCAATTGGCCAACCAAACATTATCCACATCATGATAATATCAGAGCGTCTCTTCATTTATTTTCTCTCCACTTTTAAACACGGTGAGTCTCTAAGCGCTCATTCTATCAGACAAGTGAACCATTTGCTACTTCCAATTCAGCTTTTGGGAGTTGCGGCAATAAAAACGGCCTAGCACATGAGCCTCAACCATCGTTGCGTAAATATATACCGCTAGATATAAGTGCACAGAGAGTAGTGGCGTCTTTAAACGACTACCTAGTTTGATATAGAAAAAATTGAATGCTAAAAACAATAAGATCATACCACAGTATTGGAAAAATGTTTTTGAAATAGCAACAATCCACTCAATCGGATTAATAGCTGAGATTGAATTGAATACGGAAACAGCCAACAGTGCTATCGGAATAAAGAAGAGTCCACACCCCAATAAAATCCAAGCTACCGTATCATTGCCATAACATAGCAACATCACAAAACTGCCACCGCATTGGTCGCCTAGGTAGATGATATATGGAATTAAACACATAATGATAGAAACAAAAACTCCTACCGTGCGAGTAACCTCGCTACCAATAGTGGTTGCAGTACTAACACCAGTAGCAACTCTTATCTCACCAGCAGCACTGTTTCGAATACATTTCATAAAGAAATAACACATATAAAAAAACACTATAGAGATTGCGATTAATTGTAGCGAGAAGATTGGCAAAAACAAAACGATTAACTGGGGCAATATCCAAAACGCCACAGTATGCAGCAGACCAGATGTGGTTGTCGGGTAGAAAAATATATCTACAATTGCTGGAAGCTTACGTTTAAGCGGCTCTTCTTTGGTCAAGTCTGTTTTTTCTGTAGAAATACAACCAACGCTACCTTGACCACTAGAGGCTAGCCTAGATGATTGCTTAGAAAATTTACGACATGTATATACTCCAACCACTGCCCCAGCAATATAAAAGCATGGTATTAAAATAACTGACATATGAGCTAATCGCCCATACATAACAGAAGGAAGATAGCCAACAATAATAGGATTAGGTTTGTGGCAAAAAAAGATTCCTACAGCAGTACATAATTTAAGAGATAGCACATAAAAGATAAATGTCAAAATCGCATTGACAAAGTAAGCCTTTTTCTTGGAGAAAAGACAAGAGGCTTCATGAAACGTTATGACAGAAAATAGAAACCAATAACATGGCCATATAAATATTGAACCTGTACTGTTGTAATCTACTATTCTCGATACTGGCAGAGTTTCATCGCCACCAAACCAACTATCTTTCGCTATAAGTAAAAAGACAACGTACAACAGGGTTACCACTATATATGACACAGCTAAATTAAATATTTTCTTGGATATCATATAAACTCCATCAAGTTAAAATGCATGGAAACCTCCAAACCACAAAGGCATCCCTAAACACACACCACAAGGATAAATGACTATACATATCTATCCCCAAGGACATGATATTAAAAGCAGGCTACCTTTAATTTTCTGCAAACGATTCAACACTCGTCCAGAGCTTTCTAGACCATCGCATTTCTTAGCCTGTAACTTTTTATACTCAAGATTTGAATCTACCATTCTTGCGAATTCTTCTGGGTTGAGTTTGATATATTGTTGTATAAGGCGAATAACCTCCCATCCAGAGTAAGTGGTTAGTTCAACCATTAATTGGGCCTCTACCTTCGATTGCATAGAAAGATATGCGGTAGAAACTCTAATAAGTTTTCCCTCGGGATTAATCCACTCCTCACGCCGATATGTCAAAGTCGTATCTTTGCGTTTATCTTCTTGCCAAGATAAGTTTTTATCTGTATTGGCAGATAAAAGACTTCTTTCAAGTTTAACAAAACCATTCTTCTGTAACTGTTTTTCTAAAAGTGCAATTGTTTTTTCTGCAGGATACGACTCATTTACCATATAAACTAGAGAAGTATTATCTGGACTACAAGATATGTCAAAAGCTCCGTCAAGGGGCTCTAGATAATCTGGAAGGTTCGCAACAGCAGTATCGCCAGAATTAATTTCTGCCTTTTTACAACCTGAAAGATTGGTTACAAGCAACATAAAAATAATCAATAGTCTTAAAATCATTGTCATCCCCTATTGTTTAAACTCGCATGAAGAATTATTTGGATCTGGCAATTCATTTGGATCCGGCAATTCGTTAGAATTGGGCTGCTCAATAGAAGCTCTCTGCTTGCTAAATTCTAACACCTTAACAATTTTTTCCCTACCCTTCGCCTCTGCAAGATCTAACGGAGTCTTTCCTTTGTAGTCCTCAATCTCAATAATCGCTCCATTATTTACCAAGACGCGCACAAGATCTATCTCGTTCATCCTAACCGCCAAATGTAAGGCAGTGCTACCTTCTTTATTTTTATGGTTTGGATTACTGCCATGCGAGAGCAGGAACTGAACTGACTTTGTCTTTTTGAATTTAACAGCAGCCTCTAATGGCGTCTCAATATCGGCGTCAACACCCTCAATATTAGCACCACGCTTCAGAAGCGATTCCATAACATCCGTGTTTCCTGCCATTGCAGCAAAATGCATCGCTGTAAAATTGCGATAAATTGTATAATCGCAAATCGCATCTGCATCTTCACCAGAATCAAGTAGCAATTTAACCATATCATTATAGCCAAGCACAGCAGGCTCTAACAGCAGTGACTCTAATCTACATTGAAGAGAAGCTCCTTGGTCAATTAACAGTTTTGCAGTTTCTAAACGGTTATTAATTATTGCCTCCTCCAGAGGTGTTTGGCCGTGCTTATTCCTAGACTCAATTAAGTCTGGTTGTTTCTTCAGCAATCGTTCAACTTGCCATGTAGGACCATATAGGACAGCATTATGAATTGTAATCTTCTGATAATAGACATAAAGAATGGATATGGTAGCTATTAAAAATATCAGCACCAAATACTTTTTGGCATTACGCATACTTCAAAATCCTTTCCCATAAGCCATAGGACTAAAGAAACCAGACAATCGGCTTAAGCGTTAATTGTGGACCTCGCTATTGTTAGTGATATTAGCATACACTTCCAATATATTCAAAGTCTTTTAACTATGGATTAGAAAATAGCTTGTCTTATAAAAAATGCTGTTTTTATTCGCATCAAAAGTTAAACTATAGCCTTGAACTTCTGATTACAAAAGAAAGAACTAATACTGAATTTGAGTGGGCAAATAACCCCACTAAGATAGCACTATCTGGAGAATCTATTGTGAAAACAATAATGACTGTTTGTGGCCCTATTGAATCTAGCAAGATAGGTTTAACATCCATGCATGAACACATCTTAGCCGATCTGAGTTTTTTTGCGAGTCCAATCACTGATGAGATTCAACGAAAGAGTCCTATCGACCTGCGCAGTCCAATAGAGATGAAGAATTTGTGCTATCTGCGCAATGGTTGGCTTAGTTACTGCAACGATAATTGGGATCTTAGAGACCTAAATCTCATGACAAGAGAGGTTCAATATTTTAAAGACCAAGGCGGCGATACCATTCTAGAGGCAAGTGCACCGGGCATTCGCTATAACACTGAAAAGTTAAGAGAAATTTCAAAAACTACCAACGTAAACATAATCGCTAGCACAGGCCTCTATAGAGAAGAAACATGGCCCGACCATTTTGCCAACATGAGCGTAAAGGATATGCAAGCCCACTTTCTAGATGAAATTAAATGCGGAATTGATGGCACAGATGTTAAAGCCGGCCATATAAAAACGGCAATTGCCTGCGGCTCAGAAAACGAGTTTAACTTCCTAAAGGCTGCTGTATGGGCAGCTAATGAAACTGGACTTATGGTAACCGTTCATACAAGCTATGGAACTGCAATTGAAAAACGTAGAAGAATTTTACAAACTTGCCTGCAAGAAGGAATGAAGCCAGAAAAGCTTTTGCTTTGCCATATTCACAACACTTTCTCCAATCAGAATATGCAATCTTTTCTACAAAACCAAGAATTGTTTCAGCTAGATTTGAGCTGGGCTAAAGAGGCGCTTGATAAGGGAGTAAATGTCTGTGTTGATTTATTTGGCTCTCCTTCAGACAACGACAGCTTCGATTCTTTCACTCGCGCAGACACCATCAAACTCATTGGTCTTGTCAGGCTGATTAATTCTGGCTACGAAGATCAGATTGTTATCGGCAATGATGTCTATCAAAAAATCATGACCAGAAGCTATGGAGGCCATGGCTACGCCAGAATAATCAACTATGTAATCCCAGCCCTGATTAACAGCGGAATAGACAAAAGTACAATCGATAAAATCACGACACACAACCCGATTCGATTACTGCAATATTGATTTTTTAAGCATGAAATCCTTAGGATGCAGAGCTCCTTTTATCAATCACGTGGAAACGGTCTGTAGAGAGGGTCTGCTATTAGAAGCATTTGCCATGAATTGTAAGGGTTGCTTCGATAGTATGCCTCTACTATTTGTTTGCCGCTACAAAGACTTGAGAAGAAGGCATCTGGCATTGGGAATGCGCTTAGGTATGGCTCGCTTACCGCTCCTATTGTTGCAGTGATTCCTTTAGCTAGTAAGTTCGGCACCCACTCTCCACTCTCAGTGCTACGCAAATCAACCGCTTCCCAACTTGCAATGTGATAACCAACAGCACCGTCAACAAAACTAAATGAATCTATATATTTTTTAAGGCTATACCAGCCGCAGTAAATCCCAGCATCTGGGCAGCTGTTAGCAGGAAAGAGCTTTTCAGTATTCTCAACTTTAACTCTCCAGCCAAGCTTCTTGAAATGCTCAGCTGCGCGGAGTATTGAACTGTCATACTTTTCAAACTCACCCTTGCTCTTATTCCCACTGTATCCACGCGCATCAAAATAGGCGGTTGCAGAAAGCCCTTTTTTTTCGGCTCGCATAGCCTTATCGACTAACCCTTTAGCAATCACCGCCGTTGGCCCGTCAAGCCTTGAAACCATAATCGTCTTAACATCAAGCCAGAAAAGTCTATCCTTAAGCTCGTTTGGTTGCCAACGATAAAGCTCGTAGTCACCAAATTTAAGCATAGACAATTCACTATCAAGAGCCGCTAGAGTTTGTTTGCCAGAGAGCCTCTTCTCTTGCATCGTCAATAAATCCAGTGACTTTGCCTCACCAGCAACCGCTGCGATTGATTCGTAATAGTTGCTATCAAGTTTTTCGGATAATGAGATTTTTTTCTCACTAGCTTGTTTGAGTTTTAGCTGATGACCCAAGACTTCTTTATAATCGCCGCTACCATCAACATCTAGAAGTTTTGGAATTATTCTAGTCCAGCTATAATAACCGTAGAACCTGCGGTACAATCTCGAATATGCTCTAGACTCACTTTTATTCACCGCAGTATTTGGCAAGCTAGAAATACGCTTCAATTCTTTTTTCAGCTGCGCATCAGTCTTAGATAGCAGCTGCCCTGTCGTCTTAAATTTAGCAAGCTCCTTAGATGCACTGTTGCGTGGATTAATCCTGACAAGCTCAGCATAAATCGATTTAACTTTATTAAAGTATTCTAAACGACGAGATGCGAGCTTTCTCTTGAGCGATTGATCAATCTTGCCAGAATCTATGTTTTTGATGCGGTATGGAATACCGTATGTTGTAACTATGCATTTAATCTTGCCCTGCGCATCATGAGCTTTCAGATAGTTCATCACTGGCAACGCTACCTTTGCCTGATAGTTTTCTCTGGAAATATCATTTGCAAGCCTTGGGCCTAATTCAAGCGCAAGTAGATTTTCTTGTGGGATTTTCCTCGCATCGATATAGTGATGCGCAACCTCAAGCGACTCTGGGATATCAGAATTGGCCAAAACCAAAACCTCTGCAGGTTCAAGACCATAAACGAATGAGCTTATTGTTAGAATAAGTAAAATAGTGCGAAATATTAGGGACATAATCTTCCAAAAACTTAAAACAATTAAAATAACGGTATTTGCTAACCAATGTATCAAATAAACGAGTGAAGTTAAAGCTTATAGAAAATAAACTTCCCCCTAAATTTTCAACCAACAAAGCGGCAAGCTCGCCTCAAAAGCCACCTTTTTTACAAAAAAACAGGAGTTTAAACAGAAAATAGCGATTTTTTAGGATAAAATCGTTGTTTTTAAAACGAATTCATGTATATATGTTGCTCTGTCTTGGCTATGTGCGCAGACGCTTTTGGGAAGTTTTGCTCCTAATTGAGGGTCCCGTAGATAGCTATTTAATATTTTAGCGGCCTTTTTTAGTGGCTGCGTAAGCAAAACAATTGTAGGAGAAACACAAAAAATGGGTAATTATTGTGGTCCAAAAGTAAGACTGACACGTGCCGTAGGTGCTCCAATCGCTGAGACACCAAAACACGTAAACGTAAAGAATCAAAACCGTCCAGGTCAGCATGGCTATCGTAGAGGTAGAGTAACTCTTTACGGTACTCAACTCAAAGAAAAGAAAAAAGTTGCTTGCTACTACAACATTCAAAACAAGCAATTCCGTAGCTATATGAAGCTTGCTGAAAAATCAAGACTCTCAACAGACAGGGCTCTTCAGATTCTTCTTGAAACTAGACTAGACAACGTTATACGCCGTTTGCGCTGGGCAAGAACTATTTGGCAAGCACGTCAGATGGTATCACACGGTCACTTCCTTGTTAACGGTAAGAAAGTTGATCTTCCTTCTGTAAGGGTTAAAGTTGGCGATGTTATCGAAGTTAAAGATCGTAGCAAGAAGTTCATAACCGATACAATAGAGACTACTGCGGCAGTTGGATTTGCTGTTCCTGAGTGGATTTCTTCTGATGACGCCAAACTAAAGGCTACTATTGAACGTATGCCAGAACACGATGAAGTACGTCTTCCATTCGAAGTGGACTACACAAAAATCATCGAGTTCTTCACTCGCTAGGCGAGCTAAGAAAACAAATAAAAAGGGCAGACCATTTTGGTCTGCCCTTTTTTTATACCCAGCAATAGTTTCCAACTTGGAATCGCTCCAACGAAACGCATCACTACCCTTGAATATTCTCTACACACTCCTGATTAGTTAGTTAACCTCAGGTAGCTACAATCATCTTTTAGTGCTTAATCACAACTGTCCTCTATTAATCTCATCTGAATTAAAGATAACACTACCGCTATTGCTCCAACGATAAAACAAAATGAGCTATCCCATAAAACAATCACCAAAGACACTTTCCACAACAGCCCACGAATCAGCAGGATTAAAGCAAGCAGGATATGAAAAAAGCCTACAAACAAAACCATCCGTAGCTTCTCAAGTGTGTTGTACAATAAATAAACCAGAACACCCCCTACAAACCCTGAAAGCAATGAAGCCATCACAAACCAATATTTGAGGATAGGTGCAAGGGGCTTGCTTGGTATGTATTCTCGCAATATTTCTTCGCTAAGATTCCAAGGAATAAACGCTACAATAATAGGCGTAAGCCACGCAACTGCCATTACCATCAATATGAGACGCAATGCGCGTATTGGAGTCATCTTTGTTTTCATTTTGCCCTCACGAAAGACATTAATATAGCGACCAACTTATAAACACGCTTTGGCTCGTATTTGTCAACATATTTTTCCTGTGGTTGCCATAAAAAACATTTTCATTGACAAAACAGCTCTCGTTGCTAGACTCTCGGATTGCCCTTACCAAATCGAAACTAGTGGTATGTGCTAATTAAAATCTGAGCCTTTCTCTAGAGAAGAGGCCATTATTAACTTTATAATTGGTTTATTATGTCAAGAAATTACCTAAGAAACGTAGCAATAATCGCCCATGTTGACCATGGAAAGACAACATTGGTTGATCAACTCTTGTATCAGTCTGGAATGTTTAGAAACGCCGATCTAGACAAGTTAGCTGGAGGCCAACACAACCTCATAATGGATTCAGACCCTCTTGAGAGAGAACGCGGAATTACAATTCTCTCAAAGAACTGTGCAATAGATTACACAAATGAAGACGGTCAAGAGTATAAAATAAACATTCTAGACACTCCAGGCCACGCCGATTTTGGCGGTGAGGTAGAACGTGTCCTTAAAATGGCAGACGGTGTCATCCTTGTCGTTGACGCATTTGAAGGGCCAATGCCACAAACACGTTTCGTTCTTGGCAAAGCACTTGAGAATCATCTAAAACCAATCTTAGTCGTAAACAAAGCAGATAGAGTTGATTCGCGTCCTGATGATGTTGTCAATGAGGTCTTCGATCTTCTAGTACAGCTTAACGCCGATGACGATGCCCTTGATTTTCCGATTGTGTTTGCCTCTGCAAAACAGGGCTGGGCAAAAACTAGCATGGACGACGACAATGACAATATGAAGCCTGTATTCGATGCAATAATCGGTAAAGTTCCACCGCCAGAAGCAGACCCAGAAGCACCGCTACAAATGCTTGTAACAACTCTGGACTACTCTGAATATGTTGGCAAAATAGCCATTGGAAGAGTGTTTGCGGGTAAGGTCAGACAAGCACAAAAAGTAACAGTAATAGACGACCAAGGAAATCACACCTTGCAAAAGGTTGTCAAGCTATACCAGTTTAAAGGACTCGGCAAGATAGATGCTGATGAGATTGAAGCTGGCGACATCTGCGCAATAGCAGGACTTGACCCCGTAGATATCGGAAACACAATTGCCTGTCCAGATGAACCTAGCAGGCTTCCAATTATAACCGTAGATGAGCCAACAATGACTATGACATTCTGTGTCAATAATGGCCCGCTAGCTGGTAAAGAAGGCAAGTATGTTACAAGTCGCCAGATTCACGATAGACTTATGAAAGAACTTCAAGTCAACGTTGCCCTAAGGGTAGCCCCCGGCGCAAGTGGTGAAGAGTTTAAAGTAAGTGGACGTGGTCTTATGCATCTTGGCATCTTACTTGAGAATATGAGACGCGAAGGCTTTGAAATCTGCGTTGGAAAGCCAGAAGTTATCTATCGCAAGCTAGATGGTATCACTCAAGAACCAATCGAACTTTTAGCAATAGATTGCCCTGCCGATTGCCAAAATGCGGTAATGAGCCTATTGGGAGACCGTAGAAGCGAAATGGTTAAGATGGATTCCAAACCAGGCGCTGATGATTTTGTTCATATGGAATTTATGATTCCCTCAAGAGGTCTATTTGGATTGCATGCTAGAATGTTAAACGCAACTCAAGGACGCGCAATTATGCACCATACATTTGAGAGATACGAGCCAATGCGCGGCGCAATCCCACAAAGGCTTGCCGGTGTTATGATTGCCACCGACCAAGGAACAGTAACTCCATATTCACTTGATTCGCTATTTGACAGAGGCATCTTCTTCGTCAAACCTGGAGACACCGTTTATGAAGGTCAGATTGTTGGCGAACATTGTAAAGATAAAGATATCCCTGTAAACGTTACAAGACAGAAACAGCTAACAAACATGCGCAGCTCTGGCAAAGACGAATCTGCTAAAGTTAGACCGGCGAGGATTTTTAGTCTAGAAGCGGCTCTAGAGTATATCCAAGAAGATGAACTCGTAGAAATCACTCCGAGCAATATTAGAATGCGTAAGAAGCTCCTAAAAGAAACTGATAGAAAAAGAGCTTCAAGGGCTGCAAAAAAATAGTTCCACACAACTAAACTTATTAAGAAAAGGCTCTAAGCGTTAAATTCGCTTAGAGCCTTTTTAATTCCTATAGACTCTTTATATCTTAGACGAGCTGCGCAGAATCTTTAGCTGTCTTATCCTATTGGGATGTATCAGAAGAATAAATACTCCTCCAATAATATTGCCGATTGTAACAGGAACTATATTGTGAAACATAACAGCCATCTCTGGAATGGCAACCCCAGCTGCTAGCAATCCCAAAGGAATTAAAAACATATTTGCAACGCAATGTTCAAAACCACAGGCAACAAAAGTCATGATAGGAAAGATAATACATACTATCTTTGAGATTATATCCTTTGCCATTGTGGACATTATAATTGCCAAGATAACTAAAGCATTACAGAGGATACCTCTAATAACACACTCACCAAATGTTAGAGAAAGCTTATATTTAGAAACATTAATAGCCAGTTCGCCAAGTGCATTTAATTTACCAATAGAGCCAAGCAAGCCACCCTGCCAAATCAAGACTGCCGTTAGAATGGAACCAAGAAAATTTGCAATGTAAACAGTTGTCCAATTGCGTAAGAGCTTTCTAAAGGAGAATAAACCGGTAATTGTTCCAACAAGCATTATAACATTGCCAGTAAATAGCTCCGCACCAGCGATTAGAACCAGTATAAGACCAACCGAAAAAACTATTCCCCCAACAATCTTGCCAAGACCACTGCTAATTGCCACTAGATACAACTGCGCACCTAGACCAATATAAATCCCAGCCAAGATACCAAGCAACATAAGTTGCCATAGATGGGTGTTTGCCTTCTTTATACCTAGTACAGAGATTGCCTTTGAAAATTCTTTGTTGGATAGTTTGGGATCGTAACCTGAATTGGCAATCTCATTGCTACTGTTAGAGCCAAGAGTATCTTTGCTGTTAGTCATCGTACACTTTTGCGTAATAGTTTAATTTGTTTAATCCTGTTCGGATGGATAAGGATAATAGCCACGCCACCAATAAGGTTGCCAATAGTAACAGGAATTAGATTACTAAAAATTGCCCATTGCTTTAAAAGTGGTACTCCCTCTGCCAAGAGTCCAAGAGGAAGAAAAAACATATTTGCAATCGAGTGCTCAAAACCACAGGCAACAAATGTTGTAATTGGCAATACCACACAAATCACTTTCGAAATAATATCCCTTGCCATAGTAGCCATGATTAATGCCAATATAACAAGCATATTGCAAAGGATTCCCCTCAAGACACATTGACCAAATGAGAGGGAAAGCTTAGACGTAGCAAGAGTTGATGCGACCTTGCCAACTGCGTTTAGATGGCCTGCTTCTCCAAGCAAACCAGCCTTCCATATCAACATTGCCATAAGGATTCCACCGGTTAGATTTGCCGAATAAACTGTCACCCAATTTCTAAAGAGTCTTTTGACCCTAAACAAACCAGTAATGGTTCCAACGAGCATTATGATATTGCCAGTAAACATCTCGGCGCCTGCAATATGAACAAGAACAAGCCCAATTGAGAAAAAAAGCCCCCCTACCATAGGTCCCATACCATTGGCCATTGCATTTAGAAATAGCTGACCGCCAAAACTGACATAAATACCAGACAAAACACCAAGCAAGAATAGTTGCCAGATGTGAGTGTTGGCCTTTTTGAGACCAATGCTAGATATGACTTTTGAAAATTCCTTCTCAGAAAGCTTAGGGTCGTACTTTTGGCTCTGGGAAAATTCTCTTATAAAATCTTTGGTGTTGCTACTATCTCCCCCATCCTCATACATTTGATCCAAAGAGGTTTTATCTTTCTGCTCAGTTGTTATCATGCATCCCTCCCATAGCCAAAAAACGCCCAGATACTATATCCGAACATTAGATTGCACTTGAGCACGAAACTCTTGAGAGTCTTCTATTTCTTCGGCAATATTCCTGCCGCACTCATGCTTTGCTGCATCTGTTGAATTTGAGCCTCAAGACGCGCATATTTGAGTTTGAGACGATTCTCATATTTATCTAATCTATCACTCTCTCTATCTATTGAGTCTTGTATCGATTTAATCATTTTGCTCAAACTATCTTTCTTAATCGAAAGAATAGAATCGCTACCATCTGTATATCGATCAACCATATCGGAGAGAGATCCAGCTACACCCTGTTTAACAGACACGACAGTATTATATGTGCCACTAGCGAGAGAAGTCGTATCAAAATCAACCTGCAAGCCTCTCTCAGGATAGTAATTATCCGCTGCATCCATACCAGAGATAGAACCAACAATCTTTCCATCTACAACATCTGCATCATGCCAAGTCGTATCGCCAACCTTTCTAATCTGCGCTGAAGTTATAGATGAGCCATCATAAACCACTGAAATCTCGTAATCACCAGGCTGCGTATAATCTTTAACTAAATCAAATGAGAAGATTGAACTGTTATCACCAGTTATTCGCCCCTTCCCACTTGAGCCAAGAAGTTCCATGACTGCATTAAAGTCATCATCTACAGCAGAATCAAAAACATCCTCATCAAGCTCTAATGCACCGCTACTATTAAAGCCTATTCCTATCTCAGAAGCTTTAGAAAATTTATCACTGTCATTAAACCCAATGGCCTCTCCGAGAAAATTGTTGTGAAGATCTGAGAGCAAGTTTCTAACAGTCATATCTCCAATCAATGGAGCCGCCTGTTTAGTTGCGGGATCATATTTACTAACTTCTTTAAGATGAGAGACTGCTTTGTTGTAAGAGTCTATCATCGCCTTTACATTTTCTTTGAGCTTGCTTCTATCGCGTGATATATTTAAGGTTACAGTTTCTCCTGGATCTGTAACTTGAGTCAAGTCTAGAGTAACCCCCTCAATAACGTTATCGATAGTATTAGAGCTATTCGTAATCCAATCACCGTTAGGAAAACCGTCTATCCTAATCTGTGAGTCACTCGCCGCCTGAGCAACGGTGAAGGCGGATGGGTCTGTAAACTCACTCATGCCTGATACAGTTGAACCGCCAGTAGTTGCAACGGAGAAATCAACCGTTTCAGACGAATCATTCACATAACTAACAGAGAGTGAACTAGAGCCGTTAACTTTATCGAGAACGTGAATTACACCATCTTCCAAGCTAACACCAGCAGCAGAACCAAATCCCCTCTGCATAGCATCAACTAACTGTCCAAGCGTAGAAAGTTCGGTGATATCAAAATCAACATTCATTGATGCACCACTGTTGTCAGTAGCGGTAATAGTCAAAGTTGTTCCAACAAGACCATCAAAATCACTGAGCTGGCTCAGCTTAGTATCTGCATCTGCGGTCACTGTTTCACCGCTTGATGCATCTGTGTATTCGTATTTTTGAGACTCCAAGGCCTGACTGTTAGAATCGTTTACCTTTATTGTATAATCACTTCCACTATCAGTACCGCTGAGGACTAAATGCTCTCTACCGGTACCATCGTCAAAGCTGAGCAACGATGCCCTAACGCCTGGATTGTCAGAAGAGTTATTAATGAGGTTTACAAGGTCTTCTAAAGTAGTATTGGCTCCAACTGCAATCTCAACCTCTTTATTGTCGTAAGTATATATGAAATTACCCTCACTTACATAGTCGGTAGAATACATAAAACTACCACCATGCACAATCCTCTCGCTTGTCGCAAGCTTACCTATTTCAATAGAATAAGACCCCTCTTGAGCAGAGTCTGAGATTGTAACACCAAGGGCGTCTTCATTGCTAACACTAGATTTGAAACTCTCAATATCTTTGGTCGCCAGTGAATCCACTGCATTATTGAGATCTGAAAGGTTGCTCTCTATCTTATCCCAAATCTTAGAGATATTCTCTTTATCTGTCTTTTTTGTCTCAAGATTATCTTTACGGCGACCTTCAATTGCAACAAGTTGTTGAACAATCTTGCCAGTATCAAGTCCTGTCGCTAATCCAGATAATTCCATTATAAATCCCTCTCGGTTATAAACCCGAAATTTAGTCTTTCACTATATCGTTATTGCCTATATCGACCAGAAACGTGGCCTTATTAACAATATTAACACAAGGCATCTATCTTTTGGCTTGAGTACCGTTTTTATAAGCAGATACCACCATGCGACCAACAGAGAGTTTTTCTATCTGCTGCGATAATAAATCTTTCTGGCATGCCAATATCATAGACAGCCTCTCGAAGAGCTTTTCTATATCTTTTTTCTCTTGCTCAAACTTACGGTCCTCAAAAATACGCCTAGAAGATACTGTTAAGCTCAATTCAGCAATATATTCACCACAGCTTTGACTCTGGTCAATATCATCATTTTGTAAATAAGAAATCTGCGCAGCAAGAGCGTTGCGCAGCTCTGAGATAAGTTCATTGTCATTCAAATCTTGTATATTGTTATCCATTAGGCAACTTTTATCTCATCTTGGGCTATCATATTATCTACTTCTTCTAGCAACTCTAGAGCATCTTTATGATTTGCGTCTAACGAAATCAACTCCACAAGAATATCCTTTGCAAGATCAAGTTTATTCTCTTTGATATAAAGGTTAGAGAGACAAAACAGAACCGATAAATCGTCTGGATGTTTCATCAAGTACTGTTCTAGATAGTAAATCATTTTAGAGAAACTACCCATCTGCGCAGACACTTGAAACAACCCAAGCAATGCCGCCATGTTATCACAGTCTAGTTCAAGAGATTTTAGATAACAGGTGAATGAATTCTCAAATTCTCCAAGCTTTTGATACAGAGACGCCAAAGATGCATGCGCTTTGCTATTGTCTTGGCCAAGCTTAACAGACAAAACAAGCGCTGCCATCGCACTCTCGTCATCACCCTGCGCCATTGCAATTAAACCAGTTCCTATATAGGGCTCTGGATTGTCTGGGTCTATCTTAGAAGCTCTATCAAAAAACTCTCTTGCATTTTCAAACTCGTCTAATGCGAGGTAATAATTCGCTAAATCAAGGTAATCTGCAATATTAACCACGCCATCTTCTAGTTGTGCTTTATCCATATGCATAGCAATCCTATATATAATCCAGTATTGATAGACTAAACACTTTAGCCGCAACACTCATTGACATCTGATATAAAGTTGTTCTCTCAGCTATATCTACTGAGATTTGCGCAATATCTGCATCTTGTAATCTACTCCTCTCACCCTCTACACTCACCTGAACATCTTCAATACTGTCCTTAAGATTGCTAAGGGCCTCAAGACGACCTCCTATCGAAGTAAATGCGCGAGTCAGGCCATGGTCAACCTCGTCAAGATTTGCCGATGCCTGTTTAAGTAGCGCCCTGTAATCATCATCGCTTATTGGTTTCGTGCCACGCAAAAGATCCCTTGTCGCTATCAAGGCATTGAAAACATCATAAGTCCCCTTTACGGTTATTGCTTCAAGACCCGCAGAACTTATCCCAGTAGTATCGACATAAAGGACTTCGCCTGTTTTGGAGTCTGTTACCATCGTATTTGGCCCTGCTGGTGGAACATGCACGCTACTTAAACCATCATCGATGGAGAGATCCCAACCACCACCGGAGGATGTAACCTCTAACCATTTTGAGCCTCTAATCGTTGAAGTACCCGTACCCGGAACAGCACCTGTTGTGCCAAGAAAACTTGGCGTTTCTCTAGAGTCAAATTTAAAGATATCGTCTCCTACCAAACAAGACGGCATCTCAACACCTGCTGCCACCTTTACCTTCCTCTCGTCATGACTACCAACATATTTAACTGAAGTAACATCTCCATGAATATCACGTTCGACAACATAAGGAGGCTTGCTACTCGCTGCACCACCAAAGAGATATTGACCAGCCTTCGAAGAATTAGCTAACGAGAGATACTGCTCTATCATATCGTTAAATTCATCACCAACAGCTTGACGCGTTGAAGCAGCAGTAGTACCAGCCTGAAGACCTGAGAGTACACTAGTAATCCTAGCGCGAAGACCGCCCATTTGGGATGTCATATTCTGTATAACAGATGAAGACATCTCTAACCTTGAAGTAATTTCACCAATACTAGAGAGCTCTGTATCCATACTGCGCAACTCAGATTTAATATTTAAAATCCTGTTCGCAGAAGAAGGCGCATCACTTGGTCGATTAACTTTCAAACCCGTCGATGCCTGCTCCTGAAGCTCCTTCAAACGATTTGAATGGTTCGAGAGAGCCCATATCGTATTGTTATACACAGAATTTATACTACTACTCATTTCCTATCCGTTCATTATCATATGATATTCATCAGTGTGTCTAATGTTTTATCTACACTTGATAGAAACTTACTCATCGCTTGAAACATTCTCTCAAACACCATAAGCTGCGTCGCTTCGGTATTTATATCAACGCCGCTCACATCACTCTGCTGTTGCATTAGGTGCTTCATTATGTTGTTAGTATTGTCTAGCTTAGTCTTTGCAGTAGCTACTTCCTGACCAATATTGGCAGTTAGATTCTGATAGAATTGTTCTGGAGTCAAATCTTCCGTAGACGAAAATGTCGTATCTCCGACATTGGCCATTGCAAGAATTATCGAACCGTTCTCGTCGTAACCACCACCAGTAACAGCTAAGCGTCCTGGGTCATCTACGATTTCTTCAACAACACTCATCGTTGCTGCTGTGTTACCAGCAAAAAGACAGTTAACTCCAGTAGCTGCGAGAAGTCCAGATGTATCAGAGCTCGCTAAAGTTTCGAAAGTAAATGTCGTTGAGTCATTAAGATCTCCAGGACTAAACGACAAAGATATACCGTTATCAATATAAAGTTCATCACCTGCTTCATAGCCTACGCCAAGATCAAAATTCGCCACAACCTGACCGCTACCATTGGTCACAGTAACATGGGGACCTCCCGGAAGACCAATATTGCCGGTACCACTTATAGTACAGGTGTAAGTTTGGTTTTCCTTACCAGTATAAACACCACTAAGTTTTGGTATAGACGAACCAATAGGAACACCACCTGGAGTTACTGCTGGCGGGATACCTCCTTGGAAATCAAACGAATAGCCTGAATCCGCCTGAATTACAAGCTGTGCACCGACAACTCCACAACCGCTAAAACCAGCGATAGCATTGAATTTATTAGCTATATCTGTAAGTGTGTCACTTGTGGCATCTACATCAATCTCATGTCTAACAACATCGCCACTTGAATCTATTACTCTCACATATATCTTACCATCCACAACTGGCGGATCCATTTCACTTAAATCTTGAGTTGTCATAACCCAACCAGAGAGGCTCTTAAATGAACCGCTAGAGCCCACACCCTGAATATGGAGTTTATTAGTTTCGCGTGCTATTGTATTTGCCAAAGTATTTAGAGTGTTAAGGTAGTCAGGAACTAGATCGTTACGCAGTTCAAACAGAGCTCCAAGTTTTCCTCCACTAAGAGAAGTTGCATAACTATCTGAATCCCTAGCAGACATACCTAACTCAAGTTTATCGTTGTTATTAAACAAACCAACCTTCACGGGCATTGTCATAGTGCCAACGACGAGAGGAATCTGGCCTGCAATAACATTGTACATGCCACTATCTTCCCTAACCCTAACATCAGTCAACTCTGCTAACTTATTAACGAGAGCATCCCTATCATCTCTCATATTCGATGCAGTACCTCCGCGCATCTCCTGTATTGAGATATCTTCATTCAGGCGGGCAATTTGATCACCAATATCATTAATCTGTTGACCAATATTCTTTGCCTCTAAATCTAAATCGTCATTAACGCCACCGAGAAAAGAACCCATACGTCTAAACTCATAAGTCAACCCTTCTGCTGCGCGGATAACTTTATTTTGCAACACAGCATTGCTTGGGTCTGTAGCCATCTCATGCATAGACTCAAAATAGGCATCCATAGCGGAGCTGAGTCCCTTAGAGACAATCTCACCAAAAGAGTTTTCTATTATCGTAAGAGTATCGAGTTTGCGATCGGTCATTGATAGCGATGCATTCTGAACGGTTATCTCCTTCTCAAGCATATGAGAATACATTCTCTTAACATCATTGACGTAAGAGCCCTGACCTATGAGGGTGTCCCCATAGTAAGTCTCTATTGCTGGTGAAATATTCACTTTTTGTCTATGATAGCTCTCAGTTCCAGCATTAGCCATATTGTTACCAATAACGTCTATGGCCTTCTGCGAGGTAATCATACCTGAGATACCTATGTCATAACCGCTCATACAAACCCTTTAACACAAAACAAACAGACAAAAAAACAGTTTAACTACATAACTAAAATCTTAGATTAACTAACGACGACGATGTAGTAACATTCCTCCAATGCCCATGTCCATTGCTATTGTAGGTAAATTCCTTCTTGTCTCCGAGTATTCCTGCAAGCATCTTATTGTTCAAGCGAGTGCATTCTTGAAGGAACATAACTGTTACCATATGCTCCTTCTTGATATCTTCAACAAGAGACCTCAGAACGTTCTGCTTCTGTGTCACCCTTTGAGCCTGTTCAGGTGAGACATAATCTTTTAATTTAGTCATAGTCATATCATCAAGCTCACACTTTATACACTTTGCAAGCTCTCTTCTTATAACTTCCCTTTGGTTCTCAACATTAGAATATGCACTCAATGCATTCTCTACTATTGCAAGAATCTTCTTGAGTTGCTCCTCATCACGTTTAATCACTGAAGCTTTTAAACTATCAAGAGCGCTCTTAGTCATCTCAAGATGAGTAATATCAGAATCAATAACTTCAAGAAATTTATCTGTTAATATCGCTATTACATCTTTCATCTTATACTTTCCGATCTATAATCGAATCACTATTTTCATCTCTACTCATTGAATTGTAGATTTCATCTGCTAGGCCAACACCACCTTCTTTTGCCACAGCCTGAGACAAGAACATAGTAAAAAGCCCTTTAACTTGCCCTGAAGCAACATCACTACCAAACCCAGAATCTAACACTGTATCCTGCATCGAATCTAAGAGTTTATTAAGAAACAACGCCTCAAATTGCTGCGCAAACTCATGCTTTGCCTTATCCTCTAGATTCTTTTTTTTAGTCTCATCTGGGACCGGTATCAAATCTGAAATATTGTCAATAGCAGTGTTCATATCACCTTCTAAATTACATTATCTCAAGCCGTGCTTGTAGGGCTCCAGCTTCTTTTAAAGCATTAAATATCGCTATTAAATCTCTCGGAGTAGCACCTATAGAATTAAGAGCATTCGCCAACTGAGCAACAGTAACAACGGCATCAACTGGTATCAAATGCGCATTCTCCTCTTCTACGTTTATACTAGTATCATTTACGACTTTAGTCTCTCCAGCATCACTAAAGTTCGCAGTTGGCTGTGAGACATTTTGAGTTTCTTTCACCCTAACAACAAGACTGCCCTGAGCAATTGCTACTCGCGATATTCCAACATTCTCTCCAACGACAATAGTGCCTGTTCTTTCATTGATTATCACCACCGCTGGCGTATCAACATCTACATCTATCTTTGTGATTTGGTCAATAAACCCTACAACCTGATCATTTCTAATCTGCTCAGGAATTCGAATCTTAATCGCACCAGCATCTAATACATTTACATTTCCTGGATAGAGATTGTTTATCGCTTCGTAGATTCTCTGAGCGGTTGAAAAGTCATTATTTCTTAAATTGAGAGTAACATATCTCTGATTGCCGTAAACCTGTATAAAATCAGCTAATTCTGACCGCTCAACATACGCTCCGTCTGGAATTCTACCGACAGTTTGATGGTTTTTGCTAACATTTGCAGCCTTACCAGTAACACTCCAACCTCCAATGGATACTGACCCAGAAGCAACCGCATAGACTTCTCCATCGAGACCTTTAAGCTCTGTAGCAAGCAAGAGCCCACCCTGCAAACTCTTTGCATCGCCAATTGTTGAAACGGAAACATCAAGCTTGGCTCCAGTTCTATCAAACGGACCAAGTGATGCAGTAACTGCAACAACTGCTACAGAGTCGCTTGAGAAATCTTCAGGTGAAAAATTCAATTCATCATGCTTGAGAAGATTCGAAAGCATTTTCTTTGCACTCTCAACACTATCACCATCTCCAGGAGTAAGCCCAACAACAAGCCCAAAGCCACTTAATGGGTTAGAACGCACACCTTGGACGCTAACAATATCCTTTATTCTTGTAGCCATAGCAGCTGCTGTCATTAAACAGCAGAGAATAAGAACAGATATAAAGCGATTAAACATTTTTTCTCCAAAACTAGAATGGCCAGAACATATCAAGTATTTGAGCGAACCAACCAGGCTTATTGTAATCTTCTGATACACCATCGCTAATAGTTACAAGCTTAAAATTTGCAACCTTTTGACTTCCTATAGTATTATCAAACGCAACATCCGATGGTCTAATTATTCCACTTATTTGTATAGTATGCTTATCACCGGCAATATTACGCTCTCTATATCCTAATACAACAAGATCCCCATTTGGATGAACATCCTGAACAACAACAGTTACCCTATCAGTGTATTTTCTCTGATCATCGTATTCACTCTTACCGTCAAACTTACGCTCTCCCTTTTGAGACATAGTAAAGCCTGGCAAGTCCGGTATGAAATTCACGCCCAAATCACCGTTGAAAGAATTGCTTCTGTTATTGCTATTTTCAAGTGTTCTCTCAACAGTATTATCAGCTTTACTATCTTCATTAATGATTATTGTTATCAAATCACCAACATGCCTTGCCGTATCATCAGAATAAATAGCATGAGTCTCTCTGTGTCTCTTAGCGTAAATTGAACCAGCACTCACATTGGCAACAATAACAGCAAGAACCAACAGCAATATACAGTTTCTTCTCATTGCTTTAATCTCCATTAATAAGCAGGAACGACACAACCGTCACTTAAGACTCTTGCAGCGATTACCCTGCCCTTTATTGAGCGACCACGGTCGTCCATCTTTACATTTGCAACCTTTATAATCTCGCCGGCTCTTCCGTCACTAAGAGCCTCTCCCAATGCACTAACAAAAAGCACTTTGGTTTCATAGCGAATCTCAACCATCTGATTTTTTTTGACAACTACAGCCTGTTGCGCATTAGCCAACATCTGAGACTTCATTTCTCTTCCTGCCGCAATTCTACACTTAGCAACCTTACCCTCAGGAGAGACGGTAAAGTTAGAAGGTGAATTGGACAGTGTCTTTTTCATCCTAAAATCTTTCTCACTTATCAATGAACCTGCATCAATGTTATGAGTGGCAACAGCAACATTAGCGTTATATTTAAATTTAAATCTCACCTTGCGAGAATCAACCGTTTCATTATTGATTGTAAAATCAACCCTTACAGTTACGTATCTTACCCCAGAACTCTCTATGATAGAAACTACCTTAAGCCCATTCTTGTCCCCATTAACAACAACCTTTGACGGTCTAGACGAAGCTATTGCCTGAGCAATATCATTTTCCTTGAGATATTCAGCTATTGCTTTTTTTGCATATTCAACAATCTCACTAGTAGAGATAACAACCTCAGACCTACACACTCTAGCATTCATTGCCCCTAGGAACTTCACATTTGAACTATCAATCCCAATAGAAGCTAAACGTGCATATATAGTTTCTCTGTCAAGAACCATATCCTGACCTGGGCGAACTAACTTCCCAAGTACGAGCTTACCTGCTTGTTCAATCATCTGCTTTGAACCGTGCAACACAGAGACATCAGAGAGATGAATCTCCTGAGCATCAACAACAGTATCTCTCAACAGATATATCTCAAGAGCATCATCTGAAGCTGCCAGAGATACAGAACAAATGAATACCACCAATAATATTTTAGAAATTCTATTCACTTTACCTCACCAATTGATTAGCTGTCTGAAGCATTGCATCACCAGTTTTGATAGCCTTTGAATTTACCTCATAAGCCCTCTGCGCAGTTATGAGATTAACCAGCTCCGTAACCATCTGTACGTTACTCTTTTCTAGATGTCCACCAAGAAGTTGACCTGTTCCACCCTCTCCTGGATTAGAGATTGTTGGCGTTCCACTAGCTTCGGTCTCCGCGTACAGATTTCCACCCTCGCTCGAGAGTCCTTCTGGATTGACAAACTTTGCTAACTGAATTTGGCCGATAGATGAAGTACCACTAGGAGTTATAACCGTAACCGTTCCATCAATAGCAATATTTATATTCGTTGCATCTGATGGAATAGTAATCTGTGGCTCAAGTATGTAGCCATTAGAAGTCACCAAAACTCCGTTCGCATCTCTCATCAAAGAACCATCTCTAGTGTAAGCAGTAGTTCCATCTGGCTTAGAAACCATAAGGAATCCATCGCCCTGAATTGCAACGTCTAGTGCCCTTTCGGTTGCAGTTATCTCACCAGGAGTAAACACCCTAGTAGTAGAGGCCTGACGAACACCACTACCTATCTCAACACTACCGGGAGCGACAACTCCATCAGTCGCTTCTCGACCAGCAGCTTGCATTTTATAATACAGAAGATCTTCAAAATTAACCTGAGTCTTTTTAAAACCGTTAGTATTAATGTTCGCAAGATTATTGGCAATGGTATCAACCATTGTCTGCTGCGCTGCCATACCAGTTGCCGATGTTGAAAACGCTCTTAACATTTCATTCTCCTAAACAAAGGATTTGTTAATCCTATTGAAATTAGCTGCCTTAATTAATTCCTTCTTTGCTTTATCCCATTGCAACACTTAAAATCAGTCTGTCATCTTCGTTCTGTTTTGTCAGTACTTTCATATTTGCTTCGTACATTCTAGTTACGTCTAGCATTGCAACTAATTCTTCTGTGATATTAACATTAGATGCTTCTCTAAAGCCCTGCTTAACCAGAGGCGTCTGAATTGTTGTTGGATATATTTTCTTATCGATAGTAAAGGTTCCGCTTCCTGCAGGCCTTAGGTTTTGATAGTTATTGGGAAAATCTACAACCTTAATCTTACCAAAGTTATCGCCGTCAACATTAACGTTACCATCATTAGATATACTAATATCTGAGAGCGGAACGTCTTTAGGTATGACAATAGGACCACTAACACCTGCAACAAGGCGACCAGCAGAATCAACTAACTGACCAGTCGAGTTTAAATTGAAATGGCCATTACGTGAATAGACTGGGCCATTTTTTGTCTCTAGCACAAAGAAGCCACTTCCGCAGATTGTAACATCAAGCTTACGCCCCGTCTCAACCAAGTCTCCTTGAGAATAATCTATCATTGTTTTGCTTTTAATCGAACCAGAAGCCTCAGGAGTTGGATCATCTCCTTGCAACTCAGAGAGCTTTTTACTAAAGCTATTAACAACCCTCTTATAACCATTGCTACTTACATTGGCGAGGTTATTTGCGATTGTCTCATACTCTCTTTGCAGAGAACCAATACTCGAAGACACTGATGAACTAATTCTCATATCAAACAGCTCCCATAGTTACATCTTGGTCTTTAATAGAATCTCCTAGACCATTTCTAATTGCTATAGTGTTAGTTTCCTTGATTAATCTAGTAATCGTGGACTCGTTGAGTCCGACCAATTCGACTAACAAATACACATCTTCATCTGCCAAATCACAACCACGGACTTCACCAATATCCTGTATAGTTGTAACATCATCTATTTGGAAGATAACCAGTATCCTCTCTGAAATATCTAACTCAACATTAGACTTTATCTTCAAACTAGGCCCAGAGAGCTCAACAACTCTAGCATCAATAAACTCTGGATATATCTCACGGTTGCTATCATCATCCCTCTCAGTAGTAGCCATCGGACCAAATTCAGCTATCAATGCTGGATAGTCTGTCTTTACACGTAAGAAACGCCTACGATTGACAAAACGCACGTTGTCTGTGTGGCTGAATGTCAACTCGTTATCTTCGTTATTCATAACTACTGCATTGAACTGCCACACCGATGCACCCATATTGTAACGAATGCGCCAAGAATCACCCGGTGAAGTTACTACCGCTCTAGATATCTCAAGGACTAAGGTTATCTCATCAGTATGCATAACCGTTGCTTCTATATCCTCTTGATCCAAGGAATTTAACGGACACAAAAACACCCTCTTACCAACAGGAATCTGTCTGCTTGAGAGCCATTTTGTAGAAGACGTATTGACAGTTGACTTTCTAGAATCAGCAAAACCTAACTTGTATTTTATCTCTATAATCTTTTCAAATATCTTTTTGCGTTCCACAAGATCATGCTCGTTAGCAAAGAGCTCCTGCATTATCGCTGTACAACCCTCATCAAAACCTTTAGGAACAGTAAATATAGATGTTGGAGACTTAAGACCACTTCTCTTTGCTATCTCAACCAATATCTTGATTTCATCACGAGCAAGGCATCGCAAATCAGCCAATTCAAGAAATCGCTGTTGATCTCTCTCTTGCGTCTTCTTATCGTTTATGTGCCTAAGAACAACCAAGAGAATCACTAAAATTGCCACCAACAACAGAGACGAAAAAATAAACCACTTATCCGTAAAGATAGTACGCTCATGCCCCATATTCTTTAAGGCCATGAGTTTTTGTTGCATCGTCAATACCGCAACAAAACAAGTTGTCTCAGCGATTCCTATCATATCTGCTCGTCTCAGCTATAATTATGTGGCGATACTATCTAATGATATTGGTCAATTCTTTTAAAACTTCATTGGCAATCTGAATGGTCCTTGAATTCGCCTGAAAACCATTCTGTGCTTCCATCAACCGAACAAACTCGATTGCAGTATCAACATTTGAATTTTCAAGAGAACGGTTCTGAATCTTGCCTGCGCCATTACTCATAGCTGTTGTTTCCATCGCAACACCAGAGTTAGCAGTCTCGACGAAATAGTTATTTCCTACAGATTCTAGACCCATTGGGTTTTGGAACACTGCCATCTTAAGAGCAGCGATATCCTTTAGCTCACCATTTGTAAAGTGACCAACCAACATTCCCGACGTGTCCACAGTTACGCTCGATAGCATACCTGCCTCATAACCATTCTTCTTCTCAGCAACAGCAGTTGATTCAACGCCAGCAGTTGCAAACTGAGTAATACCTGTCAGCTGCCCCTTAACACCAAGGTTCACATTAATAACCTGTGATATTCCAGGGTCGTGCTTAAAGTCAATCTGGAAGGTAGAACCTCCTGTGTCACTACCATCTAAACCATCGAACTCTCCGATAGTTGTAAAACCAATTCCATTAATCCTTCTATCAGTTAGCGCATTTACATCTCCACTAACACTCTTGATAATCATATCCCATTTTTGCGGAGTATCTGTTCTTACAAACGCTAGAGAAAGAGTATGCTCACCACCCTGAGAGTCAAATATAGTAGTTGTTGTTAGCGCAACATCATTGCCGGCCGGAACATCAATTCTAAAATAGCTATCTAACGCCAAATCTGCACCGCCAGCAGTAAAAGACATCGAAAAATCGCATTTGTTATACCCAGCATTATTGGCCTCAACAAAAATCTCACCATTTTGAAGATAGGCATTCATATCTGCTGAGAAAGAAGCATTAGAATTTATTGCATTTATAACGTCGCCAACTGTTGTTGTCGCATCAACCGCCATAGACCAACTATAAGTGGTTCCATCTGCCGCTGCGCCAGTAAAGTTTAGAGTCTCCGTTCCACTCCAAGCGCCACTAAATTGATCAAGGTCTTGAATCAAAGTCGTTGTCTCAGCAGGTGTAATACCGCCTATGGTAAACGGGTCTCCCATACGCATCTTGAGTTTCGATGCAGTATCTTCAGTTGAGCTACCCTCAGCACGCAAGTTACCACTCACCGCAATTTCAGTAGTAGGCTCTGGAGGAATAGCGACATTGTATGGAATATTTATATCGTCATCTCCAACCGTCTGGAACCCTTCTACCTCGCCAGTACTGCCAATCCTTTGAACTCTAAATCCAGTAGCTGGATCAACGAGATAGTTATTTGCATCAACAGCGAAAGCGCCAGCTCTAGAATATACTGGAACATCGCCATTAGACAAACAGAAGAAACCAGCACCGCTAATAGCCATATCAAGGTCTTGACCAGTAGCGGTAATGCTGCCCTGAGTCATATTCTTAACAATATTGGCAATCTGAACACCACTACCCATCTGTTGCGGGTTAACACCACCAAGGTCCCCACTTGGCCCCGAAGCATTTCTAAGTGTTTGACTCAAGGTATCAGAAAAAGTTACATTACTTCCCTTAAAACCAATAGTGTTCACATTCGCTAGATTGTTACCGGCAACATCAAGCATTTTTTGGTGTGCCTGCAATCCTGTTACGCCTGAAGATAGAGCATAACTCATTTATTTTCTCCTTTGATTAGTACAAACTAAAACAACTTAGCTTATATTTCTCTTACATCTGCCCTTTAATCACACTCTTAACATCATCAAGATTTACCTCAACATAAGACTGGACAGGATTACCATTCTCATCATTGTATTGAACGCTCGTGGTAAGCACTACTCCATCATCAGTCTTGTTTGCCTCAACGACCTCACCAACTATCGTAGTGCCCTCTTTCTCGAAGGATATCCTGTTGCCCAAGAGCCCACTAGCATATTCAAGCTGAGAACTTCGCAATAGCTGCGAAAAATTAGTGTTAATCGCACTCAAACTAGAGGTCATCTTCTCTGTCTCTTCGAGTTGACTAAACTGCGCAAGTTGAGCCGCCATATCTTTATTATCCACCGGCTCAAGAGGGTTCTGGTTCTGCATTTGAGTAACCAGAAGCTTCATATAATCTATTCTTTGTTTTGACGCTGATGATATTTCCATAACGATTCTCTCTAAAATTAGAAACTATTAGCCGCACCATCTGTATGCAAAGGTTGTACCAACTAAAAAAATCTCCCTCATAGCATTCGTGTAACATATTAGAAATAAATGACTTGCGCAAATTAATAATCATTCAACAGCAAACTAGCAAATGTTTAATAACCATATCCAAGCGGCAAATTTTTCCCCATATTTGGGAAAAATCACCCTATTGCTACCTGCGCCAAAAGGACTATACCTACCGTATTGAATGAAATTTCATAAAATCCCAGTCAAAGTCCTATAAATTTTAAAGTCCAATAAAAACATAACCGAAATAAACCTTGTACTCATTGTATATAAATTTAGAAATATATTGGTTAGATAAGATGGCTCGTAAGAGTCATCAGTCGCCAGAATAGTCATCATAAGTTGAACAATGCCTTTAGCGAAAAAGAGAGAACATATGACCTTGTCCAGAATTTTACTGGCTGGTAGAGATACCCAACTTCAAGAGATAGTGCAAAAGCACGCTGAGCAGGTTTTTAGCGCAGATTGCATTAACGATTTGGCTGAACTGACCGAGTCTATTGCGCCAGATTTGATAATTCTTGATTCAACTGTGGCAACTAGCAATGTTCGCGACTTCCTCGAATGGACTAAGGACAACAACATAAACACCCCTGTCGTTACAGCTAGCGACAGCTACGATATGGCATCTGGAAACACAATCTCTATGGGAACTTATGGCTTTGGCAATGAAGACGTTTACGAAAGACTCGAATCAATAATTGCTAAAATCAAACGTTGCAATGACGACACAAACGATTTCTTCTGTGAGAATTGCCCAGCAAATGTAGAGATTGTTGGTAAAAGCAAAGCCAATCAACGCGCATTGCAACTGATTAACGTTGTTGCAAAGAGCAATTGCAATCCTGTCTTAATTATTGGTGAAACTGGGACTGGCAAAGAACTAGCAGCAAAAGCTCTACATCAGATAAGACACGGTGCCAGCAAGCCATTTATCGAAGTAAACTGCGCAGCACTAACTGCAAACCTACTCGAAAGTGAACTCTTTGGTCATGCCAAAGGCTCATTCACAAGTGCCGAAAGTGAAAAGACAGGACTTCTAGAACTAGCCAAAGACGGCAGTATCTTTCTAGACGAGATAAGCGAGATGCCTCTTGATTTACAGGCAAAGCTCCTTAGAGTTATTCAAGAAAAGACCTTCCGCAAAGTCGGCGGAACAAAGACCCTGCGATGCAAAGCAACCATAATTGCCTCAAGCAATCGAAACTTAATCAAAGATGTTCAAGAAAACAAATTCAGACGCGACCTCTACTACAGATTAAGCGTATGCCCAATAACACTATCTCCTCTAAGGGCAGAAGATAGGCGAGAAGACATAGAAACACTTGCAAACTTCTTCCTGCAAACTTCAAATATCTGCCCTGAGAAACGTGGAAAAATCAAGGGCTTTACGGCACTGGCAATGGAAGCCATCAAGAAGCACAATTGGCCCGGAAATGTACGTGAACTCAAGAATGTAGTGGACCGCGCAATCCTACTTGAAAACTCAGACAAGGTTGGGCTAAGCAACTTAATGCTCAATCCGGAATCAATATTGGATGACGCCAAGGTTAACGTAGGCAAAGCAATAGACGATTTCTCACTCGAATCCGCAGAACGTGAAATGATAGCTAGAGCGTTAGAAGCCGCCGGCTGGCAAAAAACAAAGGCCGCATCTATGCTAGGTATCACCAGAGCAACTCTATACGCAAAGGTAAAACAACACAACCTAAGCCCAAAAGCTGATCCAGTAACAGCGAAACAGTAAAACCCCATTTTACCATGGAGAGTATGAAGGCAATGAAGTTGGCGATGGGCTTTGGGATTTGTTGGGGAGTGTCTATTGACACTAAAGAAACAAACAAGAAAGGTAGCTGTCCTAATAAATGATGATAAAGGACGCATCAAATGCGAATAAGGAAACTAACCGATAACTTGTTAGTAGCAATGGACTTCAAAAAGGCATGAACCAAGAATTAAGAGACCAAATCAGAAATGTCGATCTGACTCAGCTTGAGGAACAATTCAAGGGAGCGGAGTATCGACATCTAGTCCAACAACACATACGCAAGATTGGCTCACAACTTGAACTCGCAATATTAGGTGCTGTTGAAGCTCTCACAGATGAAGAAAAAGTAGCCATTGAAGGGCTCGCAGAGATATACAACGAAGCTGGCTATCAACAAGATTTCTGGCGACGGGACTGCTCGGAGGTGTTTCAAGAAATCTGTAGTAACTATTTTGACGTAATGTCAAAGCACAATCTGCCTAGCGAAGACAAAATTGCCTTCAATCTCTTCCAAATTATCACCATGAACTTCGCTATCCAAGCACGCGACCAGAAGGCATTAAGAAAGTTTATCGGCATAAAAAAGAACTGGCTACTAAGATAGTTTTAAAAGCTAACATGCTGATGCTAGAGATGTCTACTTCTTTTAAATCTTTTCCAAAATAGACCCAGTTACCATTACTCAATGCTTGGTTTCATAATAGAAGTTGCTGGTATATCTAGATTTGGATAGATAAGTTTATATGCGGCAATAGCTCTGAAGGAATATAAATCTTTTTTTCTTTTCTGTTATAAAAGCATCCTGGAATAGGAGAGATTGGTGAGTCTATCGCCAACTTTTGACCGTTTCTCTCAAGTATCAACCAATCATTACAAATAAACATCTTTCGCTTAACGCGGTGCGCAAGTGATCCCGATGTCGAAAAGATTAAAACAAAAGCACGAAAGATTCTTTCTTAAATTTACGCATTATATTATTGTACTATTTTTCTAGAATTTAAGTATAATTACGGACTAGCTTTGCCCACGATAAGAGACGCATCAAATGAGATATAAAGAAACGAACTGACAATTTGTTCTGTCTGATAGAAAGGAAACGACTATGCTACTCGCAACTGGTGCGTGGGTACTCAAGAGCATCGTAATCATCGTGATCTTTCACTTCATCATTCCCCCTGTGGTCCATGCCATCACAGGCAATCGCTGGACAAAGCTCCCTGTGCTCCTCATCGTTGCCGTCCTTGCCGGAATCTTCATGGCTTGGCTACACTACTTGCCATACCTTCTCTTCTTACTTTGGCTCGCCCTCAACAAGCACAGCCTTGCTGCCATGCAAGAACCGAAGTTTGAAGCACTCGCTCGTGAGCCAATTCAAAAAACACTGTACTACGTGTCGACATACGTGTATGTCGTAGTCGCGTGCGTCTCCGCATGGTTCTTCCAGATGGAGATTCTTGACGCAGCGGATCCAAGCGGGCCTGCGACACCACTCTGGAAATACTTGCTCGGAGGATGGCATATACACTACATGTTAATTGTTACATTTATCATATTTTTCATCTCTGGAATCAACATGGGACTCAATGGATCTCTCAGCGGGAAAATTGAGATTATACTTGGAACAGTTTGTTGGACTGCATTGATTGCAACTTTTCTACTCGCCGGATGGAAAATTGGTTTGCTAGGCTTGCTAGGGTTTCCCATAGCAGGCTTTGGGTACGCCATAAGCCCCAAGCGAAGGTGATAACGAAATGAGTATCAGGAAATTATTGAAACCCAGCACATAGCCGGATACTCCTTTAATAAATTTAGTGTAATAAATTTTATGCCAGCCCACTGTGGTCAAGCATGTCAGAACGATTATAAAACATTCGTTCCGGAATATCTGGCTTTTATAGTTTCTTTATAGCTCTGAAGGACGCAAGCCTAGCTTCTGTACTGAGCAAAGACTGATTGTGGTAGTTGCCTACTTTAAATCATAAAGACTGTTATCAAGTGGGTTCAACCAGCCAATATCAAAGTCGCTTGATTTAACTCCATAAACATTCTTACCATCAAATTTTGCTCTAACCTGCGAATCAACATGCCCGTCAACCCATGCGAGGTTTGCCTTTGATTTATGCCTAAAATGTATCGACGGACTAGCATACCCCCAAGAAGGCTGCGCGATTGAACCATTGAGGAAAAATGGTTGTTGTATAAACGAATATTCTATAATGTAAGTATTCGCTCCCTTTTTATTTACCATCGCACAATCTGCAAACATCAATGTTGAAGCAGCATTAGCAACTTCCGAGATTGTTGTCGTATTACGATAAGAGCTAGATGTGCGTTTTTGCCACAATCTACTACCAATGAATGTAGCATTGTATCCATAACCACCACAGCCCTGTTCAAAATTTATATCCCAAGATAGCCCCTTAACAAATCTCACGATTGTAGGGCATTGTTTTATATCGCCATCTCCAAGATAGGTTGCTAAAGGTCCCTTTGTTGGATCGAATGGTTCATTAGTATTCTCGCGCACCCCATGCCATCGATGCAACCCCCCATTGGTAGCATACATATCGCTCGCCGCTGCAACAAAATGGTTATTATTCTCATTTGCATAAAGAAGGTTCGCTAGAGCAAGCTCGCGCAGATTATTCCTGCACACAACAGAATGAGCCTGCGCCTTTGCTGCTGACAACGCAGGCGTGAGCAATGCCATCAAGAGTGCTATTATTGAAATAACAACCAACAGCTCTATAAGTGTAAATGCCTTACCAGCGTATCTTACCATTAAAAAACCCTAAATTAAAGGTGTCAGACACCTTTTTCTTTATCGCCAAAGCTCGCTCTTACCCCATTGATTACTCAACACTGCAAAATCAAGATAGTCAACTTTCAAATCCCTAGGCAAAGCAATATCGCATCTAGCATTCCAGTTGCTATTGCCAAATTCACTAAGCCAAGCATCTAAAAACTCTACAAGGTCACTACTATCAACAATTCCATCAAGATTGATATCCGCTAAATATTCTTGCTCGTTTAAGACTCCAATCGCTTCTAAATCAAAACCGCCAGAGCCGTGAGTCTGCCAAGCATCAAAGATTGGATGGTTATTGCTATAATTACTCCAATCACCAATCGAGTTAGGATCAATATTGGAAACAGCATCATCGTAAAAATCGCCGCTACCAGGTATATCTATTATCCTAACATAACAGATATCATTTAAATCTACATCGCCGCTTACAACCGCCGCATTATCTAAGAGATCACTCAAATCAAACGCAGTACCAACACATTCCCCATAAGAGTTTGGATGCTTACCTGCAAGATTATGAACATTGCTAGAATCGATAGAGCCGTATCCGCCAACCGATTCCTTTGTGAGTGAAACAGAAGGGAATCTTGCAAAATGAACTCCATCCGATGAGACTTCTACATAACCAAGCTCTGCAAATATATCATTGCTATCTGGAGGAGAAAATCCATTCTCAAAAACAACAAAATCCCATCCGCTCATATTACGAATGTGATCAGGGTCGTTTACCTGATTAGGATCGCCAAAGACAAGAGTAATCTCTCCGGGAATAACGGAATTGTTAATCTGCTCTTGGCTAAGATCTCCAAGACTAACAATATCTCCATTATCTCCAGTAACTGCGCCAAGAGCCTTATTGGGATTTACCCAATCAGCATCAACGCTACCAGCCGGTAAATAATTCACATAGCCACTAGCCCAACCGCGGAAAATCGGATTAATAATCGCATCTTCATCAGTTAAAGGGTTTGCTCGTTTAAAATCACTTCCAATGTAACCGCTAACACCTATCTCATCATAAATCCCTGCAAACGAGACACTGAACATCACAGCAATTAGGATTGTTACGAATAATCTCTCTTTAAGCATTTCAAACTCGATTCAGTATAAAACTGGTTGCAGGCTTCTATCCAAAAAACCTGCAACCATAAAGAATTTACTTTCTACGCACTAGCATCGCACCAAAGCCAATTAAAACAAGGCTAATCGGTTCTGGAACAAATGTAAGATTGTCCATAGCAAAATACGCCGGCGTATTCATTCCATATGCGCCAACATCTGAGGAGTTAAGATCAAATGATAGGCTTCGTACATTCGCGCCAAGACTAGTCAAGTCCACCCATTTCCAGTCAGAGAGGATATTTGTCCCATCGGCAAGATACACGACTACCGAGTTAGCAATCGCACCAGAGGCATCATAACCAGTTATAGTGAGAGTGAACCAATCATCTTGGGTAAATTTCTTAGCAAAGCTATCACCATTTAGCATCGACAGCGCCGCATATGTTGTGTTTGCAACATCAAAACCAGCCACTGCGGCATCAACATTGAAAGTAATCCCATTCGAACTAGACCAAGGCTCGTGGAAAACGCCATAATTACTAGAGCCATTAGCCCCACTACCTGGATAAGCTGCGTACTGATTTGACCAACCAGCAGTTGCAGTATCGCTAACTTTAGAATACGCAAAGCCATCCCAACTACCATAGGTAGAATTGTAATTATTGGTAAAATAAACCAAGCCATCGTTTTGTGCAAATCCCCCAGAAAGGTCGCTACCATTATAGTATTCGCTAGAACCATCAAAGGCAAGACTCTCAAAATCACTAACATAGCTAACCCCAGAGGCTAAAGCCACATTGGCCAATAAACACATTGTTAAAATCAAAATCTTCTTCATCGAAACAAACTCCTTATCTTCTTTTTAATCCTGTTCTGTTTTAATATTACGGGCATCTATTAAAACCGCCCTCTGTAATTGAAAGACGCTTACTCGAGATTACGCCTTAAAATCCATAAAAAAACCGCCGTCTCTAGCGAATAGAAACGGCGGTCTTGTGTTAATCAATACCCAATACAATATGATACCCTTTTAACCCTACCATGTTCCAAATCGCGAGAACAACATGCAGATATACCACAGGCAGGTTTTCTGACTTACGCTTAGTTATCTCTAAAACTTCAGAGCAACCACAACAACCAAGACACCTTCCCATCCTACAAAGACAGTGGCAATAAATCTTGGTAAATTTCAGCGCTTACAGCGGCGCGACCGTCGCGGATTTTCACCGCGTTCCCTTTTTGATTCCTTAATCTCAAAGAGACTTTAGAACCTGTAGTAACTAATTATCTTGTCAAAGAACGTTAGCCATCATACTAATTCAAAGACAACTATTCAAGATTATTATCCGATAATATCGCCGTTGCATGGCCAACAAAAGAGATTCTTCAAGAATATTCCGTAGCTAACTCTTTTAATAATCATATGTTAGCGATAGGTGTTTTTTAAACATCACGATAGATTTTAAAGGCAATTACTGTTATTATTACCTCTATGAAAATCTCGCAACATGCAGATAATACAGAAAAGCTCTACGGCATTCGCGCCGAGGACATCCACAAATGGATTGATGGCTTCTTCGATTCCGAAAGTCTTAGGCAGTTTCTACAATTTGGCAAACGAGACGGATACAATCCATATAAACATCGCAAATACAGACATAGCCTTGATGCCCTCGAAGATGCATATAGAGAGTTTACGCCTAAATACACTAAGCAACAAATCAGAAACGTTCTAGAGTCACACATCAGAGACGACTACGATGGCTACATCCCCACCAGAGAAGATTTCGAGAACGGAACATTCAAAGAGAAATATCATGAATCAGACGAAAGGCATGAGAGCGAGAATATTTTTAGCACCGTAGAGCTTGCCGATTACTTCAAAGGCAAACATTACGCCCAGCAGCACAACGAAAACAAAAAACACCTCAACAGATTCTATCTACGCATCGTATTACCAACGGTAATAGCAATTATTCTATTCGTCTCAAGCATTTTCATCTTCGTCATTCCCATCTTTCGTAACAATATGATGGAGAGCAAAAAGAGAATGCTAAAAGAGCTTATCCAAACAGCGACAAGCACAATCGACACACATATAGAAGAAGAAGAGCTTGGCAAAGTCTCAAGAGAAGAAGCGCAGAAGGAAGCAATAAACGAATTGCAACATATCAGGTACGGCTCAGAAGGAAAAGATTACTTCTGGATTACAGATATGCACCCAAGAATGATTATGCACCCATACAGGCCCGATCTAATCGGTAAGGATTTAACAAACTACGTAGATACTGGCGAAAAGAGTAAGACTAAAATTTTTGTCGAGTTCGTAGATATTGTTCGCAAAAACGGCAAAGGATTTGTTAAATATCACTGGCAAGACAAGCACGATCCCACAAAGCTAGTACCAAAACTATCATACGTCTGCGGCATTCCTCAATGGGGTTGGGTTATTGGAACTGGTATCTATATCAATGATGTTGAGGAAGAACTATCACACCTAACAGCCTATCTCAGTGAAATTCTACTTGCCATATCTGCAAGTTTATTCATTGTCATCTTTTACATTGTGATTCAAAGCCGCAAGATAGAGCAAAATAAGCTTCGAGAAGAAGCAGGTCTTATTGAAGCAAAAGAAAGATACCGCGCGCTAGTTGAAGCTTCCAACGAAGGCTATATTCTTGTTATTCAAGGCAAGAACATATATTCAAACCATGTACTCGAACAAATGCTAGGCTATAGCGAACAAGAACTAGCATCGGAAGATATCTGGGAGAAAATCCTTCCCGATAGAATGGTAAACGCAGACTGCATAGCAAGCATCAGAAAAGTCTTACGTGGTGAAAGCGCTAAAGGTGAATTTGATGTTGAATTAAAGACGCGCAGCTCAAATATAATTGAAGCAACACTAACCATATCAAGGGCATTCTTCTCACACAAAGATGGCCATATCATTACATTTAGACGAATATTAAGCAAAAAAAGTATCCTTGATGACAACTCTGTGCAGATAGAAGATGCAGAGATAGCACCAGAAGAGATTATCGAGAAGATAAAAAACACCACCAATAGAGGCTCAATAATCCGAACTCTAAACTCCGTGCCTACTATCGCAAGGCATATGTTTGCAAACAAAGCAGAGTCTGCGCAACTACGAAAGTTTCTTTCAGATATTTTTGAAGTAGCAACATTGCAGTTTATAAAGATTGCTTTAGAAAATCATGGGCCTGTAAAACAAAAGTTTGCATTTTTATCTTTAGGTAGCAACGCTAGAGGTGAGATGACTCTCTTCTCCGATCAAGACAATGCCATTGTTTTTGAAGATGTTGCAAAAGACAAAATCGAAGCATTGCGCAGCAACCTGCTAACAATAGCAGATAGCATTTGCAACAACCTAGATAAAGCTGGCTATCATTTCTGTATCGGTGGAATTATGGCAGTGAACCCAAAATGGTGTCTTAGCGTGTCAGAATGGAAAAAGAGATTCTCAAGAGAGATAAACAACTCCTCCCCAGAGTCACTAAAAGATATCAATACCGTCTATGACATTAAATGTATATATGGAGACATGGCTCTCTTAGAAGAATTGCAAAACCACATAATAGACATTGCTTCAAGCAATCAAGAATTTCTAATGCATTTTGCGCGTCATTGCTTAACATATGAGACACCGCTAAACACATTTGGAAACCTACGATTTGAGAAGGTTCATGATGCAAAACTAATCAATCTCAAAGAGAGCCTCGCAACCATTGTAAACTTTGCAAGAATCTACGCTCTTCGAGAAAAGATAACAAAGGCTTCAACTCTTGATAGATTAGAAGAACTAACAAAGATGAATGTAATCAAACAAGACACATTCGATGAGATGAGCTCATTATTTGAAATTCTTTGGCGACTCAGATTTTACAATCAAATCATATGTCATTCTCAGCTTAGAGAAGTCAACGACATGCTTGATATAAAAGACATCTCAGAACGCGAGCTCAAAAAACTAAAATCAGCTCTATCTTATATTCAAGTCTTCCAGACAAAACTAAGCTATGATTTTCTCGGCGTTGCGCAGATATAGCTAGTCTATTTTGGAACTATTAAAGACTCAAAACAAAGTCTCATAGATTCTCTAAATCACTCTAACTCAGTCTGCGCATGCCGTCTCTAATCCTGCCTAGAAACTCATCTGCAATCTACCACCGACGATTACTGCATTGTCTCTATTTTGGTATCCTGCAGTAGGATCAATAATCCACTGAATATCTGGAGTGAAGTGTATTGCCTTTGATATCTCAATATTGTAATACATTTCCACACCCTGCTCTGAGCCAAGGTTAAGTGCTGCTGGCAAGTCGTCACTGAGCTCAACATAGTAATAACCAATACCGAAAGTATCGTTGTCGCGCTCATCAAAAATACCCTTACCACCTACACCAAAACTATAGAATCTCTGTATTGGATTTGCGCTGCCGTCTGTATATCCAAACCTACCAAAAATACCAACCCCCTGTGTTGGATCCTCTTCTTCACTGTACAAGTATTGATCGAAGTTGTACCATATACCACCGTCTCCAGACTGTTTTTTTATCGTACCAGTAGGTATCGTTACCAACCAGTTCTGATCTAAAGCAGTGAAATGTTTATTACTGTAGGCATACCCTATACGTTGATGACCAACTTGCCCCCAGAGATGTAATGTCTTGGTAACCTCTACTCCAACAGAAGTTCCTCTAGGAGAGCTAAACGCCGTATCAAAGCCACTCGTAGTAACTCCGCCATTAGCATCAATCGCAAAGGTCGATATGCGCGTTTCTTTATCAGGAAAATAACACATCGCAACAGTTAATGCCGTATATGGAGCGTATAAACCAAGTACTGGATTACCCTTAAATGCAGCCGATAGAAATTGAGTCTTCTCGTTGTCTGCAAATTCATTCTCATCAGCAAGTGTAATTGGATCAATCTTACCAATCATCACAGCAAACTGCTCTGAAAGAAATTGAGTAAGATACAACTCCGAAAGAGTGGTTAACCCAGGCTCGTCTTTCTCAGGGAATAACACGTCTGTATTAATTGGCATAATCGCCGCAACGGAGCCATAAGGACTATTGCCAAATGCCGTTTCTCCGTGAAAAGTAATCATACCAGCAGGCCACAAACCAAGACGCTGAGTATCAAACCTAAGCCAATAATCTGCCGAGCCAGAATAACCCCAAGCACCAGCTGTATTTTTGCCTCCACGAGTATTACCTTGAAAGACCTGTGTTATTTGCGTCTCAAAGGTAATTCCCTTTAATGCCAACTCTGTACGCTTGCCATCCAAATCGCCAAGTAAAAACTCTCTATCCCAGAAGCACCCCTTGTAATCTTTAATCTTAAATGGAGAGTTCTCTGGAAGAGTTGCCTCATTCGCAACAAGTGTTTTCTGCGAACTAGCATCATCGCTGACAGGGCAGCTCTTCTTGCATTGCTGCGCATACGTTAGATTTACAACGACCACCATCAAGAACAATAAGACTGTGGTAGAGAGTTTTTTCATCGTTTTATATCCTTACAAAACCTTTAATTCATTCTCTTGCAGACAAAAGAAATTCTCTTGCCCGCATCAATATCAAATTTGCCTATTGGCATTCATACAGCACAATGCAATAGCAATCGCATCTGCAACATCAGCAGGTTCTGGAGGTTGAGGCAAGTTTAAAATAGATGCAATTGCAAGTTGCATCTGTTGCTTTGTTGCCCTGCCATGACCTGTGAGAGATTTCTTAATTTTAGTCGCAGCATAACTCTCAACATCAATATTTCTAACCCCAGCCCTTTGAAAAATAACTCCTCTAGCGTGCCCCATAAGAATCGCTGTCTTGGGATGCGCATAGTGAGAATACAACTCCTCAACCGCCATAATCTCAGGTGAGAATCTATCAAATATACTATCAATATCCTCTGCAATCTGAGCCAAGCGTTTTTGCATCAGCTGATTAGTCTTCACTTTTATTACCCCAGCCTCGACGAGTTTAAAATCACCTTCATCTGCATCGATAACCGCATAGCCACAAATCCTAAGACCAGGGTCAATCCCAAGAATTCTCATAGAACACTTCCAGAAAAGAGCTTACTTCTTTTGCCAAGTTGTTCCATCTGGAGAATCTTTAAATATCACTCCAAACTCAGCCATCTTATCGCGAATCTTATCAGCTAAGGCCCAATCTTTATTTTCTCTAGCCAACGCCCTTTGTTCAATAATAAAGCCCATGAGATGATCGAGTAATCCATCATCATCTGCGCTAGAATCTTCATAATTATCTAGAACAATACCAAGCACATCTCCACCGAGAAGCCTAAACTGATTATCGATTGCCTCGAGCGTTTCTTTGCTTGGATTAGCAGCTAAAACTTCATTGGTCATCTTCACCATTTCATAGATAACAGAGAGTGCAACGCTGGTGTTTATATCATCATTCATCGCTGCTTCGAATCTAGTCTTAGCATCTTCTAATCTTTCAACAATCTTTGAATCAGCTTCCGACGAAGTTGCATTCTTAATTGCCTTGCGCAGCGACTTTATCGCAGCCGTAATTTTATCCAGCCCGCTCTGCGCGCTAGTTAGAGCCGCATCAGAAAAATCCAATGGGCTTCTATAGTGGCTATTCAAAACTAACATTCTTACAGCTATCGGAGAATAGGCTCTGCTTAACCTCTCATGCTCTCCAGTAAAGACCTGCTTTAAGTTGATGAAGTTATTAAGGCTCTTGCCCATTTTAGTTCCATCAACCGTTACCATATTGTTGTGCAACCAATAACGCACAAACAAACAACCATTAGCCGCTTCGCTTTGAGCAATCTCACATTCGTGATGAGGGAACTTATTTTCTAAGCCTCCACCGTGAATATCAATAGTCTTGCCAAGATACTTCATACTCATAACAGAACACTCAAGATGCCAACCCGGATAACCCTTGCCCCAAGGAGAATTCCATTGCATGATATGGTTTGGCTCAGCCTTCTTCCAGAGCGCAAAATCAACAGGATTCTTCTTCTCACTTACCACATCAATTCTATGGCCGCTTTGCATATCCTCAATCTTGCGACCTGAGAGCTTGCCATATTCTGGAAACTTTGAGACATCAAAATACACAGAGCCATTAACCTCATAGGCAAAGCCCTTCTCGATTAACACTTCTATCATCTCAATCTGTTCTGGAATATGCGCAGCCGCCCTTGGGCTTATATCTGGCCGCACACAGTTTAGCTTATCCATATCTTCAAAGTAGCTTGCTGTGTAGTGTTCTGCTAAAGCCATTGGATGAATGCGCTGCTTACGCGCAGCAACAGCTAGCTTATCCTCGCCCTCATCGGCATCATCAGTTAAATGGCCAACATCTGTGATATTTTGGATGTAAGTAACATCAAGCCCTAGATACCTAAGGTATCGCACTATCACATCAAAGCTGATATAGCTCTTTGCGTGCCCAAGATGCGCATCTCCATAAACAGTTGGGCCGCAAACATACATTCCGGCTCTACCCTCTTGAATTGGGACAAACTCTTCTTTTTTTCTGGTTAATGAATTGTAAAATTTAAGTTCCATAGAAATCCTATAGTGTTCTCTTTAATCTTCTTCTAAGCATAACAATAGCAAACGCTTCGATTGCCTCTTCTCTACCTACAACACCAACCCCCTCGCCAGTCTTAGCCTTAACATTCATCGCCGAAAAATCCATTCCAAGAAGCGATGCGATTTTTCTTCTAATCTGCCCCTTGTAAGGCGCAAGCTTGGGCATCTGAGCATGAATTGTCAAATCTATATTAACAATCTCCCAACGATTAGAAGCGATGATATCTTTAACCTTCTTTAAAAGCTCTCCGCTATCTACGCCCTTAAATGCAGGATCAGAATCTGGAAAGAGCTCTCCAATATCTCCAAGTCCAGCGGCACCAAGAAGTGAATCTATCACCGCATGAATAGCGATATCTCCATCACTATGCGCAACCGCACCTGCGTAATGATCAATCTCTACACCACCAAGCACAAGCCTATTGCCCGCCTTTAATCGATGTAAATCACTGCCAAGCCCACTGCGATATTCATATTCGAGTCCACTAATCATATAAATCTCTCTTAACTAGAGAAGCCCCTTTGTGCTTGGGATATCATCACCCACAACCTTAATAGCAGAGGCAATCGCCTGACCAAGCGCCTTAAAAATTCCCTCTGCAATGTGATGACTATTAGTTCCATATGCAACGTTAACGTGAAGATTAATCTTGGCAGAATTTGTAAACGCCCTGAGAAACTCCTCGATTAGCTCAACATCGAAGTTGCCAATCTTCTCTGAGTTGTACTTTGCGTTATACACACAGAATGGTCGTCCCGAAAGATCTATCGCAACATTTGCAAGGGCATCTTCCATAGGAACAGAACTAGAGCCATAACGAGCGATACCTCGCTTATCGCCAAGAGCCTTATCGAGAGAATTACCAAGACAAATACCAATATCCTCAACGCTGTGATGGTCGTCTATTTCGATATCACCAACAGCTTTAACCTTCAAGTCTATCCGACTATGCTTACTCAAATGCGCAAGCATATGATCCAAGAAGCCAACACCGGTATTTAAATCGTACTTACCAACGCCATCAAGATTCATCTCAATAGCAATGTCAGTTTCGTTAGTTTTGCGTTCTAATTTTGCGACTCTCTGTTCCACGTTATCACCTCTTTTTTTTACGGTACAAGCAAAAATTCTTCAAAAGCCCTTAGCTCGATAGAATCTCTTTCAACGCCTCAATGAGTCTGTCATTTTCGCTAGGAGTTCCAATTGTAATCCTTAGTTTATCACGCAGACCATCGTACGGGAAATATCTTACAAAAACATGTCTTTCTTTTAGCTTCTCAAATATATCACTAGCATCACCTGACTGAACCTGCGTCAATACAAAATTAGCGCTGCTAGGAGCAACCTTAAAACCAAGAGACTCTAGCGATTTTGCAACTCGAGCCCTTTGCTCCTTTACGAGTTCAACATTTTTCTTGAAGTAATCTTGGTCTTGAATAGTTTCAGTTGCAACCGCGATTGCCAATGCGTCAACATTGTAAGAATCTTTAACCTTCAGCATCCCAGCTATCAGTTCACGACAAGCAATCGCATAGCCAAATCTAAGCCCTGCAAGTGAATAGCCTTTACTCATAGATCGCAAGATAACAAGATTATCATGTTTGTTTATAAGCTTAGCACAATTATCCTGAGCAAAATCAGCATACGCCTCATCTACAAGCAACACACTTTTGCCCTCAAGCAAATTTGCAAGCTCGGAGATTTCTTCTGGGTCTATAAACGAACCACTCGGGGCATTTGGATTACACACAATTGTTAACGCCCCGCCTGCATCGACGAGTTCTTTCTTTGGCAAGCGATACCCATCTAGCCACGGAACCTCTACAATAGGACAATCCTGAATTTTAGCTAGTACCTCGTAAAGCGAATATGTTGGCGCAGGATACACAAGCGAGCGAGTAGAGCAGCAAAAGCTGCGCAGTACTATCGTCAATAAATCATCCCCACCGTTAGTACACATTATATTCTCTGGCAAAAGACCATTAATCTCTGCCGCTGCCTCACGGAAGCTATCACCAAGTGGTGTCGGGTATCTGCGCAGTCTATTAATATCAAACTCAGCTAAAAGCCTTGCAACCTTAGGACTTGGCGGATACGGATTCTCGTTAGTATTGAGCTTAACCACATTTGTATCTTTAGGTTGAAAGCCCGGCGTATATCCAGATAGCTTTTCAATATTTTCTCTAAAATAACTCATATCAGCATTTACTCAAAAAATAAGCATTCCAATTATCCAAGAGATTATAATGACTGTCTTAGTTAAATGAAAGCTGTTTTTACCTCTAGGGCAAGCCTTTATAAAAGAAAACAGGACACCCCAAACAAGAGTGCCCTGTACATATCTAACAATTCTCTTTTCAAAGAATCTCTTATTTCTGTTTCGTATAATCAAACAATCTCGCAAGCTCACTACGCAAATCTTTTCTTGAGACAATCATATCTACAAAACCGCGGTCTCTCAAAAATTCGCTCCTTTGAAATCCTTCTGGAAGTTCAATCTTTATCGTCTGCATAATAACTCTAGGCCCAGCAAAACCAATCAACGCCTTAGGCTCTGCAATGATAATATCTCCGAGCATCGCAAAACTAGCACTAACTCCACCAGTAGTTGGATCTGTCAGAATCGAAATAAACAATCCACCTGCATCATCAAGCTTAGCTAGGGCTGCGCTAGTCTTAGCCATCTGCTGAACAGAAACAACACCTTCGTGCATCCTAGCACCACCCGAACAAGAAACGCATATAAACGGCAAAGACTCCTCCGCCGCCCTCTCAGCAGCCATACAAAACTTATGGCCAACAACCTCTCCCATCGATCCCATTAAAAAGCTTGGATCCATAACTGCAATAATTGCTGGACGACCCTTAATAAAAGCCTTTCCTGTGCGCAAAGCCTCTATAGAATCTGATTTTTCTTCATCAATCTTGATTCTCTCTTTGTATGTAGTCCCGCGAAACTTAAAATCAAGCGGATCTGAGCTTGTCAGAAGTGAATCCATCTCTTCAAAAGAGCCTTCATCAACGAGTTGAGCGATTCTAGTCTTTGCATCTACCCTAAAATGATGATCGCAGTTTGGGCAAACGTTTAGATTCGCCTCGACAGTCTTTTTAAACAGGGTCTCTTTACAATCAGGACATTGTATCCAAAGCCCCTCAGGCATCTCCTTACGAGGAGAAAGAGAGAAACCTTCCCAGCTTGATTTCTTTTTAGACATACTATTTATTCCAGTTTTTCAACTATTAAACTGCTCTTTTTAGTCATTAAACGCCATTTTCGGGGCATTCTAGCAGATAATCAACCGCTTTGCTAGAACTATTTACAGGCTTCAAGGATAGCATCGATTGCCTCTTTTCGGTTATCCTTACCAAACACAGCAGAACCTGCAACCAGAGTATCAGCACCGTAAGAGGCAACCACCTGCGCAGTGACTGGATCAATACCTCCATCAACCTCAATCCTAGTATCAGAATCAACGAGGCTGCGCAGCTTGATACACTTCTTTGCCGCATCAGCCATAAACGACTGACCTCCAAAGCCCGGCACTACAGTCATCACCAAAACCATCTCACAGAGATTAGCAACCTTTTCAATGCTACTTAGCTCCGTTGCAGGATTTAATGTAATACCCGCAGTACAGCCAAGGTCGTGAATTCTATTGATAAGCCCTATTGGATCATCAGTAGTCTCAATATGTACCGTAATATGGTCTGCGCCAGCCTTGGCAAAATCGGCTATATACTTTTCTGGCTCAGAAATCATAAGGTGCGCATCAAAACATAAATCACTATACTCACGCAACTTAGCAACAACTGGAGCGCCAAAAGTTATATTTGGAACAAAATGGCCATCCATAACATCTAGATGGACAATCTTAGCACCCGCATCCGCTACCTCTTTAACTTCACTAGCCAAATTAGCAAAATCAGCACTAAGAATACTAGGGGCAATCTCAACTGTCCCCGACTTGGGCAATCTCATTTCATTTTTCTCCAATATTAACAGCAGCAGTAGGATACCAGAAAAAGAGTTTTTTTCAAGTTTGAAACAATTCGTAGCAATTGCTCCCACGGAGCAAGATGTACGGCAAAGCCTCGCAGGAAATGCATTTTTAAGAAGATTCTACAAATCAAGGTCTCTATAGAATCCCGTAGGGATGCACCCTTTGTAGCCCCGAAGGGGACAAAAAGCCCCCCCCCAAAAAAACCTTCTAGCCCCAGAAGGGGCGTCGCCTTTACAACTCCAAAAGGCGCAAACTCTCCAGCGTTAATCGAGTTTACCTGCAATTTCAGGCTCAATCGCCCCCTCAGTTTTTTGTGTCTAGCCAGAATAACGCTAATCAGGTGCCGCACCTAACGGAGCTAATCTGTTTTATTACGTAATTCTATTCCTACAGAGATATTGCTCCCACGGAGCAAGATGTGCGGCAAAACCGCGTAGGAAATGCATTTCTAAAAAGATAGTGCTTCGATAAAGCAAGGCCCGTGTATAATCCCGTAGGGATGCACCCTTTGTAGCCCCGAAGGGGACAAAAAGCCCCCCAACCTTCTAGCCCCAGAAGGGGCGGCAGCTTTGTAACCCCGAAGAGCGCACCCCCTCTCCCAAGCTCCGTTAGGAGCGGCCCCTTGATCATGGAGCGTCAGCTCCACACAACACTAACTACCCATAAAACATCTCGGCGCAAGCATCGCAAAAGAAAACTTTCCATAAAAAAAACCCACCAGGATTGAGCAGTATCCAATAAATGGACAGAGGCTTGGCGGGTATGCTGACGGCAGTATCGACATTTAGAGTAGTTAAGTCAAGGAAAAATTCAATGTGGAAAGCTCACCAAACTAAAACGCAAAAGACGCAAAAGACGCAAAAGAAACAAGAATCTCATAGGGATAGCATCTTTGCAACCCCGAAGAACACACCCCCTTCTTCCTCCTAGCTCCGGAGGAGCGGCAGCTTTGTAGCTCCGAAGGGATAAAAACCACCCCTGCATCTAGCCCCATAGGGGCGGTCTCTTTGTAACTTCGAAGAACGCACTCCCTCTCCCAAGCTCCGTTAGGAGCGGCCCCTTTAACCGTGGAGCATCAGCTCCACACAACACTAGTGAAGGAATCTGATACCTCTAGTTGAGCTTACACAAAAAGCCCTACCGCAATAATTATCCATATAATAAAGCCTATCGTTAGCTTTGAGACTACTCCAAAAAGTTGCCCCTTACTAGCACCCAAACCGCCCTTTAGAGAATCTTTAAACGTTTTACCTTTTAATTTCTCAACTGAGAGAGTTCCCAGACCTGCACCAAAACATGAGCCCAGAAGAGTGCCAATTATTGGCACAGGAACAAGCATAGTCCCAACAATCGCTCCTAAAATTGCTCCTATCACTGCTGCTATTGCACCTAAAAAGCTCGCTCCCGCCTTTTTTGCACCTCCCATACCGGCAACAAACTCTATCACTTCCGCCAATAATGCCAGTGCGACAATCACAGCAACAGTAACCCCAGAGTAAACATGCGCAGAGCCCTGATAGTAATTAAACGCAATAACGGTTGCCACCATAAGCCAGTTCCCTGGCAAAGAAAAGACAACCAAAGAAAGCCAAAGCAGATTCAGACCCAACATCGCTATCCCAAATACATATTCCATGTGCATATACCATTGTTAAATCTGAAAAAAATTAAGAGCTTTCTGAATACAATTAAGTAAAACCAGCTCGCCACTTTTCAATCGCAGTAAAGCTTAGAACAGCTGAAACTAGCCTCTAGGTTCAGCGTAACAGTCTCACTTTTACTTCAGCCACACCAAACACAAAAGAAACAAAAGTCCCGCAAAGATGCCACCTCTGCAACCCCGAAGAACACACCCCGCTCTTCCTCACAGCCCCAGAAGGGGCGGCAGCTTTGTAACCTCGAAGAACGCAACCCCACTCTTCCTCATAGCTCCGGAGGAGCGGCAGCTTTGTAACCCCGAAGGGAGTAAAACCATCCCAGCATCTAGCCCCAGAAGGGGCGGCAGCTTTGTAACCCCGAAGAGCGCACCCCCATCTCCCAAGCTCCGTTAGGAGCGGCCCCTTTAGCCAATTATTTCTTCACTGCCCCGCGCAGGCCGTCCATTTTGAGGAAACCCTTTTCCCAGATAATCAGAGCTGAAGCGATAAATACCAATACATAAACAATCAGCGCATACCTAGTTCTGATTTGGCTCATTGCTAGGCCTATCACGGCATAGGTTGCTGCGAGGAAATATGAAATCTTAACCGTCTTGGCTAGCCCGTAACCTCTGTCCATTAGTTGATCATAGATATGGCCGCGATCGGAAACCATCAGTGGTCTTCCGTTTAGCTTGCGCCTTACTAATGCAGTGGCAGTATCTAAGATCGGAAGGCCAAATATTATAATAGAAGCCATCCACCAGCGTGGAATTGTTTCACCGAACAACAGCATCAACGCCGCTATCGAGAAGCCAAGAAGTAACGAACCAGCATCTCCCATAAATATCTTGGCTGGATGTCGATTAAACGGCAAGAACCCAAGCACCCCACCGACAAGGCTAAGACTAAGTATAATTCGAACTGGATCTCCAGTAGCACTGAAATACCATGTACTAAGATGAATTGCTAACGCTAGCATTCCAAGTGTAATAATTGCAGTTACGCCTGCGCAAAGCCCATCGAGTCCGTCGAGGAGGTTTAGAGAGTTTGTTGCACCTAAAACAAACACAATCACTACCGGCATCGCCAGTATTGTCTCGACATTGTGCGGCATACTCCAACCGATTGGGTCGGTAAAGTAATGCAAAGCAGGCATCACACCAGAGACAATCAATGTAAATGCAGCAACGAGCTGACCGAGAAGTTTCTGCCAAGGCTTAATATCAAGAATATCATCGACTACCCCAACAATACAGGCAATTGTGGCTCCTGCCATAATGCCAAGAAGCATCTTAAATATTTCATGAAACTCCGGCTCTTGGCTTGTGCAGTACAGACCCGCAAGAACTCCCGCAATCAAACCAACCAACATCCCAATCCCACCAAGATACGCGACTGGCTTTTTGTGTGTCTTTACAGAATTATCTGGTTTATCTGTTATACCAAAACGAATCGCAATTTTCTTGCAAACAAATGTAGCAATAAAACCTGCAACTAAAGAACTCACAAGCACAGGCCAAAAATCAAACACCCATTGCAACGACCTCTCATTACCAATCACTTTATTCAAAAAAATCATCTCTTACTCTTTCAATTTTTGATTAAACTTCAACTACAACTGCTTTAAACCCAAACCTCCGCGTCGTAGCGCAGCATGGTGAGTTTATCCTTGTAGCAGTCATCCGTCGCTCTAAAAGTTTTCTCTGGCATGCTTAGCATTGTCAGAATCCATTTTGGGAAGTTTGCGCCTGCTTTGATGCTTAATGGCGCGCCGCCACCAAAACGAGGGTTTACCTCAATAAACTTTATATGGTCTTTGCCAGAATACATCAGTTGAACTGTTATCACGCCAGGGCCTGCCTTTAAAGTTTCAACCAGCCTTCGAACCTTCGTGATAATCTCTGGGACTTTCTCAATCCTACCCTTACTAACCTCACCGCTTCTCACTTCAAGCCTCTTTCTTGGCACAACGCATCGAACCTTACCCGAAAAATCAACAAAAACATCGCATGTGTATTCGTCTCCTTCGGCAAAATCTTGCACAATACAATTATCAATATGACGCGCATAAAAACTTAGCTCTTCTCTATTTGCTGCGACTTGAATAAACTTACTCGCAGAGCCATCCCATGGCTTCATAAAGCATGGATACTTAAAGTTCTTTTTGCGCAGAGCCGTCGCCGCGGCGATTGTATCTGGTGTGCCAAAAGAATTCTTCTTTAGAAACTTATGCGTCAGCTTTTTGTTCTGGCAAATCTCAATCACCTCTGGCGATGAAACATGAACAAAACAACCAAGTTTCTCGAATTTCTTTTTGTTTTGTGCTAGTAGCATAAGGTCGTGGTCTGTGGTTGGTATGAGAAGTTTCACCTTATGCTTCTTTGTAATACTCAATAGCTGAGACAAATATTTTGGATGCTCAACATTATGTACAACATGCTTATGATCGCACATTTCAAGGGCAGGACTAAGCGCAGTTGTATCTGCGCCGATTATTTCCGTATCTAGCTTGAGTTCTTTAGCTGCGAGCCTAAACGATTCAAGAAGAGATACCCGTCTTCCAATACAAGTAAACAATATATTGAACTTTGTTCTTTTCATATTTATAAAATCACTATAATCTAAAGTTAATAGAACCCAAAGGTTCGCTGGTTTAGAGGATAATTATACATCTCTTTTCATGATAAAACATAAGGGAATCTCTAAAAAAAATCTGCCAACAAGCAAAACCTTTTGTCGTCTTAGGCGAAAGCTTTTATACTTGTTACTCAAAAATGGTTGATAGAGCTACCCATTACTAAATCGGCTTATTTAAGGATTAGACTTAACTACGGGACATTTTATGACAAAATGCGTAATATTTGACCTTGATGACACACTCTACCCAGAGATTGACTACTGCAAGAGTGGTATGCGCGAGATCTCCAAGATACTCTCCGGCTCACTCAACATGGCAGCCGAAGACATCTTTGATAAACTCTGGTCTAGGTTTATCGCCGGTGACAGAGAGATGCTCTTCAATAAAGTTCTAGACGAACTTGGCTACAGCTACACTAGCGATTTTATAACAAATCTAATTATGGCATACCGCGAACACAAACCAGATATCACGCTCCCGCTTGAGAGCGAATCCGTTCTGCGCAGCCTCAGCGGAAAGTACACCCTCGCCCTACTCTCCGACGGATTTATACCATCACAACCATTGAAGGTTGAATCGCTTGGAATTAGCAACTACTTTACCGAGATTGTTTTCACGCAAACTCTAGGCCGCGAATTTTGGAAGCCTTCTACCGTTGGGTTTGAGAAGATACTCACAAACCTAGGCATCACGCCGCAGATGGCCGTTTATGTTGGCGACAACATAACAAAAGATTTCATTGCTCCAAACAAGCTTGGCATGCATTCAGTGCAGTACTCCCGACCAGAAAAAATCCATCAAGACGTTGAAGTTAGTGAGGCCGCCATGCCAGAATACAAGATTGCCAAGCTCAGCGAGCTAGAAGACTGTCTTAATATTATGTGGGGCAAGAGCGATGTATAATTTCTTCAAAAGGGTCTTTGATATTTGCGTATCTGCAGTTGCGATTGTAATACTAGCAATCCCCATGTTGATAATTGCCGCATTAATACGGATTGACAGTAAAGGCAAGGCAATATTCTCACAGCAACGGGCGGGAAAAAATGCAAAACCATTCAAGATATACAAATTCCGCTCAATGCGCAGCGATGTCGACCCGTATGGGGCAAGCCCAAAATCAGGACAAGACCCAAGAATTACAAAGATTGGTCTATTCTTACGCGAAACTTCGCTTGATGAGCTTCCGCAGCTATTCAATGTACTATTCGGAGACATGAGCTTAGTTGGGCCAAGACCTCTCTACGTAGAACAGATTGCAGAATGGAGCGAGCATGAGAAAAAAAGGCTCAATGTCAAACCCGGACTCACAGGGCTTGCGCAGGTCTCTGGAAGAGGCTCGCTAACAAGAGAGGCAAAGCTTGCTCTAGACGTCGAGTACGTTCAAAACGCATCATTCTTCTATGACATAAAAATCATCTTCAAAACGATATGGCAGATATTCAAAAGAGACAAGATTTACGAAGAAAGATACTCCGAATCACAAGAAACACGCGGAGAAAAGCCTTAGCCTTTAGCAATCACTCGATTTACTGTATGCTTTGCACTCTAAAACTACCGGCGACACCACAGAACATCTTCAACGCAAGCAACTAAATCGAAGAAAATAACGCAGAAAACGTTTTTTTCTGTTTTAAACTTGAACTCTTGTCGATATGTAACTATACTTAGTGTATAAGTTTATACGCTCTTTTCTTCATTCTAATACATTTTGGTTTTGGTGCTGGGGCACGATTTATATCTTAGCTATTCATACTTTATCCCAAAATTGCCTCGGTAAGGCTGGCTTTTGCCAGCCTTTTTTTTGGAAACTAAAACGCATGCAACCAACCGAATGCTCAGCGCATAAAAATCGGGACTTCTGCGGCTAACCTTTGGCTCAGCGCGGAAGTCCCGATTTTACGTTCTTATGCGCAGACGATTTTCACTGGTGTCGGGCTTGAAATATTATCTGAGACTGGGCATCTAGAATCAACTTCGTGGAGGAACGCTTCTTTTTCTTCTTGGGTCATATCTGAATCGATATCGACTTTAACTTCGATGCTCTCAAATCCAGCTCTTGCGTTTTTGTGCTTTCCGAGCAAAACATCGATATCTACATCACCTGAGACTTCTATTTCTACACCTTTGAGATCAATCTTCTTTTGCATTGCCACCATTCTTGAGATTGATGCAATACAGCCTGCTAGTGAGAAGAAGAAAAGCTCTAGCGGAGTAGGCCCCTCATTGTTTCCGCCTGGAGGCATTTGATCGATTACAACCGCATGCTCTCTAATCTGAGCATCAATTCTAAAGCCATGCGCCATTGTTGATTTTACTGAAACTGTTTTTTTCATTTTGTATCCCTTGTTAAAAAAATGATTCTCTTGAGCGGGGGATTCTAACAGATTTGGATTCTGGATTCAAGATGCAATATTAGCCCTACACCTTCACAGCCCCAGAAGGATCGGCAGCTCTGCAACCCCGAAGAACACACCCTGCTCTTCCTCACAGCCCCAGAAGAGGTGGCAGCTTTGTAGCTCCGAAGGGATAAAAACCACCCCAGCATCTAGCCCCAGAAGGGGCGGCAACTTTGTAACCCCGAAGGGCGCAGCCCCTCTCCCAAGCTCCGTTAGGAGCGGCACTTTTAACCGTGGAGCCTTGGCTCCACACAACACTTGCTACCCATAAAACATCTCGGCGAAGCATCGCAAAAGAAAAGACAACAACCATCGGTGGCACCCTTTCAATTGAGCTCCGAAAAACACACCCAGCTCTTCCCCCTAGCTCCGTTAGGAGCGGCAGCTTTGTAGCTCCGAAGGGAGTAAAACCATCCCAGCATCTAGCCCCATAGGGGCTGTCTCTTTGTAACTTCGAAGAACGCACTCCCTCTCCCAAGCTCCGTTAGGAGCGGCCCCTTTAACCGTGGAGCATCAGCTCCACACAACACTTGCTGCAATTCTAACTCCCCATAGCTCAATTAAAGACTTGCAAACATCTCGGCGCAAGTAATGCAAGAAAAAAGCCGCTCACAGTCCTCACTGTGAACGGCTTTTTCATATATCTCAAAAAGGCTAAAAGCCTTACGCCTGCTGAAATTTAGTTATAAACTCAACAGTTCTCTTTACCGTTGATTTTGATGCTCTTGGGTGCAGAGGCAGATTCACAACCTCTCGTGATGCTTTCTCTGCTTCGGGGCACATTCCAATTTCATAGTTATACAGCTTCATTGGAGTCTCTATTGGATGCAGCGGGCACTCAAACCAGCTACCAAGCTCAACACCCGCCTTCGCCGCCTCTTCTAGCGCACGCTCTTTCTCTGTGATTCTAACTGGATATCGAACCATCACAGGCTCTTGAATATTTGAATCATATTCTCTAGGCGACCAACCCTTCTGCGCAAGTAATTCGTCGTATAGACTTGCCATCTGTTTGCGATGTGCAATATTTTTATCCAGTTTCCGCAACTGCCTCACTCCCTGATTTTGTTGAACCTTGCTCATCGCCTTGAAGAAATCTTCTGCCATCGTCGGCTCAAACTCACAGCTAGAAGAGGAACCAACAACTGCCCCCTTTTTCGTGAGAAAACGGAAAAGTGTTTGGGCAAGCGCAGTCGTTCTTGGATATATAAATGCGCGATACACAACAAGCTGCGCAAAGAGCATAAACGTTTCTTTTGTTGACGGCTCAACAAGCTCGTTCTCGCATAGCCTTGCAATATTCTCTGCAAGACTCTCATCTCTAACCGCCGCAATTCCTCCAAGCCCCGTCGTAAACGGTTTATTCCATTGGCCAGAAAAATACGCCGCCTTACCAAATGTGCCTGCAAGTTTCCCCTTATACTTACCACCAACACAAAGACAGCAGTCTTCTACTACAGGAATATTATGCTTATTAGCAATCTCTAAGATTGAATCCATATCACACACATAGCCATAAGTATGCTGCGCAAGGATAACCTTTGTCTTAGAAGTTATCTTTTCTTCAAGAAGAGAAACATCCATATTGAATGTTTTTGGTTCAATATCTACATATATAGGTGTTGCGCCAAGATATTTAATCGGGTTAACATCCATCACACAAGTATAGCCTGGCAGTATAACCTCATCGCCTGCGCCAACTCCAAAAGCCTTCAATATCGCATACAGAGCAACTCTAGCCTTCCAAAATGAAAAAACTTTGGTCGCTGAGAAAATCTCCGCAAATTTTGTTTCGTAAGTATTCATTTTCTACACCTCATATTTCTAAGTTAAACTTTAGGGTACTCTTTATTTCTTCTGAGCAATTATCGCTCGCCCTGCCTCAGTTATGCGATACTTTTGGTTCGCGGCATTTGGCTTATCTGGATTAGTCATGGCAATAAGCCCTGCATCCACAGCAGGTTTCAAATATTGCTTCCTAAAATGTTCACGGTGTTTTAAGCCAAGCTTTTTCTGCAATTGCCCTCTATCCATAGGAACGTCTAAGACACGAAGCAAACTTTCAACTTGCGCGGTAACTTGCGCGGTGACTTGCGCGGTAACTTGCGCGGTAACTTGCGGGGTAGCCTCCTTTACCAACCGAACCTCAGCCCAGAAAAAGTCACCTTTTTCCTGAATATCCAAAGAAACCTCAGGGTAATCACGCATATACTCACGAACCCTGACCAAACCCGTGCCATACCTCTCAATATCACCTGTAAGATAAAATACCTCTGCAATCAGCTTATTTCTAATAGAAGAAGAATAGTCATCCCGCTCTAGATCTTCAACCTTAAGATTGCCATAAAGAATTCCCGGATTGGTAAACACTATCCGATCATCAAATATTTTTATAATGATATCTGAACAATTTTTATAGTCACGATGAACTATCGCATTGAGCAAAAGCTCTCGCAATGCCTCAATAGGATACTGCCATCGCTCCTTACGTTGAATGCTTCCATCAAAGTGATAAGAAAGATTAATATGCTTTTTGATAAAAACCATTGCCTGAGATACAGAAGAAAACAAGGGAGCAGTCACAACATTATCATCAATTATTGTCGCCGCAGACTTAAAGCGACCAATCCTAATATTAAACTCAGGCTCACCAAAAAGCAATTTTGCCGCGAGTGTAACCTTACCATCTGATATCAGCTGAAGCTTGGTTAGGTTTGCTAAGATATCCCCATCAAGCGTAATTCGACCTCGACTGTTAACCCTGTCAAAGAAATCTTCGACCTCTTTTTTGTCAAGCTCATCAACGGTAATCTTTGCTGGATACGCATCATAAGAAATTGAAAGGGATTGTTGTCTTAGATCCACAATTTCTTCAACAGTTAATACATGGTTGCTATTGCAACATCTCTTGTAATAGCGATCTTTGTAAGCAACCGGTTTGACTGGAAATTCACTGATCTCGAATGTAATAGTGTGTTTATTATCCTCTTGATCTACAAAGACCTTTGGAAAAAGTTGCGGATATGTAGCATTTTTAATCTCGTTGAGGTATTGTTGAAGAGTTTCTCTACCAATCTCAAGCCCACATCTCTGACCGTTATCATCCACCCCGACAACAACCTTGCCCCCATCAGTATTGGCAAAAGCAACAAGTGATTTAATCACTTCCTTATTAAAAGATTTTTTATATTCAACTTGCTGTGATTCCATACTTTTAAGTTACTCTTCAAAATCATATATGTAACGATTCATCTTACGCCCTTCTGGGGTTTCGTATTGCGATTCTAGTGTCCATCCAAGCCTTTGGTAGAAGCCATTCACTGCTTCATTATTATCTGTATCGGTGGTTAGAAACGCACCCTTGCTCCCTCTAGCTTTAGCTGCTTCAAGCCAACTTGAAACTAATGCCTTACCAACTCCTTTACCCTGCGTATCTGGTGAAACCGCAATACTACTAAGCAATGAACGCACCTTTCCTTGCGGTGCTTCACCTCGATAAAACACTGCCCGAAAGAGGCGAGCCATTACCGATGGTTTTTTAAGAACTGCGCCCATACTTGCCAGACAAAACGCAAACCATCTCCGCTTCAGCAATCTCTTAAAATATCCCGCAGGATTCAGAGGTCCTACAACAGCCCCTAAAACCTTACCATCTTCCAAGGCAACAAACCCAATCCCTTGATCATCAGCAATAAACGAACCGTAAAATTCTCTCAAAAAACGTGGTCCAAGAAAAGTCAAAAAGAAGCTTGGGAAAGCTCTCATATGAACATCGACAATATCACTTATATATTTCGCTTCAATTTCTTTGATTTCTACGCTCATTTTGAAATTATTCTCTCAAAAATAGATTCATATTTATCCACACCAACTTTAAACGACAGTTTTTCATTGTAAAAATTTGCTGCCCTTTTTCCCATCTCAGATCTTTGCTCTTCTGACAACTCAAACAACGCTCTAGCTGACTTTGCAATGCTATCAGGATTTTCTGACTCACAGGCAACGCCAGCCTCAGCAGACTCAACTAAATTTGCCGCATCTCCTTTGACACCGATTAACACTGGTTTTCCCGCCGCCATATACGCCTGAGTCTTAGATGGAATTGTTATTTCAAAAAGTGGATCATTGCAAAGATGTACAAGCAAAGCATCTGATAGCTGTAGAATCTTACCAATCTCTTCGATTGGTCTTCTGGCTAAAAACTTCACATTCTCAAGTTTTAAATCTTTAGTCTTTTTCTTCAAGCTCTCAACTTCAACCCCGCTACCAATAAGAACAAACTGAATATCAGGGCAAGATTCTTTTAATATATCTGCCGCATCAATAACAGCCCCTAGTGCCTGCGCCTTGCCCATATTACCCGCAAAAACAATATTGAACTTTCCCGTAAATCCAAGCTCATCTGCGAGTGATTGATCATATTCGTCCGAAGAAATATTTGCATCATCACACCAATTATAAACAACCTCAATCTTCTCTTCTGGAACTCCCCTCTCAATAAGACGCTGTTTCATTCCAGGAGTTATGACTGCTATCTTGGCTGCACTCTTATAAATACTCTTGCACCAGAAATGAAGAATCTTCATGCCAAGCCCATTATCAAACATACCAGTCGAGGCTAGAGAATCTGGCCAAAGATCTTGAATGTTATAAACAAAAGGGATTCTTCTTAGAAGTTTGATAGTCTTTGCTGGCAATCCGATAGTTGCAGGACCTTGGCAAACATAGGCAACATCAGCCTTTTCAATTGCAAATGTGCCTATAAGAGCCTGCGAAGTTGAAAGAGATGCATAACTGAGCATTCTCTTAATAGAAGAACGATCATGGCTTGGATAAAGAGGGACTCTAATAATAGGAACGCCTTCCATCTCCTCCCGCATTATCAATCTCTGTTTGTAGCCATCAAAAATCTTTCCACCGGGATAGTTTGGAAAACCTGTAAGAACTTGGACCTGATGACCGCGGCGCACAAGCTCTTTTGCAAATGGAAGCCCCATGAAGAAATTAGGCTCTGGCTGAAAATAGTGCATCAAAAACAAAATTTTCATAAACATCCTTGTTTAAAAACTAACACCAACTACAAATTCAACTGCTTTAACGCTAGAGAACGCAATAGGCGCAGACGACGCAAACGCAACGAATTAAAACAACTTATCTTATTTTCAAGAACCTAAACTGCTTCAACACTAATGACGCAATAAAAAAGTTTTTTAATAACTTCAACTGCCTTAACGCTAACGAAACAGATTGGGCAACCACAAATGAACACGAATTTTCACGAATGGTTCGAACCAAGACCTTTTGTTTTTAAATAAAATAAGCTCTAGCTATCACCTGCGTCCCTTGCGTCTTTAGCGTTCATTTGCGTTAATGCAGTTTATCTTTTATATCTTCTAACTTAAATCATTAAGCCCAATTCCATCCCATCTGTTACTTAGCTTGGCTGTACCAAGAATCAGTTTAACAACACGATACGAAGTGTTGTCAATCTGATAATCGGCTGGAACCTCAACATCTCTCGAAACAACATCATCTGATGTTTGAAGTTTAACAGCATCAACAACCGTTTCAGGATCAAGGCCTGTAACAACGATTGAGCCAGTGTCGATAGCTTCAGGCCTTTCAATTGCAACACGTGGAGTGATTGCTGGGAAGTTTAATATTGAAGACTCTTCACAGATTGTTCCACTATCAGAGATCACACACTTTGCATTCATCTGCAAGTTTACATAATCAAGGAATCCAAAAGGCTTCATAAATACAATCTTCTCAGAGACTTCCTTACCAAGCGACTCTAGTCTTTTCCTTGTACGTGGGTGAGTTGAAACAATCACTGGAAGATCAAACTCTTTTATAAGCCCTTCGAACGAGTCTAAAATCTTTGTGAGTGATTCTTTTCTATCAACATTCTCTTCTCTATGCACGCTAGCGAGGAAATATTTTCCCTTTTCAAGCGAGAGCCTACTAAGCGCATCAGAGGAGAGAATTCTCTCCATATGATTTTGCAAGACTTCCTTCATTGGAGAGCCTGTAACATAAACTCGTCTATGGTGCAATCCTTCGCTTAGAAGATGCCTTCTGGCATGTTCTGTATAGACAAGATTAAAGTCTGCTGTATGATCAATGATTCGTCTGTTTGTTTCTTCTGGAACGTTAAGATCGAAGCATCTGTTTCCAGCTTCCATATGATAGATAGGAATCTTCATGCGTTTTGCAATAATTGCGGCAATAGAGCTATTTGTATCGCCAAGAATTAATACTGCATCAGGTTTTTCTTTAAGTAAAATCTCTTCTGTTTTTATGAGGATATTGCCATAAACCTTACCAACGCTTGAAGTATCTATATTCATAAAATAATCAGGCTTGCGCACATTAAGATCATTGAAGAATACTTCATTAAGTTCATAGTCATAATTCTGACCTGTATGAACAAGTACATGCTCAACATGCTTATCAAGTCTTGCTAGAACGGCAGATAGCCTTATTATCTCAGGACGAGTACCGAGTATTGTTACAACCTTCATTTAATTATACCTCTTCATAGTAAGTGTCTGGATCATCAGGATTGAAATGTTCATTAATCCAAAATAGAGTTACGAGTTCTGTATCACCAATATTTGTGATATTGTGTGTATAGTAGATTGGCATTTCAACCCAAGCTGGTTTATCGCCTGAGACCTTGTACTCAATTACCTTATCAGTGCCAATCCTGCGCAGCTTAATGCTTGCTTCACCTTTGACTACGCAGAACTTCTCATTCTTACGAATATGATAATGATTACCGCGTGTTATCCCTGGCTTAGTGGTAGAGAAAGATACTTGACCGCCCTTCTCAAGTTTAAACACCTCAACAAATGTTCCGCGATCATCTGTATTGAGTTTGAGGTTTCTCTGCCAATCAGTCTCATCCATATAGGTGATAAATGTATTGTAAAGATCACGTTCAAAATCAGTCTTTATCTCTGGAACCATACCGGAGTTTGAGTAAGCATCATGAAACTTGGTGAGTAATTCTAAGATCTGTGAAACCTTAACCTCACAACGAGGTTTGATGTATTCAATGCTGTAACCCTTGCGATTCTCCTTGATTAGCTCAAAGATATCATCAACTAGATAGTTGATATAAATCATAGATAGCTGACCATCTTGATTTATAGTAGGTGTTTCACCATGAGTAACTTGATAACAAAAGGTTGCGACTACTGAGTTATAGAAAGGCTTACCATTATCACCAAAAACGTTTGGAACAACCATTGAGATGCCAGTTGCGCCTCTTTGCTTTGTCCATTGTTCAAGAAGCTCCATGCCTCTTTTCTTTGCCCTGCCATATTCATTATCTCGCTCAATCTGAGTAGAGGCAGAGAATAAAATCATTGGCTTACTGTCTGCTGCGTCGCAATATTCAAGCAGTTTTTCCATAAGCTCAATATTCTTATTGTAAACAACCTCTGGCTCGGCTCTATTGACTCCCGCTAAGTGGACAATCACATCTGCATTCTTTGCAAAATCAATAAACGCTTCTGGATTCTCAAAATACGAATCTTCAAAAGGTAAGACTTCAACACCTTCCTCACGTGCAAGTCTGTCGCGCAGGTGAGTACCAACAAAACCAGCCATACCTGTAATACCAATCTTCATCTTTACTCCTAATCTTAAAAAACCAACTTAAACCGCTTCGTGTTAAGTCTTTTATGTTTCTAAAGTTCCTTTTGAACCTTAGGCAACGAAAGCAGAAGCTCTTCAACCTGCGCAACACTTAATTGCTCAGTATTATGAGAATGATAGTCTTCTGTTACAATCTTCTGAGTCTCACCCTCACTGAAGTATTTTGTATAGTTCAAATCGCGATCATCTAGAGGTACTCGGTAATAGTCTCCCATATCCTCTGCCTTTTGAAGCTCTTCTCTAGTACAGAGAGTTTCGTACATCTTTTCAGCATGCCTGATTCCAATCACTTTAATCTCTACATCAGACTTAAAGATATTCTTAACCGCATTGGCAAGATCGATAATAGTTGATGCAGGTGCTTTCTTAACAAAAAGATCGCCTTGGTTTGCATGCTCAAATGAAAAGAGTACAAGGTCAACCGCATTTCTAAGCGGAAGCAAAAATCTTGTCATCTCTGGAACAGTAACTGTTAGAGGCTTACCTTCTTTGATTTGCTTGATAAATAGAGGTATCACAGACCCGCGTGAACACATCACATTACCATACCTAACGCATGATATGATTGTCTCACTATTACTCTCACGTCTTGCAGCTGCAGCGGCAACCTTCTCCATAACTGCCTTGGTCATACCCATAGCATTAATCGGATAAACCGCTTTATCAGTACTCAAGCACACAACTCGCTTAACGCCATGAGCAATCGCAGACTCAATAACATTATTACTACCAAGAATATTTGTCATAGCCGCCTGCATTGGGAAAAACTCACAAGATGGAACCTGTTTGAGCGCAGCAGCATGGAAGATATAATCAACGCCATGCATAACCTTGTTTACACTATCCATATCGCGTACATCACCAATATGAAATTTCAAGCGTTCTTCCTTATACTCAATGCGCATCTCTTCTTGCTTAAGCTCATCACGAGAAAATATCTTTATCTCTTTAACATCTGTCGCAAGAAGCCTATCTGTAACCGCACGACCAAAAGAGCCTGTGCCGCCTGTGATTAATACCGTTTTATTTGCTAATTCTTTCATATCATAATCTCTGATAATTTATACTAAGCCTCAATTATTTGTAATATGTTTTTTTGCAAATACGATCTAATCATATTTCCACACTAGGCTTCATACTCTCTTTCAACTAATTTCACGAAATTTTCTTTGCATAAATATCTCCACCAATGGTCTTTTCGTTCGGGAGTTCCTTGAGAATATTGATTATACGATTTTTGTCGACATATTCTGGCAATTCCATATTTAACGATTCTGCTATTGAATAGTTAAATTCGGTGGGGCCTAGTCGATCAAGATAATCTATACACTTTACGGTTGTATCAATAACTCCCATGGAAAATTCAAAAGATAACGCATCAATTTGTTGAGTAAGCCCCTGCAATACGTTGTATTCAAAGCCCTCAACATCTATCTTACAAAATGTAGGTTTGCCGTATTGTTCTATAATCGCATCCATAGTGTCTGTTTTGACCGTAACTTTTTCATCCCATCTCACGCCAGCGAATGGACCATCATCACTTCTAACACATTCAATCCACTCTTTTGACATTGATGAGAGAGTACTTGCCTCACTTATATAAAAATCTTGTTCTCCTGCTTGCTTATCAAGGGCCTTATTAATAACCGTAAGATTAGGATTCTCACCATACTTTTCAATCAAATAATTTGCGCATTCTTGTTGAGGTTCAATTGCAATCACTTTGCATCCAATCTCGAGGAATGCTTCTGTTCGATTGCCCATATTTGCGCCAATATCGAAAGCAATTTGATCATGTTTGAGAAATTGCGAGTAAAACGCCACTCTTTCTCTCAATTGTCTAGCCGCTTTTTTTTCTCGCCCTCTTTTCTTTTGAGTCTCCCTATACGATCTATAAATCTGTTTTATAAAATTCATTCCATTCTCCAATCTTCTACAATAAATTTACCATGAAAAATTATTTTTTCTGATGTTCTACCTGCTGTTTAGCTATCTTATACATTTTTATCTCCTCAATACGTTTTTTTACATTCTTTAATTTTAACTGTGCAAGGGAAGTAGAAATCTTCTTTCTCAATGACGGTTTAGTTCGCGAACGCATACCTGTATTTTTAGGCCTTCTATAAATTCCAAGATCATCAAAATTAACTTTAAGACCATTTTTCTCAAATAAGGGTCCTACATCATCTATTACCCACTTCCCTTTTCTTATTCCCATCCAATCATAGCTAAAGCCATAATCAATATAGGGTGCAACACCTTCTTTAAGCATGTAAAATTTATTCTCGGTAAAAGCGCTACGATAGTTGCCATATACTTCCCATTCCCAAGGGCTCTCATCTGGTAAAATATACTCCTTTAAGTGTGAAACTCTCCATAAACCTGTACATACAAACCGATATTTACCTTTACGAGGCCGTAAGAGGAAATCACCTAATTGCTTATTCTTATCCATCTTTATTGGCGCGTTGACTAGATTAAAAGTTGAAATATCTTCATTTTCATCTAACAAAGTAATCAATTGGTTCAATTTATCTTCATTAACATCGCTTCGAAGAAAGTAATCCTCAAGCATTAGAAGTATATAATCAGTTTCAACTTTATCTAGGTGGTCAAGCATTCGCTTTCCCCATGGAACAGTCTCGCCCTTTTCATACATAGAAAAAGTCTTAATATCAAATCCTTCATAGGCAAAGGACTTTGTCTCTGTATTTAGTATTATAGGCATATCAAATTTGGGCCAATGTTTCTTGAGGAAGAAGAAGAAAGGCTCCCATGCTTGGTAGTATTTATCACAACTAGCCACAAATAATGTACAGTTCCGCATTTTAAGCTAACCTTTTACTACAGCAATTAAATCCAATATGTAATACTTGGTTTAATTCGTTTCATTCTTTCTATAACAAGTGGCTTGCATTTTAATGAAGATGCTTGAAGAATTCCAAGTATATACTTATTATGCAAAGGATCATCTACCAACATTAAAGCCGCAAGCCACACGTTAACTGCATATTCTTCAAGTTGATCATTTAACACGATATTGTAGGCTAGTGAAGAAAATATTTCACCTAACTTATTTAGTCTAATATCTATTTCCGAAGAGACGACCACCTTATTTATACCCTTACCCAAGCCATCCCATGTGACTAATTTCATATCACAACGATTTGTCTCTTCTCTTAGCAAATCAACTATTTCATTCAATAGTTTTAACTTATCTTTTCTCACTCCTCTTATAATCCTAGAAGGCACTTTCTTTAACAACCTATGAGCACGCTTATACTCACTCTTTGAATCTGTGAGCATAAGCCCTGCAAAAGCTAGCCTAGCAATCTGAGTTTTATCGCCATTTAGCTTCATCAATCTTCTTGCCATGCTAATCAAACGATTTCCAATTGCTTCAAGCCTAACATCTTTAGGTGCCATTCTAGCAGGGACTTCAATCTGAGGACCAAGCCATTTCCAGATATTCTTGCTGGTATTATTTGCGTGAGTTTTTCCTGTCCAAAGAGGCTCGTCAATAAAGCCAACTTTATATTTTTCAAACAATCTAACATTTACTGGCCAATCATCTAATAGATAATCTCTCCATATCGGTATGATGTCTTCCATGAAGACTTTCCTCTTGGCGAGAAGGCCTTGCAGTGAAATACCTGGCAGATTTTGAATGTACAGCTTTGATAACGCATTACCAGAATTAATAAGACTTTTAGTTTTGCTGGCATCGCGAGAAATGATGTCTGCGCAACCTTCTTTTAGGATATCACCAATAGCATATACAGCATCAAGGCCATTCTCCAAAAGAAATGACAACTGCCTCTCAATCTTTTCTGGCTTGTAAAGATCGTCTTGTGAGAGTTCGGCGATAAACTCTCCACTTGAAGCTTCTGCCGCATCCGCCATAGTCATGGCAACGCCTTTGTTAGTGTCGTGCAAAAGTAACTTAAAACCAAATCGCTCAGAGAGCCCCTGCAAGTATTCAATATCTTGCCGTCTAGGCGATGCGTCATCTACCACTACAACTTCAATATTTGAATATGTCTGCGCATAAATAGATTCTAAGGCATCTAAGATAAATTCTTTTCCATTGTAATGCGGAACAATAATAGAAACTAACGGGCCATCACCACTCATTAATAACCTCCGCTACTCTCTTGACGTCTTGATCGCTCATCACTGGAGAGATTGGCAAACTCAAAACTTCATCTGCAAGCTTTTCTGCGATTGGCATTGAGAGCTTATTATATTCACTATAGCACTGTTGCTTATGTGGAGCGATTGGGTAATGCACTTGGCTAGCAATGCCATTATCATCTAGATATTGTTTAAGCAGATCTCTTCGATCTGTTCTGACTACGAATAGATGCCAAACATGCTCCCCTTGATCTTTAGGAAGCTCTGGCAAAATGATCTTAGAGGAGCTAATCATCTCATTGTATAAATGAGCTACACGACGGCGAGCGGCATTGTCTTCATCCAAGCCAGCGAGTTTGATTCTAAGTACCGCTGCTTGCAATTCATCAATTCTACTATTGAGACCTTTATACTTGTTATAGTATCTCTTCTGCGAGCCATAATTGCGCAAAGCGATAATCTTATTCGCAAGCATCTCATCATTAGTCGTAATTGCTCCCGCGTCTCCCATTGCTCCAAGATTTTTGCTTGGATAAAAGCTAAATCCTGTTGCATCGGCTAGATTTCCAACACGAGTTCCTTTATAAATTGCTCCATGAGCTTGCGCAGCATCATCAATAACCTTTAGGTGATTCTCTTTTGCTAAATCACAGATCGAATCCATATCACAGACCCTACCGTACAGGTGGACTGGCATAATAGCCTTTGTTTTATCTGTAATGGCTCTTTCGATATTGCTCGCTTCAATGAGATGTGTATCTGCGTTAGGTTCGACAAATACAGGCGTGGCACCACAGTCAGTTATCGCTAAAACTGTTGCAATATAGGTATTGGATGGAACAATTATTTCATCACCAACACCAAAACCATAAGCTTTTATAATAAGCTTTAGCGCATCAAGGCCACTTGCTACGCCAATCGCATAATTAACTTGACAATATTTAGCAAACTCTGCCTCAAAAGCAGATAACTCTTGGCCTAAGAGATACCAACCACTATTTAAAACTCTAGCAAATGCTCTTTGTATTTCAGATTCGTATTTACTATTAACAGACTTTAAATCAAGAAATTTTATCACAACAGTTCCTTTACTACTCGTGCTGGGTTACCAGCAACAACGCAATTGGCTGCAACATCTTGGATTACGACGGAACCTGCTGCAATAGTAGAGTTTTCACCTACAGTCACTCCTTTTAAAATTACCGCTCTGGCGCCAATAAAAACATTGTCAGCAATCGTAACGGCTTTCTTTAAGGGAACTTGTCTGTTTACTAAGCCATGAAAATCAGAATCAAATACAACGACCTCTGGCCCAATCAAACAATTCTTCCCTATCTTTATTCCAGGTCCCTCAGAAATAAAAACGCAACTATTGTTAATCTGACATCCTTGCCCAAATTCAATAACCGAATCTGGTGTTCTAGCTTCAACATGGGAATATCCACTAAAAAAATAAGGGGATTTCTTATAACCGAAAGTAACATTATCCTCGAATAGGATACGTCCTTTTCCTAAAAATAAGACTGGTTGAGATATCTTTGGATAGCCAGAGTAAACCTTTTTCTTTGATAAGAATTTGTAGCGCAATACCCTTAATTTTTGGATTATATCTTTCATCTATTACTATTCCACCAACATATCTCTTCTTATGATACGCGCAGGATTTCCAACTACCACACAGTTAGCAGGAACATCTTTAATCACAACCGAACCAGCTCCAATCATAGCATTCTCTCCGATAGTTATACCGCAGAGGATCGTCGCATTGGCTCCTATTGATGCACCTTTCTCAACAACAGTCTTTAAAGGCTTCTTATACTGTTTTGAACGAGGGAAAATATCATTGGTAAATGTAGCGTTGGGTCCTACAAAAACGTCATCTTTGAGAGTAATACCATCCCATATCTGGACACCACATTTTATTGTTACCCTATCACCTATAACAACTTCATTTTCAATCAGGCAATGCGAACAAATATTACAAGACTCACCTATGGTAGCCCTATCTAATATTACGACGTATTGCCAAATATTAGTATCTTTGCCAATATTGTTTGATTTAACATCTGATAGTGGATGTATCATGAAAGCATCTCTACTTCTTTTTGAAACTCGCTATATTCGCGAATATAATCATCCTCGTCAAATACCCCTGAAGACAAGACCAAGCAAATCGAACCCATTGAAAAGTTACAAAGATCTCTCCATACCATTTCTGGAAGATATAATCCACAGCTAGATCTATCTAGATGATAACTAGACTCTAAATTGCCATCCTTAACCAACACATCAAAACTGCCCGCTATTGGGATTAAAAACTCATGTTGTTTTTTGTGTGCATGAGCTCCTCTAGACGCTCCTGCTGGGATACCATAAATGTAATAGACTCGTTCTATTTCAAATGGTATATGGTTTGCCTGTTCTATAAAGGTGAGACTACCACGTGGATCTTCAATCTTTGGCAATTCAATTAGTCTAACATCCTTTAGACTCATATCACTTCCTTATTCGTTATTGATTCGAGACGTAATTACTTAGAAAAAGACCCTGTTAAGATACTTCATTATATCTTAAAAAACAAGTAATACCTATCTTAAGCTACGACTAATAAGTCAATTTGCAAGATGGGATTTCCTATTGTAATACAGCGTGTTACTCCTGTCGAGGTGGAATCTGGGAGAAGTAAACAATTAAAATATCTGCACAGTCACAGAACATCTCAATTCAGACACTAATTGAGTAATACTGCCGATGTTCATTAATTAGAATTGCTCAAGAAAACGCATGTCGTTTTCGAATAGTAGGCGGATATCATAGATGCCGTACTTGCGCATTGCTAGGCGTTCTATGCCGAATCCGAATGCCCAACCTGTGTATTTTTCGCTGTCTATTCCAACGGCTTTGAATACGTTAGGATCTACCATTCCACAACCGCCAATTTCCATCCAATTGCTCTGGCCGTTTGATTCGAAGAGAATGTCGATCTCTGCGCTTGGCTCAGTGAACGGAAAAAAGCTTGGGCGGAATCGCCATTTTGTGTCAGCTCCAAAGAAGCTGTGGATGAATTGGTCGATGGTAGTTTTTAAATCTACCATTGTAACGCCTTCATCGACCACTAGAGCTTCGATTTGGTGGAACATAAACATGTGCGTAGCGTCAACAGTATCAGGGCGATACACACGACCTGGTGCAACTACTCTAATTGGTGGCTCTTGGTTTTCCATAACACGAATCTGAATAGTTGATGTTTGGCTGCGCATCAGGTGAGTATCGTCGAGATAGAAGTTGTCAATAGGATCTCTAGCTGGATGCTCGTCTGGAATGTTTAACGCAACGAAGTTGTGCCAGTCGTCTTCAACTTCAGGGCCGTAAGCAATATTGAATCCCATACGACCAAAGATTTCCAACAAATCGTTGATTGTTTGAGTGATAACGTGAGGCTTGCCAACGTTTATTTCAACACCAGGCAAGGTTACATCGACTAGAGGTTTTTGCTTCTTTGCTCCGCTTCCAAGCTCTTGTTGTTTTGCCTTGAAAGCAGAAGTAACCTCATTTTTGATTTTATTGATAAGTTGGCCAGCTTTTGGTTTATCTTCTTTTGGCAATTTGCCAATCTGACTAAGCATTAAGGTAATGCTACCCTTGCGACCAAGATATTTAACCCTGTAAGACTCAAGAGAGCCCGCATCAGTTATTGATGCGAGCTGCTCCATTGCTTGTTTTCCAATTTTTTCAAATTCTTGTAGCATCTCAATTCCGTTTAGTTAAGTGCAGCTTTTGCCTCTTCAACAATGGCATCAAATGCGGCAGTATCCTCGATAGCAATCTGGCTGAGCATTTTACGGTTTAGCTCAATACCAGCTTTTTTACAACCATTGATAAATTCGCTGTAACGCATGCCTCTCAACTTGCATGCAGCACTAAGACGGATAATCCAGAGTGAACGGAAGTCTCTTTTCTTCCTCTTGCGGTCTTTTGTTGCGTTTACATCTGCACGAATAGATGCTTCTTTTGCAAGACGTAGTAATCTACCCGCACTTCCGCGGTGACCTTTAACGCTTTTTAATATTCTCTTGTTTGCTTTACGCCTTGCGGCGCCTTTTCTTACTCTTGGCATATCAGCTTTCCTTTCTTTTAATTGACCTGCTGCGGCAGCTGACAGGGTCGCCGAGAAGCAGGTATGCTACTTGTTTTAGTTATCTATCTGGATAACTCGATATTTACTCTGCACAAAGCTGTCTGAGTGTAGTCTTTTGGATAGAACCATCAATATAGCAGGCCTTACCAAGACTTCTACGACGCTTTGGACTCATTGCGCTCATTAGGTGACTACCACCAGCCTTTTTGTATTTCACCTTCTTATTGGCTGTGATTTTAACCCTTCTTTTGAGCCCTTTGTGTACCTTCTGCTTAGGCATACAACTTTCCTTTCGTTCATTTATAAATACAAGTGCCACAAGAATTCGACAATATACGCCTATAACGGTTCTGCGTCAAGTAAAACGTTGTTTTTTTGTCTCTTTGAACCTCAGACATCTCAACAAGAGTTAAGTAATTATAGCGACGAGCCCTTCTGTCTTTTTCGTAATCGGGTCTTTTTGCCAGCAAACTGATGGAAGTACCTTTGTATTTCTAAAGGGAAGGCTTTTTGCTATAAAGGGACCGCACCTAACGGAGCTAATCGATTTATTACATGTCATATCGCTACAAAGGGGTCGCCCCTCTGGGGCTAATCTGTTTTACCACACGGTTTTTTGCTACAAAGGGACCGCACCTAACGGTGCTAATCGGGTTTGTTGCTTGTTATATCGCTACAAAGGGGTTGCTCCGACGGAGCAAGATTTGCAACATAGTCTTGCTATAATCCCAGAGGGATGGCACCTTTGTAACCCGAAGGGATAAAAAGCACCCCCAGCCTTTAGCCTCGTAGAGGCGATACCTTTGTAACCCGTAGCGACTGTTTTAAAAATCAAGCTAAATTACTGTTCTATCCCGTTTCGTTTGCGTCTCCTGCGTCTTTCGCATCCTGTTGCGTTAAAGTAGTTAAAGGTTTTGTTTTTCCTCTTCAAGACCTTCATGCTCTTCGTGGTTTTAAAAAAAGAGGCAAAACTCGATAACGAGCTTTGCCTCTTTGAAAAATCATATCGCATGCGCAGATTACTGCACTACTTTGGGTTTACCACCATAATCATACGCCTACCTTGCAGAATTGGTGGTCTCTCAGGTTTACAAACATCTTCAAGAGCATCTAGAATACTGAGCATAAGTTCACGGCCATGGTCTGCATGCATCATTTCGCGGCCTCTAAAACGCAACGTAAATTGAACTTTATGCCCTTTCTGCAAGAACTTACGAGCCATGTTAACCTTAATATTCTTATCGTTTTCTCCAATCTCAGGACGTAAACGAATTTCCTTTAGGGTGATGGTGTGCTGTTTCTTCTGAGAAAGCTTGATTTTGCGTTTTTGTTGGTACAAGAACTTCCCGTAATCCATAATCCTACATACAGGCGGCTCCGCATTCGGAGAAACCTCAACGAGGTCAAGCCCTGCTTCAATTGCTAAGTTCATAGCCTCACGGGTATCTATAATACCAACTTGATTGTTGTCCTGATCAATCACCCTTACTTCTTTCGCACGTATTTGGTGATTGATATTGTGCTTTTGTTCCTTGCTAATAACTAAACCTTTCTAATCTTCTTTTTTAGTTTCTCTACCGTATAACGATTTATCGGCAGTATTTAGAGTTACCATAAAGTAACATCTAAATCTCTGCTGTCAACTTTTGCTTTTAAAGCGGCTATAAATTCACTAGTTTTCATTGTTTTATTTTCCTTAACGCCCCTAATTCTCACATTTACCATGTCATCTTGAGACTCTTTAGGACCAACAACTAGCATATATGGCAACTTATCGCCGTGACCACGAGCAATTTTAACTCCAATCTTGTCGTCACTAATATCAACTGAGCTTCTCAAACCAGCTTCTTTAAGGGTTAATCGCAATTTTTCAGCATAATCATTACTTTTTTCGCTAATAGGTAATATTCTCACATGCTCTGGCGCTAACCATGGTGGCATAGAACCTGCATAGTGCTCGATTAAGATACCCATAAATCTTTCAAGCGACCCAAGTATTGCTCGGTGCAACATCACTGGTGTTTTTTCAGTGTTGTCTTTATCTGTATAAGAAAGCTCAAATCTTTGTGGCATTGAGAAGTCTAGCTGGATAGTTCCAAGTTGCCAACTTCTACCAATGCAGTCCTCGATATGGAAATCTATCTTAGGACCATAGAAAGCTCCGTCACCTTCGTTGATTACAAAATCCATCTTCTTGGTTTCAAGTGCATTCTGCAGTGATTTTGTGGCAATATCCCATATTTCATCAGAACCGATATGTTTTTCTGGTTTTGTTGAAAGTTCAACATGGAAGTCTTTAAAACCAAAAGCTCCATAGATATCATAAATTAGATTAATAACGTCAACCACTTCCGACTCAATCTGCTCAGGTGTGCAGAATATGTGTGCGTCATCTTGAGTAAATTGCCTTACCCTTACCAAACCATGCAACGAACCGCTAGCTTCAAAGCGATGAACCAGACCAAGTTCTGCCACGCGCATTGGCAATTCTTTGTACGAATGACGCGAAGAGTTGTAAACCAAGCACCCTCCAGGGCAGTTCATAGGCTTTATAGCATAGTTAACATCATCAGCGGTGGTAAAATACATGTTCTCTTTGTAGTTATCCCAATGGCCGCTTTTGTGCCACAGTGCCTCATTTAGCATGATAGGAGTTTTGATTTCTGCATATTCGTATTTATCGTGAATCTCTTTCCAGAATTTGATGATACTATTCCAAATAATCATTCCTTTTGGATGCAAGAAAGCAAACCCTGGCCCCTCGTCGTGAAAGCTGAATAAGTCTAATTGCTTGCCGAGAACACGGTGGTCACGTTTTTTAGCTTCTTCAAGTCTTGTTAGATAAGCCTTCAAGTCTTTCTTGTTTGCCCAGGCCGTACCATAGACTCTCTGAAGCATCTTTTGACTAGAATCACCATGCCAATACGCTCCGGCAACGCTCATTATCTTAAAACTGCCAATTTTGCCTGTTGATGGAACATGCGGACCGCGGCATAAATCTTCAAAGCCATTTTCTCCATGAGAGTAGAAGCTAAGTACATCTGAGTTTGCTCTGTTGATGTTATCAACTTTGTATTTATCTCCTTTAACCCTTTCAATGGCTTGAGCCTTGTTGCACTGCGTACGTACAAATGACGTATCTGCATCGGAGATTTCTTTCATCTTGGCTTCAATTTTTTCGAAGTCTTCAGGTCTAATTGGCGTATCTAAATCTATATCGTAGTAAAATCCATCACGCACACACGGACCATAAACCAATTTCGCCTCTGGCCAGATGCTGCATATGGCTTCTGCCATAACGTGTGCGCAGCTATGCCGCATAAGCTCTAAACCTTCTGCGTCGCGTGCGGTGATTACTCTGAGCTCAACATCTGATGTTAGTTTTGTAGATAAATCAACCATCTCACCATTGATTTGCGCCGCTAGAGCAGCCTTAGCCAAACCAGGACCTATCATCTCTATCGCTTCTAAGATGGTAGCACCGTCGGAGACTTCCAATACTTTGCCATCAGGCAGTTTAACTTTTACCATTATTTATAACGCTTTCTGCTGAAAAACTTTTATATCAGTATTACTCAAAAACTCTAATTTAAGACTGCTAGGATATAGTAGCCCCCTAAAAAAGTCAAGCGAGTAAGTCTATTAGCTCCATAGGTTTATTGATGATATAGTCAGGCTCTTGCGACTTTAATTGCTCAAGAGAACGCAAACCCCATGTAACGGCTACGGATTTAATACCGCTAGCTTTAGCCGTTTTGATATCGACGTCTGAATCTCCAACGAACAAGGTCTCATCTGGGCTAGCACCACAGCTACGCATAATATCAAGTGTTACTTGCGGCGCTGGCTTTATAGCGATGCCATCTTTAGCCCCCCTGATACTGCAAAAAAAGCCTTTGCCAAAAATCTCTTCTACAATACCGACAGCTAAATACTCGTCCTTATTTGTTTCAACGGCAACCTCAATTTCTCTCTCTTTAATCAAGGCAAGCATTTCGTCAATCTGGTCAAATGCTGCCGTATTTACAAGATAGTTTTCCCTGTAGTAGCTAAGCATCTCGCGCATTACATCGTCGATAAGTTCTTGTTTATCTTCTGGCAATGCTTGGGAACAAAACCAACGCAAACCGTGCCCTACCATCGCTCTACACTCATCAGAACTGTGCGTAGGCATCGAATATTTTGCCAGAGCATAATTCATAGCAACGGATAAATCCTCGATACTATCAACGAGAGTGCCGTCTAGGTCAAAAATAATTAGCTTTACTTGCATCTATAACTCCTTCTTGTACGCCTGTTTCATAATTGCTAGGGCGTAGCCTAGCATAGACTACCTTACTTGGCAATCATAAAGAGTGGCCAAATAAAAAGCCCACGATTTACTCTTATCACAAAGCAAATCATGGGCTTGTCAAAATTAACTCTACAAGATTACTTTAGGTTATAGATTTTTCTGTAAGTCTTTCTCTAGCTGAGTCAATATTTGCTTGATAGATTCATTGTAAGCATCAACTAATGATTCAATAGAATTGTCTTTTGCCGCAGAAGACACTTCGTAGGTCTTAGAGAAAAGAACCGATTTATCAGATAATTTAATGACAAAGAACCGAATTCTTACAGTCGCCTTTGGATTATCTTTATTTTCAAAATCACCATACAGTGCAAGGAGATTACCCTCTAACATCTCTGTCGCATCGGTATAGGTACCCGATTCTAATACCAGTTTGAATACTCCAGAATCAGATAGCCATTTACGTGTTATCTGTGTTAACATATCATCAGGTGCTACGAGAAATCTATTGTAAAAATCAGTTTCATATTCAGACTTAGCAATTCTATAAACAAACGACTTATCTGCATAGAGTTCACTGCTGTTAAAGCTCTGGATCGCAAGAATAATATCTTTACTATCCTTAACAACCGGCAAATCTCGGTCTGCTTGAAGCACAAAATTCCTCTGATTATAATTAGCCCTATTGCCCATACAACCAGTCAAGAACATTGAAATTGACGCTGCCACAAATAATATAATCACTTTGGCTTTCATTTAACTACCTCCGATTTTTTAGGTGGTTGACTAAAGATTATCTCTGAAGGATGTTCTTTGAGCTTCTGAGTTAATTCCTTTACATCATCTGAAATCAATCTAATATTACGCAAGAATTTATCCACATCGGCACTTCTATTAGCCGTTTGACGATCAATTCTTTCAAGAATATCGTTGAGATTTGCTAGAACTTCAGCGAAATTCGCTCTCTTGGTTTTATCGTCTGGATTGTTTAGCAACAATCTCATTTCAATCAGCAATTTATTTGCATTGTCTGCCAAATCTTTAACATCAATCTCTTCAAGTTTCACCAAAATTTTATCAACAGAATCCTTCATCGTATCAAAAGTTCCTGGCGCTGAAGGAATGTACTTATGCTGTGGTTGCCAGCTAAACTCTAAGGTAGGAAAACGCTTAGGGTCGAGGAAAACTCCTTCTAAATATGCCTGACCAGTTAGAATATTTGAAGAAAGCCTAAGCCTTAGACCTTGCTTAACTAAGTTATCAAGACGAACTGATCTTTGTTCATGTGTGAGAGAGCCAACTCTCTTTTCAGCGTCTTCTGCACTCATAGAGCATACAACTCTAATATATCTTTCGTATTTAGACGCACCGGTTGTATCTCTAGCTATATCATACACAGCAGAGGCAAATTCAATACTCTCAACCTGACCAATTCTAACACCCATCGACTCAACAGGTGCACCGACTGTAAGGCCTGTAACGGGAGTGTCAAAGTATGTCTCGAAATAAATCTTATCACTCGTGAAAAGACCTGCGCCCCATATGATAATAGCTATCACAAAAAGAACCACCGAGACTAGGAAGAAAGACCCTATTTTGAAATAATTTGCCTTTTCGCTCATTTTATTCCCCGTCTATAAAATAATTCGTTTTTTTAAAAAGTCCAAACATAAAGAACTCTCAAGGACTCCATTAAGATTCTCTATTAAAAAACTGCCTCACCCACGGATTGTCACTGTTATCTCGCAAGTAATCTGGCTTTCCTGTTGCAATGATTGATTTTGTGTTTTTATCAAGCATTACAACCCTATCTGCAACTTTGTATATGCTAGGCAACTCATGCGTAACAATCACAAACGTAATACCAAGATTTCTGGAGAGCTCAATTATTAAATCATCTAGTTGCGATGAAGTGATTGGGTCTAAGCCTGCAGATGGTTCATCAAGAAAAAGAATTTTAGGATCCAACGCCATTGCTCTAGCGATAGCCGCCCTTTTTTTCATACCACCACTTATTTCGGAAGGCATTTTATGCTCACTTCCATCTAGGCTTACAACTTTAAGCCTCATTCTCGCTATAAACTCCATAGCATCTTTAGGCAGGTCTGTGTATTCCTCGAGAACCAAGCATATGTTTTCTAGCAGATTCATAGATCCAAAGAGAGCTCCGTTTTGGTACATAACACCAATTCCCTTTAGAATTTCTATCCTGTCTTGCCCCTTAGCTGTAACAATGTCTTTACCATCAATAAAGACCCTCCCAGAGACAGGAGGCAACAAACCCATCATATGCTTCATCAAGGTACTCTTGCCACAACCTGAACCACCGAGTATTACAAAAATCTCACCCTTCTTAACTTCAAAGTTCACATCTTTGATAATCGCAACATCACCATAACCAGCGGTGAGATTTTCAACCTTTATTATTGTATTAGAATTCTCGCTCATCTTAGAGGTTCCCTTTATATGCCTACATAATAATAGACAACGGCAAATACACCATCGAGAAAGATTATAGCAATAATGCTACTAACAACCGATTTAGTTGCAGAATCTCCAACGGCACTAGCTCCAGTTGCTGTTTGCAGACCTCTAAAACAACCAATACCTGCTATAACCAACCCGAATACCAAAGTCTTGGCTAGACCGCCAGCTAAATCTCCTAGCGTTGCTGCTTCCTGGATTCTATTGAGATAAACAATAGGAGAAAAACCCAAAGATAGCATAACTAAACCGCAACCGATTAATCCAAGTAAGAGATTAAACATTGTCAGCAATGGCATCATAAAAATACCAGATAGCATTCTTGGTACGGCTAAGTATTTAATTGGATCAATTCCCATTGTTACCAAGGCATCAATCTCTTCATTTACTTTCATAGTTCCTATCTCAGCTGCATAAGCCGAACCACTTCTCGCTGCAAAAATAATTGCTGTAATAAGGGGGCCAAGCTCTCTAAAGAGTGAGATTACAATGAGGTCAGCTACATATATCTGCGCGCCAAACTGTTGCATTGCTATCGCAGACTGAAAAGAAAGAATCACACCTATGAGAAAACCAAGCAGGCAAGTTATTCCTACCGCATTTGCACCACTTTTTTCTGCGATTAGAAATGTATCAGACCATTTTAGTGAGCTAGGTCTTATGAACGCAGCAAGAAGCTTTGAGAGCAACTCGCCTAGAAAACTGATTTCTGCCTTCGTATCGTTTAGAACTCGACAACACATTCGACCTGCATTCTTAACAAACTCCAAGAAGAAATTGCCCTTTTTTGCAGTCTCACGAATAATTCCTGGATCAAATATATTGATAAGTTGCTCAAAATCTTTGCGCAATCCAACAATAGAAAAGCGACGATTTTGTGTTTCTTGTTTTTGCTTCAATTGTAGGATTAAAGCAGCACCAGCACCATTGCAATACTCAACACCACTTGCATCAATTTCTAAGAGCGAGGGCTTTGTACTTTCTAGCTTATTAATGCTTTCACGCCAAACTTTACTAACAAATGCAGCGTCTAGATGACCTCTGAGAGTTATTTTTAACTCATCATTATTTGTTTTGTAGTCAATGTAAATCATACTAGGCCCTTAGATTTATACTGCCATTTCAATACTGAATCTAGGCAATGCTTTCAAGAAACCTAGGTAGAGACGCATAAACGCCTCTACCTAGTTGAATAGCCATTTTGCTATATCGTTAAAACTTACCAAGATATATCATCGATACTATTTAACCTTAAGAGCCTTTTCTATCCTAGCTGCCCAGTCATCCATAATACCCTTTGCTGTACCCCAATCGCCAAGATTAGAGAATGGAACTCTACTTCCTTTGCGTGATTCAACTACGGCTGCAATCTGTTTATTTGTCAGAGAATCTACAACCTCAAACTCTAATGCTGCACCACCTACACCAGCACCAAGCAAACTAGCCTGTGGCAACACATTCAGTGCATCAGTTTCTTTTATGTCTGTAAGAGCGATGCGCAGTCTCGCAACACCTCTACCAGGGGTAGTAACAACCTCACAACCAGAGTTTATAATCGCCTTTACAATCGCTGCGTGGAAATAGTTTGTTAAGTTTTCTAATTCTTGCGATGTTAGCTTACCATCACTCTTTGCCTCTATAGCAGAAGCGCCTGCAAAGAAATGAACTTGAATATCATCTACGATAAACTTTTTATACGAAGACAATGCAGCTTTATCTAGATAGCGGTAACTATCATCAGACACAGCTTTCAATTTTGAGTAATCACTGATAAAACCTGTTCTGGCTTGCTTGGCTTCATTACAACCGGTCACAAAGATAATGCAACTTATAGCTACAACTAGAATTAACTTGTTCATTTGAATTCTCCTTTAAAATAATTTCTTTCTCAAACACCATATGTTAGAATCGAATAATCCCTATTCACGTCAAGCACTCTAGTCTTTAATCGACCAGATAACTCTATTGACGATACTTTATCTTCCATGTTAAATGAACAAGGACAATACTAACTCAAACTTTCTCGAATAAACCACCTACATCTATAGCGACTTTTTTAGTGCACATTCGAAGCAAATAAAATAGAGCAAACCGGCAACTAACCACAAAGAAACCGCCGCATACTCCGAAAAGGCCACCACAAAAAACAAGATGGTTGACTAATTGATTTTACATGCATTAACATATAGTAGCAAGAAAGAAAATTTTTATGCCAAAGCAAAAATCACTTGGTTATTTGAACTAAATAAAGTATCTTAGAGCCTGAATTCATGTGGTTGGTTAGGCGGTCTTTGCCAAATTGTGTTTGGAAAGATTTCAGTGCACCCCAAACACACAGCAACTACTATAAAGATAGAAATTTTACTACAATAGCAATCTGTAAGAAATAGTTGGGAGTTGGTATGGAAGTTTGCTTAGTTATGATTAAAAGTAGTGGAGAAGCAAGGGTTTTCTCTCTACCAAGTACCGTAACGGTTATCGGCAGAAGAAGAGATTGCGATTTGTGTATACCTTTGATGGTCATTTCAAGACGCCACTGCGAATTCAACCAAGATGAAGGCAAGCTCCACTTGCGTGATTTAAAATCTAGAAATGGTGTTTTTCTCAATTCTAAACAAATCGAGTCTTGCGAAGTAGTAGCTGGCGATGTTGTTTCAATTGGCCCTATTAACTTTGTTGTTCAGATTGACGGCAAACCTACTCTAGAGGAAATAGCGGCCAAGCAAACTCTAAGCGAGCCGTTAGATAGTGCAAAACAGCTCAGCCACGAACAGGAGCTCGACGCAACAACAGAAGGCTTTTCAGAGCCAGATCTTTCATCATTTAAACAATAGTACGTCAGTGGTTGGTGGTTGGTATCTCCAAGCGTTAATAAACGACCATCCGCGATACAGTCCCACCGTCTCCTTAATTCCCTATTGCAGCACTTTTACCCTTTGCGTTAATTAAAAGGAAAAAGAACGAACATCCTGCATTTAAGACAGTAGTAGCAACTAAAAGAACCATCCAATAACAATCAGTCGCAAATTTCTTTTAGAAAGGATCTTCCTTAAGAAATACTGTCGCATAAAATCATTGTGAACTAAAAAACATTTCTCAGGCAAAAGCCCTCTACGCTATCAGGAACAACGATTAATCCCTCCAAGACACATACAATACGACATTTAATTGAGTTAAGGTAGGCTTTATGGTAGAATCCTAGGCATTATCGAGCCTAGAAGTATATTCGGCAGAGGTTGACCGAGTTAAGCGAGTTAATCAAAGTGACATACTGCACACTCATAGTAATGTTGCTATGAGTGTTTTTTTGCGCATATACATTTTTAAGAAAACAAAAAAGAACCGGAGTAAAAATGAAGAAAATTTTCATAGTATCAATTATGTTATTCCTTACAGGCTCTTCTTTCGCCGAGATTACAAATCAGCTCGGCTCGGAAGCCTTCGATTATAAATATGAGGGCGACAGCACTACCCTCATTGGCTACACTGCTGCAAATGGAGCAACGGTTACTACCGACGGAGATATCGCAACATTTGACTCAGTTCCCTACAAATACTACATAGGAGATGACTGGACAGTAGCTACGAGCAACACAAATGGCTGGACCTACGAAATTAGATTTAAAGTTGGTACAGACTATCCAGATGACTACCATGTCAATCTCTCACTTGTGAGTATCGAGAACGCCCCCGATGACAAAAGACAGCTTATAAGGTTCAAAGGCTCAGAAATCTACATTTACGGTGTTGGTGTGCTCATCTCAGAGGATTTAACCAGCGACTTCCACACGCTACGCGTTGCTCAAGATGCGAATTCATCAAGCTATAGTTTCTGGGTAGATGACAATTTTATCCTCAGCCACAATGGCGTACTCAGCGCAACAGAAACTAAGTACACCTTTGGCGCTCTTAGCGGTTCGAATCATGGTCTTTTCTATATCGACTACATACGCTTCACAGGCGATGGCGCATACGCTCCTGGAGCGGCATTGTCAGGTGCAAAAGACCCGTCGCCAGCCAATGCCGCTGAATCAGTTGATGTTGAGGCTGTTCTTAGCTGGACCAATGGAGCTGGTGCATATTCACATGACATTTATTTGGGTACCGACCCTGTTGAGGTCGCAAATGCAACTACTGGCTCATCTGTTTACGTTGGCAACCAAATTGCTAGCGAAGCCGATTCAAACACATTTGATCCAGACCTTGGCTACGGCGCAACATACTACTGGAGAGTTGACGCTCTTGATGAACTGGGCAATGTAACGTTCGCCGGGGAAGTTTGGAGCTTTACTACATTCAAGACTGATTTTGAGGTAGCTGGAGATCTAGACGGAAATAAGTTTGTTGACATTGCCGATTTAAATCTATTCGCTCAACAATGGTTAAACCCTGTCGGATGCCCTACTCCAGATTGCGCAGACTTCGATGGAGCTAATGGTGTCGATCTTGCAGACCTTAGCATACTAGCTTCTAATTGGAGAATAGATACTCCTCCAGTTATTACTTTGATAGGAAGTGCATCGGTTAATGTTATTATTAATCAGCCCTACAACGATAAGGGCGCAACAGCTAGTGATGCTATCGACGGCGATCTCACCGCCGATATCGTAACAACAAGCACAGTCGACACATCTGTTCTTGGAACTTACTACGTAACTTACAACGTTAGCGATTCAGCGGGCAACTCAGCAGAGACAGTTACGAGAACTGTCAATGTTGTTAATGATACAATAGCACCTATTATTATCCTTAACGGCTCTAATCCTGTTACTATTGAACTCGGCAGTGTTTACAATGATGCTGGAGCAACAGCAACAGATAACATTGATGGCGATATTTCAGCAAATATAATAGTCGATACTTCAGCCGTAGATACTTCCACTGTTGGTAGCTACAACATAACCTATAACGTTAGCGATTCAGCTGGTAATGCAGCGGCTGAAGTGGTTAGAGTTGTTAATGTTACAAGTCTCGCTAGCGTTAACGTTAGCAATAATTTTGATGATGCCGCAGATAGTTACGATCCATATTCAGAGTCTTCACCGATTAATAAGTATGCTATAAGCTTGTCAACCGATGAGATTACTTTTAATCACTTTGGTGCCTCTACCGACACACCAGATGGTTCTGGCAAGTCATTCTATATTGATGCAACTGTTAATGTCGCAGCAGATAAGAGGTGGTATTGCTATCTAGATTTACCACTACCAGCCGAGCCTACAAACTTTGCTGGCAAGCTTTCATTGAACATGGACATAAAGATGGACGCAGAGACAATTAGCTGTACTAGAGTTAGTATAGATGATTGGGCTGCAGCTCTTAAAAGTGAAGTAGTTGATGGAACTAGTTTATACGCAAGCGATGCAGATAAATGGGTAACCTTCAACATAGATGATATGGGGCAGGCCTTTGGTCTTGATAATGCAGGTCACTTTGTAGATGCTTACGATGTAAAACGAAGTGATATTGGCGTTAAACTTCGTCACTTAATCTTTAAGATTAGTGCGACTGGCCCAAAGACTATCAAAATCCATCTGGATAACTACAGTCTAACTGGGACTCAAATGGATCCAGACGATTGGGACGCTACATACGTTGCGAATTACACATACCCAGCTTGGACTGCATACAGAGCTAGAGTAAGAACCGTTATTGACCAGCAAGAAGATAGGCTCAATGCTTTAATAGATCTGCCTGCTCTTCCTGAAAATCCAACAGACAAGCAAGACTATAGACACAAAAAACTCGCTTATTATAAAGCTCAGGCAGCCGCTAAGATTGGCGAAATGAGAGTTGCAAACAATACTGCAAGTGGTAGTGGCTCTTATTTCTCACCTGAGATTATGGCTAGAACCAAAGAGTGCTTAGATAGGTATGAAGCAACGATTAATCCATTAATTGCAAGTATAAACTCGCCTGCAAGCGATTTTGACCTCTACAAGGTTGACGCTATGAAGTTTGGCTATCTTGACGGATATACATTCCCAATGGTTTATCCAAAACTTACTTCATACAATCTAAAGATGGCTAGAGGTGAGTACTCTTCTATCGCTATGCTTCTAGATCCAGCACCAGGCTATTCAGAGACTTTGGTATTTGAAAACAGTGATTTCTCAGACGGAACTCACAGTTTCTCTGCTGATAATCTTGATGCCTACATCGCTAAGATTTGGTATCAAGCGGGTCGTGATAATACTGTTAGAGTAAATTACACAACAGGTGGTGAGAAATTCTTAACTCAAGAGCTTCTTCTAAAGAATGAAAATCTCGTTAGGGTTACTCACCATGCAGATGAACGTAATGGATTACCTGATGGTGACAACGAGCTTTGGGTAACAGATACAGATGGTACTAATGGCCGCTATATCAATATATCAACTCATTATCAAAGTATTACAGATCCGACATTCCCAGATCCGTTTA
>JALWYQ010000044.1 GCA_027078365.1 Phycisphaerae bacterium
AAGTCACAGCCTGTTTCCAAACCAGTAAAGATCAAGCATGATGCTCCGCAGAAAAAATTACCGGTTGTCAAACATGCAAAACCAAATGCGACTAAGGTGATTCAAGAGACAAAAGTTGCTTCAAAAGCTGTTGACTCCAAAGTTGCTAAAGTAACTAAAATTGCAAAGGCAACAAATACAACTGACGCTACGAAGGATGAGGTTGCGGATAAGCCAGTAAAAACGAAGGTTCATGCTAAAACTGATAAGAAAAGGACCCCTTCTGGAAAGTCGATAGTTAGAACTCCTAATAAGCAAGCTTCTAAAACTAACAAGACTGTCGTTGAGGCAGAGCCTAAAAAAATAGTGGCCCAATCTGTGAAAAAGGTAGTACCAAAAAAGGTCGAGCCACAAAAAACAGTGGCATCAAGAGTTAAAAAAGCTTCTTTGAAGGCAGAAGCTGATTCGTCCAAAAAGACTACTACTGCTAGTGAGAAAACAGCACCTAAAACAGAGCCTGCGCAGAGAGAATTACCGCAGGACTTGATTGATTTTTTAAATAAAGTCGCTCCTGAAATGGTTGATGAGGCAAAGAAAGCTGCTGCTAAAGGTCAAGAAAATAAGCAGAAGACGGTTGAGCCATCTTTAAAGAAGGCCAAAGAGCCAAAGCCAGCCCCTAAGGAACCTCAATTATCTAAAGATGAGAATGCCAAGAAAGATGTATCTAAGGTTATGTCATCTGATGAGAGTAACGTTCAGATTGAGAATGGAGATAAAGATCTAGAGTTAACAATAACTCTGCCAGAAAAAGTTGAGCTAACAGCCCTATTGGAGCTTGTCGGTAAGCAGCTTGGGTTAAACTACATCTACGACCCTGCCAAGGTTAAGGGCGAGGTAATGCTCAAGATACACAATGGTAAGATTAAACTCAAAGATACATATGCTCTGCTTGAGTCTGTATTGAATTTCCGTGGTTTTGTTATGACACGCAGAGGCGACCTTGTGACGATTGTCCCCGTTGCTGACGCAGTGAAGATAGACCCTAGAATAATATCATCAGGAGACAAGGTTAAACCTGGTGAAGTTGTAGTAACCAATATTTTCAAGTTAAACCATATCTCTACTGATACGGCTAAGGCGGTTTTACAGAGCATGCAGCTTGGTGATAACATAATTGATATTCCAGAGAATAAGACTCTAATCATAACCGGTTATGCCTATCGAATGGCTCGTATTGAGAAACTACTCAAGCTTGTAGATGTTGAAGGTGACAAGAGAATTTTCCAGTCGCGTCAATTGAAATATACCCAAGCTGAGGCATTACTTAACAAAATACAGTCACTTGCTTCTCAGCTTGAAGACATCTCAATTTCGATTGGAACATCAGCGTCAAAAACTACAAGTAAAAGGGTTGTGAGGCGAGATAGTAAAGGGCGTGTAATTTCTACTAAGCAAAAGAATGCCACTAAGGGCGGCGTAACCGTTGGCTCTACGGAAGCTAATGGCGTCTTTATGGATGTTGATGAGAGAACAAATCGGATTCTCATGATTGGTACAGCTAAAGATTTAGCGAAAGTAAATGAGCTTATTGATAGCTTCGATGTTCCAAAAAAGGACTTGCGTTTTGTTCGTCAATATCAACTTGAATACGTAGATGCATCTGAAGTTCGTGACAAACTCGGTGAACTTGGAATTATATCTAATTATGGCTCTTCATCGAGAACCAGTCGTACTAGTCGTACTAGCCGCACTAGCAATAGAACTACTAGGCCTCTACCTTCTTCTAAGACTACATATTCTAGGACATCTTCCAACCAGAACCCAACCGACGAACCTCAGGTTGTAATTCTAGAGAACACAAACTCTCTATTGGTGAACGCCACTCCAGAACAGCACGATATGATTGTTAATATACTAGCGTATATCGATAGTAGGCCTATTGACGATGCGATGCCAGTTAAGATATATTCTCTTGAGAATCAAGATCCAGAAGTCATGGCGGAGACCCTTGAGAAATTAATAAGCGAAGTTGTGAAGGATAAAAAAGGTAATATAGAAAAGAAGATTAAGAAGCAGGATGATATTACCATTGTTCCAGACCCACAGACATTCTCTATGATTGTCTATGCTAGCAAGCGTAATCAAGAGTGGATTGGCAGCCTTATTCACGACCTTGATAAGAGAAGGCCTCAAGTGTTGCTCGATGCAACTCTAGTTGCAATAACAAAAGATGATGCATTTAACTATGACCTAAGAATTACAAGCGGTGCACCTGTTCTTGGAAATGAAACAGGAGGTATCTTTGGAAATTCTAAAGAATTTAATTCACAACCTGCATCGTTAATTGGGCAGGCGTTTTATAGTGATGGTCATATCCAAATGCTTCTTACGGCAATGCAGAAAAAGAAATATGGTCGCGTTTTGGCCCAGCCTCGTATCCTTGTAAACGACAATGAAGAGGGCGTAATTTCCACGACCAAGACTACCTATATTGCAAGAAGGTCAACGACCTCTCAGGGCGAGACAACACCTGTGGTATCAGAGAATGTTACATTCGATGAGTTCCAATCAGGAATTGATTTAACAATCAAACCTACAATAAGTGAGGGTAATTTACTTCGACTAGAGATTACACTTCACAGGTCTAGTCAGCCATCGCCTGCTACAAATACTGAGAATACACCACCACCTGATAAGACAGAAAACAATATCGAAACAATAGTAACCGTGCCAAACAATAGCACAATTATTCTAGGCGGTATTAACCAGCTAGATCAAAATAGAGGCGGGAATAAGATTCCAATTCTTGGAGACTTGCCATTGATTGGTGGGTTATTTAGGAGTATTGAAAACACAGACAAGCAAACAAAACTCTATATCTTTGTAAAAGCTAATATTATGCGTAGTAGCGATAATAAACCAGGCTTGCCAGAACTAGAGAAGTTGTCTGATAGAAAGAGAAAAGCTTTTGAAGAAGAGGAAGCGGATTGGCAAAAGTATCAGGACTGGCCTGGAATAGATCCAAAACCTGTTGCGCCTCTTAAAGTTTTGGATGTTGAGTAGTGTTAGATGGAGTAGTTGCTTTTTGAGCTATACTCTAAAATTCTAACAATAGTATTTTGCCATTTAATCTAGTTCGATATATCCACAATGAAACAGTTATTGATACAAACAGCGAGAGAATCTAAGATAGTTGACCCGGAAGCTCTCGCGCGATATTTTGAAGAGAATAAAGACGACTTGCGCAGGCTTGATGAGCTGTTGCTAAGTTCTCCTATGTTTACTGAAGAGACGATTCTAAGGCTCTTTAGCGAGGCATTCTCTATTGAGTATGTTGATGATATTCACACCGATACAGTACCAAAAGAGTTTATTGAGAAGATTCCTGCAAATTATGCCCAGCAGCATTATCTAATCGCTACTAGAGCAGATGAAGATGCTCCAATAAAAGTGATTATTGCAAGTCCGCTCGATATTGATGCGGTTGATAATATCTCAAAGATGCTTGGTGAGGCAGTTGAACCGGCTATCTCTACCAAGACAAATATAACTGCGGCAATAGATATTGCATATGAACAGCGTAGTAGCGTTGTTGAGGAAGTGGCAGAAGAACTAGATTCTCAAAACCTAGACAGACTTGTTGATGAGGTTGCAAGTTCTGATGACCTCTTAGATGTAGTGAATAGACCGCCAGTTATTAGGCTTGTAAATGATATATTTTTTCGCGCACTTCAGATGCGTGCAAGTGATATTCATATTCATCCATTTGAGAATAAAATTCAGATTCGCTACCGTGTCGATGGAATTCTCTACGATACTCTGAGTCTAAATCGTAATGTCTTGCCACTTGTAATATCACGTATCAAAGTTATGGCTGGGATGGATATTGCTGAGAGGCGTATGCCGCAAGACGGTAGAACAAGTGTACGTATGGGGCAGCGTGAGATTGATTTGCGCGTTAGTACCGTTCCAACTAGTTATGGCGAGAGATGCGTGCTTCGTATTCTTGATAAGAGCGCAGGCGTATTTAAGTTGGAAGAACTTGGGTTAGCAAAAGAAGATCTTGCGACATTTGATTCTCTATTGCACAGGTCGCATGGGGTAATATTTGTTACAGGCCCAACTGGTAGCGGGAAGAGTACTACGCTCTACGCGAGTTTGAATAGATTGAATTCAAGCGAGAAAAATATTATGACTGTCGAGAATCCTATTGAGTATCAACTCGACGGAATCTCACAGATGCAGGTTGCGCAAAAGAAGGGAATGACATTTATAACGGCGCTGCGCCATATACTCAGGCAGGATCCAGATGTCATCATGGTTGGAGAAGTAAGAGACCAAGAGACTGCTAGAATGGCAATTCAATCATCCTTGACAGGTCACCTTGTATTTTCTACTCTTCACACAAACGATTCAGCAGGTTCGGTCAGTAGGCTTATAGACCTTGGAGTTGAGCCATACCTTGTGAGTTCATCACTTATAGCTGTTCTTGCCCAGAGGCTTGTTAGACGAGTGTGTATGAATTGTAGGCAAGAGTATAAGCCGAATGAAAGGGAGCTGCGCGAGCTAGGTCTTAGCGATGAGATGCTAAAAGACGCTACCTTCTATATGGGTAGTGGTTGTGATAAGTGTTTCAATACAGGTTATAAGGGAAGGGTTGGAATCTATGAACTACTTCTCATTACGGATCAATTGCGAGACTTAATTAACAAACAAGAATCTGCAGGTGTTATTAAAAAGGCCGCTATTGATGCAGGACTCAAGACGTTGCGCATGGATGGAGCCAATAAAGTCATTTCCGGTGAGACGACAATATCTGAAGTTTTGAGAGTAACTCAATCTGACACCGTATAGGATTTCTCTAGAATAGCTTTTTTGACAATAAGTAATTATGCCAAGATTTAAATATACAGCATTAGATTTAGATAAAAAGAAAGTTAAGGGAACTCTTAGCTCAGAGAATCTCTATGCCGCAAGGAAACAGCTTCGTTCAAAGGGGCTTCGTCCAGTCGATATCAGTGAGTTAGGTTTTGTAGATCAGAAAAAGAGTTTTATAAAAAAGAGCGGAAAAAAGCAGGTTGTTAACTTTACAAAACAACTTGCAACCTTAATCAATTCAGGTATTAAGCTAACCGATGCTCTCTCTGTACTCACCGCTCAGGTGACTGATGCAAGGTTTAAAGCAGCTCTAACTGACATTAGAGACAGAGTTATTACTGGAGAATCTTTCACGGATGCGTTGAGTGATTATGATGATTATTTTGATGTCATATATATCAGTATGATACGCGTTGGAGAGATGACAGGAAGTTTTGGGCCGAGCTTAAATAAGATTGCAGAATTTATGAATAAGCGTGGCAAGATGGAGTCTAAGCTCATTACAGCGATGATTTATCCTGTCATTCTTATGAGTGTTGGAATAATCGTCATGCTTATTTTGACCACGTTTGTTATTCCAAGAATAGGAGAGCAGATGCGCAATGTGGGTCGAGAACTCCCTCAGATTACGCAGTTTGTTCTTGGAGTGAGCGACGTGCTAAAGTCGCCTCAATGGCTATTAACTATTTTTGTCGTTCTGTTTATACTTGTAGTTGCCCTGAGAAAGTTTATAAAGACCCAGCGCGGGGCATTGATGAAAGATCAGTTTTTGCTTGGGATTCCTTTGATAGGCAAGTTGATTAAACAGGCTGTGGCAGTACGTTTCACATCTACACTATCGACTCTGCTAGCCTCTGGTATGCCTATAGCTGAGTCTTTAAAGGTTGTATCGGAGGTAACTGGTAATATGGTTATGGCAAATGCTATCAAGGGCGCGCGAGATAGAATTTTAAGTGGTGCTGATATTTCAACTCCGCTTAGTGAAAGTGGTATTCTTGATGCAACAACTGCGCATATGGTTGCTGTTGGCGAACAAAGTGGCGAACTTGAGACTATGCTTAATAATATAAGTGAAGCGTTGGAAGAAGATAATGAGATAATGATTGAAAGATTGAGCGCTTTAGTAGAGCCATTGATAATTATTTTTATTGCTGCTGGCGTTGGTGTTTTAGCGGCAGCAATGATACTACCGATGGTTGATTTCTCTACTTCAGCAATGTAGAAAAGGTTTTTTGCGATACATTTATAAATAAGAGATGAAGGTGTTACCATGAAGGATTTACAAAGAAAAAGAAATAAAGGTTTTACCATTTTAGAATTGATGGCTGTTATCGTTATAATTGGACTTCTATCAGCAGCGGTAAGTTATAAATTTATGGGAGCAATTGACAAAGCCAAAGTTACAAAAACCAAATCAGACCTCAAGGCTCTTCACCAAGCTGTTTTGCAATTCAAGATGGATACGGGGCGATATCCTACAGCAGAAGAGGGGCTTAGTGTTCTAGTTGAAGACCCAGGTGATGTAGAGGGTTATAGTAGCGAGGGATACCTTGAAACGACAGAGGTTCCAAAAGATGCATGGAAACATGACTACTACTATCAGGAGTATCCTGAGAGTGGCAAGCCTTTTGTAATTATTAGTTGGGGCGCAGATGGTGAAGAGGGTGGCGAAGGTTACGACCAAGACCTTTACAGTACCGATGCGGAGTAATTCAAACAAGTCAATAAAAGGTTTCACTCTGCTCGAGACGGTAACGGTTCTCTTTATTATCTCACTAGTTATATCCATTGCTTTGGTGGGATATATGAGCGTCTATCCTAGGCTCCAATTTAGAAAGACTGTTGATTCGCTTGTCAATGTCTTTGAGATGGCGGCAATATCAGCAGATCAAAGTGGTAAGCGTTACGCAGTATTGATAGATTTTTTTGACCATAGTTATTTTCTCTACGATGTGAACACTAACGACCCTTACGATAGGGACAACCTCCTTGAGGAGGATATTATCACTAGTGGTTCATTTAATAAAAACTGTGAGCTTGACTATGTTCAGTTTGATGATTCAGAGAATATCATTGATGGTGGTGAGGCGGGAACAGCTTTGTTTGTTGTCGGGCATAATGGGTGGAACTATGGTGGTAAAATAGTCGTCTCCGATAGCGATGGTAATATATACACCATTGTCATAACTAGATTAGGAAAGAGAGTCGAAATTCTCAAGGGTGATATTGAATTAGAGACTCCTAAAATTGATCTTAATTTTTAGAAATGAAGTCTCGACTATTTGTCGAGTCTTTTTTTTGAGATTAGCGTAGAACTATGACACGAATAAGAAACAATGAACTTGAAATTTCCTTTAAGATGCGCAAGGGCTTTACAGTACTTGAAGCCCTTATGGCAGTTTTGGTTATTGGTTTTGTTGTTTCAAGCGTGATGGTGGTTACATCTAACAGTATTGCTTCCCTAGCAGATCTTAAGCTCAGAACAGAAGCTTTTGAAATTGCTCGAGAGAACATGGAATTGATTTTAGCTAGAGATAACGTTACCGAGCTTAGCGATTCTGGAACGAGCGATATCAATCCTGAGATAGAATGGGAGATATCAATTAAAGCTGATCAAGCAAGTTCAACCGATGCGACTATGTGGGTTAAGGCAAAGAGTTTGGCTAATTATACAGATAGTAAAGGTGAGCTTAAAACTGTTGAATTTGAGCAGTGGATTAGTTATCTCAATAGATCTCAGACAAAGCAAATTCAAAAACTAAGAAGCCTTCAAGCTCAAGATGATACTGACTCAGAGATTACTCCGGATGAAAGCAGTAAAGATGAAGGCGGCAAAGATGAAACGAAGCCAGATGATAAAGAAAAACCACAGATGAGTGATGAGCAAATGTGGAAAATTGTAATGGAATATCTCAACGGTGAGATTACTTATCAAGAACTGATAGAGAAATTAAATTGGTAACGCATAGAAGGGATAGATACACTATCGTGGCAACCCTAAAGAAAAATCACAGAGCGTTAACTCTTTTAGAGGTATTGGTGGCATTAGCGATTAGTTCGCTTGTGATTGCTGTCTCTGCCATACTGCTAATGCGTTCGAATAAAACATTTAATTCGATTGAATCTGTTTTAGATAAAAACTCTCTGCCGCGCGAAATATTACACATGATTGCTAGAGATGTAAGAGAGATTGTCAGCCCTGGTGCTGATGTCTTTCTGCACGTTCAAAACAAAACATATAAAGGACGCAACGAAGCTCGCCTTGAAATTACTAGCCGTGTGTATAACAAAAAAGGAGTTCCAGTAATCTTAAAACGAGTGATATGGCAGAGCAGATACGACCCTGGTCTTGATAGAATAGTGCTTTACAGGGCTCGTAGTGGTTTGTCTTTAGCCGATAAAGTTCTCGATACACAGGCCAAGGAACACCCAGACTCATTGATATTTGTTCCGCTAACAAACGAACTGACATACTTTAAAATTCTCGTAGGAAACATGCAAGAAGAACCGCTCTCTCAATGGCTTAGTAATAGGCTCCCAGAAGCTATTAAGGTTGAATTGAGCTTTGCGCAGCCACTAGATACTGTAACGAATAAACAAGAGTTTGCTCCAGAGGATTTAATCTCTAGAACGATAGTTGTTGATACATTACGCAAAATTAGCTTTACTGTCCCAGATATTGATGATTACGAGAAAGATAAACTAGGCGAGCCAAATGATATCAATGAAAAAGAAGCTAATCAAAGAACTAGTAAAGACGCTCAGGCATCGCCAATTCGTAGCACAATAGAAGAAGGGGCAAAGATTGATAACTCAGAGGCTGAGTCCTTGCGTGTTAATGGAGTCTCTAAGTAATGATGACGATAGCGGTAAACAATAAAATCTCAATCAAGCAGAGAGGTGTTGCCCTTATCTTTGCACTCATTGTATTGGCAGTACTGACTACCTTCTCGTACTCTATATTAACGCGCATTTCTGCTCGAAAAAAAAGATTGGAGTACTACATTAATTATCAAAAGGCTAGCTATGCGAATACCTCGGCGATCAAATATGCCCTCTCAAAGATGGATAATCTAAAACTAGAGTATATAGATAGATCCGAGCAACCAGACTTCTCAGATTTGTTTTCGATGAGCGATGATGAGTATCACGACTTTCTCGCTGATTGGGCGCAGACTATTGACGAGATTCGTCTAGAAGAATTTCAAGAAATCCAAGAAGAGAAGAAAGAAGTTGACAAGAGCTTAACCGATATGCTCGTTCTCTTTGGTCTTGCAGATGCTAATAGCATAGATATTAAAGGGCAAGAGTTTGTGCCTACAGATCCTAACAGCCTTTCCGTTGCAGGTCCATATGGTCCAGAGTGGCCTCTTGTTACAAAAGAGCAAGTCCTAGAGATTTCTGGAGTTGAAGTAACTATTCGAATTGAGGATGAAAATGCAAAACTCCCTGCTGTGCTAGCATTCTTGAAGGATCCAAAAGTCAAGGAGGAAAAAGAGGCTTGCTTTATGACATTCTTTGAATGGATGGGGCTTGAGAGTGATGATGTTGACGATTTTTTCTCTGAGGTCGAAGATATTGAAGAGATAAAGACGTTCAATTTCAATGTGGCTAAAAAAACAGAAGTTGACAAATCTGCGGAGACCAAGAAAAACACAAAGAGGAGTAAACGTAAACGACGCACTAAAGCAAAGACTAAAAAGACTACAAAGCGTTCTAGTATAAGACAATACAGCGACTTTGCATATCTGATAGATTCATATATAGACATCAATAAACTCTCTAAGGATGTTATGCATTCTAAAGATAAACCGGAGAGCCCTTTGAAATATCTTGCGATTAATGGTTCTAGCAAGGTTAACGTCAATACCGCACCTAGAAATGTTCTTGAAGCTATATTCTCTTTTGGAGGTGATGCAGACCAAGTTGCAGATGCGATTATTACCGAGCGTAAAATAAAGCCGTTTGAAAGTATAGGTGACCTAAAGAATAGGCTGTTTCAGTATTCTGATTCTATATCTAAGACGTCTAGGTTTTTGTTGACCAAAAGTGTTTTCTTTAACATAAATATTAAATCTAAAATCGGAACTGCCGTTGTTGAATCCAATACGTCGGTTATTAAAATAGGTTCTTTAAATCAGCGTGTCGCTACTATTATCAAATAGAAGCAGTAATTTAGATGTCTAGATTAAGATTAAGAGAGTTTGTGAGTATAAGACAATTGATTTCATAACTTATTTGGTTAGAATGAGATAGGAAATACTTATTCTAGGGAGAATCGTTTGGAAAATAATATTCACGTTGGAATCTACATATCCAAAGATGCGGCACGCGTTGTTGCAGTCCAGTCATCTGCGCATCGTTACAAGGTTAGAGATGTTTTCGATGTGTCTCTAGATAGTGATGCAGATGCGCAGAGTTCAACTCTTGGCTATGAAATATCTCTACAATTGAAAGAGAGAAATTTAGATGTCCGAGAATGCAATGTCGCTTTAGATGCTGCAATGTTTACACAGCACAATTTGTATTCTGATTTTGATGATGCAAGGCAGATCTCTGCTACCATCGAATCTGATGTTGAAGAGGCAATGGGTGTTGATATTAGTGATTACGCAGTCGCCTTCTCTATAATAGCCAGGCAAAGTAGTGGTTCACGCGTAAACGTATTTACTGCCCGTAAGGATTTGCTTGAAGAGATTATTCTAGATCTTACGAAGCATGGTCTAGATCCGGTTACGATAGAGCCTGATGCCGTCTGTATAGGAAGGTGTTTATGTCATGATATTGCATCGCAAAGTTCTACTTCGTGGGTGTTCTGTGTTTTCTCTGAAAGAGTGTGCTATATATGCGCTGATACTAAAAAGGCAAATCAGCCTTTTGTCAGAACTCTTCTGTGTAATGAGTCTACAGATAAGGTTAAATTAATCTCCAGAGAGTTGCCTTTAACCCTAGCTTCACCTGGCATAGACTACGCTCCGGAAACTCTTTTTATAAATGAGAGCAGTAGTCTCGAAAATTTCCAGAGGGCTGTATCTGTAGATGTTAAAAGTATCAGTGATTCACTTGTTGATGGCGATAGTATTCTTAGCAATCAAGATAACCTTGCAGATAATGCAGTGGCATGCGGTGCGGCGATGGTGAATTTTGTTAGATGTCCTAGGATTGATTTCCGTAAAAAGTTCATGCCATACCAAGGTCGCAAGAAAGTTATTGAGTTTTCACTTAGATTAATCGGTATAGCCATTGCAATTTTATTCTTTTCAGTAGCATTTAACTGGAGCAATTCTTATAGAGCTAGCACGAGTGACACCGATGTGATCAAAGCTAAGATTAAGAAAGAGTACTCTGCAGTCATGAAGGGTAGAAGAATGACATCTGCGCCTACGAGAGACTTAAAGAGTGAGCTTAATAAATTAAAGAGGATTAAGAGTGGCGATAGTGTTGGTGATGATTCAACCGTACCAGCTAGATTGCGACAGGTTCTTGAAGCAATTAATAAGACTCCTAGTGGTATAGGCTTAAAGATAAAAACAATAAGCATTTCTGACTCACGTATAAGAGTTGATGGAAGCACATCGAGTAGAGCAAATACGCAAAAATTGCTTGCTCAGCTGCGCAAACATAAAAAATTAAAAGTATCTCAGGAGACGCTCAAGCAGGTCGGCAACGAAGATACTTTCATGATCACCTTAGAGCCGTTGCGTTAGAGAGGTAAGGAAATCGTGCAAGATTTTGATTTACAAGATTTAAAGAAAAAGTGGAACCTATATATTCTCTTGGCTATAGCAATATCGATTGTTTGGCTGTTTGTTGTCGGGGCGTTCTTGCTACCAACTGCATCTAGATCTAAGACTAAGGCGCTCAAGAAGTACGCTACTGTTAATGAGCTTGCCACTAAAATATACACTCTAGACCCAGCTAGGATTAATTATGCTAGTGGTAAGTCCAAGGGTGAGACGTTTGTGTACAGCACAGAGATTAATAGAGTCGCAGCTAAGCATGGTATTGCACCAAGCGATTACAATCTTAGCACACAGAAGGCAAAGAGAAATAAAGGTCGCAGAACGCAGGTGGCAATGATGACAATAAATAATGTAGACATTGTATCCTTGTCAGCCTTTCTTTCTGAACTTCTCGATATGTGGCCGGACTTGACTTGTGAAACCTTAAAACTTCGGGCGGATAACAACCAAAACGATTTGTGGAGAGCCACTATAAAATTCAATTATAGTGTTGTAAAATAGTGTCTAATTATGCGAAAATATATAAACGAAACAAAGGGCTACTCATAACGGGGTAGCCCTTTGTTTCGTTTACTCATTTTGTGCCAAAAAAACAGTTAATTTCCTCTTTTTTTCTTGATTCACTCGCTGTTGGGTTTTAATATTACCACAACTAATCGGATAGTTTCGTAGAAGTAATTGCGTAACTGTTTTTTATCATCCATCAATCGGAAGGAAGTAGACATGAAGAGAGTTTTCTTCGCACTATTGCTAGTGTGCGCACTAGTAGCATCATCATCTGCAGCAGTATTTTCACTTGCAAACCTTGACTTTTCAAAAGCAACTTGGAACTATGTAGATTCAATGACATTCCAACTAAAGGGTTACGTTGCGCCAGTTGTAACTGGTGACCCAGATGTCCTTGCTTGGCAGGTTGAAGGTACTATAGACGGCGACAACTACACCGCACATAATGTTACTGCAGAACTATTTGCAGCTGGTCCTTGGGAGGACTATTTTGTTGGAAAATACACAGCTACTGTTGCAAACTTTACAGACTACAATAATTTTAGCCTAATGATGTCAGCTGGTAGTGCGGTAGCTGATTCTAATGGTGGTGCACTAGATGGTGCTACACTTGTTTTTCAGGCTCAGAGCTGGGTTGTTGATGACTATGCAAATGGCGATTTAACAAATGCTCAAATTACATTGGTTCCAGAGCCAGCAACATTCGTTGCTTTAGGTCTTGGAGCTTTACTTCTTCGTAGGAAGCAAAACAGCTAAGTCCTATATTTAGCTATAAAAAAGATTTTCAGAGGGCATCTCCGTACGGAGATGCCCTTTTTTTATTCACTCGAAGTACCATAGCTCTTTATGCTAGGACCAATAAATATGACCTATTGCTCTCAAAAAAGGCAGTTGGGGGACTAATCTTTTTGGAGTATATTCTGTGCTGTTTTGTCTAGTTTATTTTATGTAAAATAATTTGGATTTTCATCTTAAACGATAGTTAAGGCTTGCCCTGTTAGGGTCGAAAACCCTCCTGAGTAAATTAATTGATTAATAATCTTTCTTTTTCAGGAGTTATATCTATGGGGTTTAAGTTCTTAACTACTTTAATTGTACTTTTGTTGTCTGCACAATCATTTGCAATTATTACCCATGGTGATTACCAGAACGTACCTAATCCAGGCGAGGTTGTAGGACAATGGGGCTCGAACGCCTCATGTGTGGCTGTTGGTGAGCAATTGGTGTTGACTACTTGTCATCAAGGTGGAGGAGTAGGAACTTCTATTAAGATTGCAGGTAAAACGTACCGTGCAACAGATATCCATCAGTTTGGAGATGCTGACATTAGACTTGTCAAAATAGAAACGCTCACTGGTGAAGCTGCTAAGCTAACTGATTACGTTGGAATATATTCTGGTGATAGTGAGCAGAAATACATAGCAACTCTTGGAGGATTCGGTCGTGTTACTGGAAACCCACTTACTAATAACGGTGTGACATATGGATATGCTTGGGGCTCTAGTAGTAACGAGATTGTCTGGGGGACTAATAAAGTTACAGATCTTACGGAAAGTGCTCTAGTGGGTAATTTCAATGAACTTGGCTCTAGTAGGGCTACAGAGTTTGAGGCTGCACCAGCATTGGGAGATTCTGGTGGTGGATGGTTCATACAAGTTGACGGTGAGTGGAAAGTCGCGGGTTTATTTAGAACAGTAGAGAGATACAGCGAAACTTGGTTTAAGAATGGTTACAATACAGCGTATCCTCATCCTGACACATTCACCGCACTTAGAGTTGCTAACTATGCATCCATAATCGATGAGGCTGTTGTGGACATGGTTCCAGAGCCGATGTCAATGGGGATTTTTGGTATTACTTCAATGATTGTTGTACTAAGCAGACGCAGAATTAGTTAGCAATTATGCTACAAAAAAATCTATTAAAGGATGCCCTTAATTAAGGCATCCTTTTTTAATGCTATATACACTGATTGTATATGTCTTCTCTTGCCGATGATACTATGGTAGCATCTAGTAATTTGTCTTGTTTTTAAGCGAGACTCTGTTGTAGTTCTCATTGTGAATATGATGTTTTAATGGAGATTAGAAATGAGAAAATATTTCTTTGCTGTTTCAATCTTAGTTTTAAGTGCAGCTATAGTGTTTGTTGTTACAGGTGATGTTGTTAGTGCTAATTACTCTACTTCCTATGAAGTTAATCCTCAGGTTAATGTGCCTTTGAAAAAGAGCGAGCAAACTCAAATTGCTGAAGTATTTGAAAGGGTGATGCTACGTTATCAAGACTTACTTGAGAAATCATTGCTTAGCCAAAAAGATGACCTAGCCAATCTAACGCAAAGGTTAGACCGTATTGAGGCGAAGTTGGATAATATCTCTAGAATGCTTGAGCGGATGCAGGGACAGTCGGCAACTAAGAGTGTAAAAAAAGTGAATACACCAATCAAAAAAGGAACTAATCAATAACTCTCTTATTTACTTTTGTGTTTGTGCTTAGCAATAATTCCATTTATAAGAAGTAATATCAAGGTGACTGCGCATATATCGTTGATAATCTTTGGCATCATCCACATATGATTGCTAAGCATCTTGATTCCCATGTCGAATGCTAGAAAATCAACAATCGCCCCAAATATAAGTGAGCAGATTGCTACGGTAAAGAAGTATATCAGAGCCGTCTTTTTGCCAAATGCTCCGTATATAGTCGCAAAAGATGCTGCATTAGTTGCAGGACCTGTCATTAAAAACACAAGCGCAGCACCGGGAGAGAGTCCCTTAATCATCATTGCAGCAGCTATTGGCACAGAAGCGCTAGAGCAAACGTAGACAGGAATCCCGATAAACATCATGGCAACCATTGGCAATAAGCCTCTACCAAGCTTATCTGCGAAGAAGTCTGCAGGGATTATTGCAGACAAGATAGCAGCAATCCCAACTCCAATGAGCATTGGCTTGCCAACATCTTTGGGTAGTGTGATAACGGCGTATCTTAAAGCTGCTTGTAATTTCTTTCCTGTTTTATCGCTATTTGTCAAGAACTCACTATTAGGCTCAATCTCTCTTGTGCTAGGGTCAAAGGTCTCTACTAGTAATCCGCCTATGATTCCTGTTAGAAAAGTTGTTATTGGTCTAATGATTGTGAATGCAGGACCAAGTAGAGAGTACGTCAGGGCAAGCGAGTCAACCCCTGTCTGTGGTGTTGAAAGAAGAAATGAGATGCTCGCCCCCTTACTTGCGCCTTGCTTATACAAGGAAGTTGTTACAGGCAAAACACCACAAGAACAGAGCGGTAAAGGAATACCTAAGAGAGAAGCCTTAGTTATAGGCCAAAGCTTCTTTCCTCCAAGATGTTTGCGTACAGTGTTAGCTGAGATGAAAACAGAGATAAGGCCTGCGACAATAAAGCCAAAAAGAAGATACGGACTCATTTGCCCAACTGTCAACCAGAATTCTTTTAATACCCTAATCAACATTTCCATCCCAGCATCCATGATACCCTTCGCTTTCAAGTATGCATTAAAATGTGTTTTACACTTTAATTAAGATCCCAGCCTTATACCATCTTTTCGCTGAGTATATCGCCTTGCAGTGAAACCATGACATCTTTAATTTTTAGTTCTATTCCTGCTATCTCAATTGCTTTTGTTGCAATTGCCATCATCCCAGAACAACAAGGAACTTCCATGTGTACAACTGTTAGAGAGTTAATCTTGTTGAGTTTGAATATCTGAGCCAATTTTTCTACATAGCTACCAGCGTCATCTAGTTTAGGGCATCCAACGGCAACGGTTTTGCCAGCAAGAAACTTGCCATGAAAATCTGCTACCGCAAAAGGTACGCAATCCGCTGCTAAAAGCAGGTCAGCGTTTTGAAAATATGGAGCATTTGGCGCAAGCAAAGTGATTTGAACTGGCCAATGTCCTAGCATAGATTTTGCGCTTGGGGTTGTTGAGGCATCTTGGCAACTGCAAGAACTTGGAGAAGCTGAATTCTTTTGTGCTAGGGTTCTTGCCATTGTACCAGGGCAACCACTCATCTTTGGCGCTTCAGTGTTAGTTTTGCCTAGATGAGCATCCACAGCGGCTTGATCGTAAGCAGCTGCTTCACGTTCTATAATTGTAATAGCATCCTGTGGGCATGAACCGATGCAATCACCGAGACCATCGCAATAGTCGTCGCGCACGAGTTTTGCTTTACCGTCTATTATTTGGATTGCGCCCTCATGACAAGCGTTTGCGCAAAGTCCGCATCCATCGCATTTGTTTTCATCAATCTCAATAATTTTTCTAACTGCCATAAAAACTCCAAAATCTTTTCTCAAAAAGAGCGACTTGCATAATTACAAGTCGCTCTTGAATACTATGCATTTGTTCTAGTTTAACCAAGGATTTCCTTGAGGTCGCTTGCTGCGTCTGTTGTTGGTGCAATGTTGAAATTCTCAACAAGTACATTTAAAACATTCTCGCCGATGAAGGCAGGTAATGTTGGACCAATCTTAATATTCTTGATTCCAAGGTGAAGTAGTGTTAACAGGATACAGACTGCCTTCTGCTCATACCAGCTCAATATCATTGATAGAGGCAAGTCATTGACTCCGCATCCAAACGCGTCAGCAAGGGCAACAGCAATTTGAATAGCAGAATATGCGTCGTTGCATTGTCCGCAGTCTAACAAGCGTGGAATGCCGCCAATATCACCAAACTCAAGTTTGTTGAAGCGATACTTGCCGCAGGCGAGTGTTAAAATTACACAATCATCTGGAATGCTTGTAGCCATTTCTGTGTAGTAGTTACGTCCAGGTTTTGCTCCGTCGCAACCACCAACTAAGAAGAAGTGACGAATTGCACCAGACTTAACAGCTTCAATAACAGTTGGTGCAACATTCATTACGGCATTGTGAGCAAATCCAATTGTAATTCTCTTTTCTGGAGCATCCTCAGTGAAGCCTTCTGCTTCGAGCGCAGCCTCAATAACGGCAGAGAAATCTTTGTCTTCACCAATGTGAGTAACGCCTGGCCATTGGACAAGACCAGTAGTAAAGATTCTTGCCTTGTAAGTTTCTCTTGGTTTTTGAATACAGTTTGTTGTCATTAAGATTGCACCAGGGAAGGCGTCAAACTCTTTCGCCTGATCTTGCCAAGCACCACCATAGTTTCCAACAAGATGAGAGTATTTCTTTAGTCCAGGGTATGCATTACAAGGAAGCATTTCGCTGTGCGTATAGACATTTATGCCTTTGTCCTTTGTTTGCTCAAGAAGAAGCTCAAGGTCTCTTAAATCGTGACCTGAAACTAGAATTGCTTTACCTTTAACTGGAGTAACACGAACCTGTGTTGGCTCAGGATGGCCATACGCGCTAGTGTTCGCGTTATCTAATAGAGCCATGACCTTTAAGTTTATTTCACCTGTCTTTAGTGCCATTGCAACTAGAGGATCTACTTCTTTAGCTTCTGGAGTTGTTAAGAAGTTAAGTGCTTCATGGAAGAAAGCATAAACCTCTTCATCTTCTTGGCCAAGAATTCTAGCGTGATCAGCGTAAGCTGCCATGCCTTTTAATCCGTATGTAATCAACTCTTGCAATCCAGTAATGTCATTGCCAAGTTGTTCTAATCTACTTGCTATCGCAACTGATTGAGCGAATGCAATTCTCTCTTCTCTTGAAGATGCAACAGAGAATGAGTCAACATCTGCAATTGGCTCACCACCAGCTTCTTTGTACATTGCTCTTGCATTTTGAAGGACGTTGTTTCCCTCATCAATTAACTCATCAAGGTTGCTTGCATCAAAGTTTACGTTTGTAACTGTAGTAAACAGGGCTTCGACGACATACTTGTCAATTGCTTTGTCACTTTTGCCCAATGCCCTTGCGCGGTGAGCATACATTGATATTGCTTTAGTTAAATAGATTAGATAATCTTGTAGATTAGCTGTGTCTTGGTCTTTACCGCAGACACCTATTTTGGTACAGCCCTTTCCTCCAGCTGTTTGTTCGCATTGATAACAGAACATACTCATTTTTTAACTCCTATTCTTTAGTTTGAATTATTTATGTTTTGTTTTTAAAGAAAGTTTAGTAGTGATAATTTTATAAATCACTACCTTTAAACTTTATATACAGTTTTAGTTTTTGCTTTTAATCATCGTTAATAGCATTTTGAATCTTTTGTTTGCGTAGAGAGCATGGGGGATATCTGCAGGCATAACTATAATTTCACCAGCACCCACAATATGTTCATCTTCGTCAATTGTGATTAGAGCTTCTCCATCTACAATTTGGACTACTGCATCAAACGGTGCGCTATGTGTGCTCAATCTCTGCCCTTGGTCAAAGGCAAAAAGGGTAATGCTACCAACAGGTTTATCAAGTAGAGTCTTGCTCACTACAGAATCACTGGAATACTCAATCAGCTGAGCAAGACTTGACGCTTTAGCATCTATGCTGGCCAATATGCTTGTTTTTTTATTTGTCATCTCTATTCTCCAACGCTAGCATTATAATAGCTCTAGCAAGAGTGTCTAAGTAAAAAACATTATTAATATTCATCTTTATCGATTAGAATTATAACTTCACTAGTGGAGATGTCTTTGACTTAAGTCAAGTATTTCATTTTTTTAGGATTTTTTTGTGTTTAAGCTAGATATTAAGATATTAGATTGTTGTCCAATCTTTGCTGGCCTTGAAGATGAAGATAAGGCTAGCATTATTGATATTTGTCACTACAGAGAACTTGAGCCCAAAGAGCTACTCTTTAGTCAAGGTAGAGTTGCAGATGGATTTTATCTTATCCTCTCTGGTGTTGTGTTAACATACAGAGTTGGTGTTAGCGGAAAAGAGCAACTCTTACATGTCCTTGGAGAGGGCGAACTCTGCGGAGAAGTTCCTGTGTTTGAAGGTAGCGTTTATCCCGCAAATGCGCGAGCCCAAGGGAATTTAAAGGTTCTATATATTCCAGCAGAGAAGTTTTTGACTCTAGCGTTAAATCATCCAGCTATCCTTTTAGGCTTGCTAGCTGTTTTATCGAAAAGGCTTAGAAAATTTGTTTCGCTTATTGACGATCTCTCTCTAAAAGAAGTTTCGACTAGACTTGCGCGTTATTTAGTTGAGCTTTTAGAGGCTAGTGCGAGTGATTCTTTTGAATTAAAGATAAGCAAAACCCAGCTTGCTTCTCAGATTGGTACCATTGCCGAGACGGTTAGTCGTACATTCGCAAGAATGAACAAGCAGTCGATACTTACCATACAGGGTAGCCAGATTACAATACTAAATAAAGAGAGACTCCTAGAGATTGCAGAAGGCGAGAAACTCTAAAACTTAGCTGTAGGGTTGAACATCCTAATATACGATGGATGCGTAACCTACGGTGTCCTTGCTATTTCTGGCAAATTTTTTCTTCATTACTTCATAGCTATGTTTATGGGCAAGAAGTGTGGCATTGGTTATTCCAAGCTCTGCTGCGCAGCTAACTAGCGCCGCTGCTGCACCAGCACCACAGGCATTTGAATTTTCTAGTGAACTTTCCAATAGCTCTTGAGCCTCGAATTTCAATGCGTGGTCAATAAAAATCTTATCATTGACCTCTTTTGCCCATCTAAGTCCATCATCAATATTTTCTTGAGTCTCAAATCCATAGCTTGGCCCATAGTGTGTGAGATCTGTGGAGGCGATGATTGCGATTTTTTTATTTTGAGAAGCGATTATATTTGCAAGTCCTTTGCCAAAACCAACCGACTCTGGTGTCGGTGGTACAATAATTGGTACAATCTCCGCTCTATCAAATAGATATTGAATAAATGGCACTATGACTTCTATGCTATGTTCGTTGCGATGATATGAAGTATTTGCCATTGCAATTGAATTGCTATTGATTATTTCATTGCAGAGGTTTTTGTCGATAGAAATTTTTCCAAGTGGAGAATTCCAAGAGTCTCCATCAAAGACGGCTATCTCAGCACCAATCATTCTGTGCGCAGCTCCAAGAAGTATGAACGTATCAATATTGCTATTGCTCTCTTTTATCGCTTTAAATGCGGCAGCGCAGAGGTCTCCACTAAATAGCCAGCCGGCATGTGGAACAATTGCGCAGGATACATCTTGGGCTAATTCTGTTTCAAATTCTTCTGCGCCAGCAAGGAGATTTTCTATAGTTTCGATGCAGTCTTGCTTGTCTTGTGGATAGAATTGACCAGCGACAATCATTTCTCTTGTATTCATTTTTAGCTCCGACTTGATAAATATCCCATATAGGGCTATTATACCACCACGCTTTGTAGTTTAAACAATTTTAATCAGTCAGATTGAGGGAAATTTTATGACAGCGGCAAATAGTAGTTCAATTGCTATCGTGATGGGTTCAGACAGCGATCTAGCAACAATGCAAAAATGTATTGATATATTAAAAACATTTGATATTAGCCCTGAAGTTAGGATAATCTCAGCACATAGAACCCCTGATATTGCTGCAGAGTTTGCAGATAACGCAAAGAGCAATGGTGTAAAGGTTATTATTGCCGCTGCTGGAATGGCTGCGCATCTTGCAGGGGCAATTGCCGGCAGAACGCCGCTTCCTGTTATTGGTGTTCCAATGCAGGCAAGTGAGGGGCCTACTGGAATGGATGCACTGCTCAGTACGGTCCAGATGCCTCCGGGAGTTCCTGTTGCAAGCATGGCTATTGGTGTAGCTGGAGCTAAGAACGCTGCAGTATTTGCCGTTCAGATATTAGCTCTTAGCGATGATGAACTGGCAGCAAAACTCGATAAATTCAGAGAAGACCAAACTGCAGCGGTTATAGCAAAGGATAAGAAGCTTCAAGAGTCACTAGGTAATTAATTTTGGTAGAATCTAAACCAAAAGCCCACACAAAATGACTTTGTGTGGGCTTTTTTGTTGGGATTTGTGTTGTAATAAGAAAGACTTCGTTAGGGAGTAGTCTTGTTACTTATCCAACAGTTAACAGAGAGTTGTAATCTCCGTATGGGTTCATTTCAACATCTTCATTGTAAGGGTCTTGTTGCCACTTACCATCAACTACGAGACGGTAGCGATACTTGCCTGGTGCTAGATTCAACTTAATCTGCCAAGCACCATCGTTACTAATTTTCTCCATGATAGTGTTTTCTGGTTGCCAGTGATTGAAATCGCCTGCTATCTGAACTTTCCTTGCGTTTGGATATAGGGCTGTAAATGATACGATGTTGCCCTGTTGCCTCACGCCGTAATAGCGTTCTATCTTTTCTTCTACTTTATCAAGAATTCTCTCGCTGACTTCTTCTTTAGTCTTTTCTTGAGATTGTTGCTGACGATTTAAAGATATATCCCCGAGAATTCCACGTGCATTATTGCCTATTGCTTCAAGTTGGCGAGATAGCGAGCTTACCATTTCTTTGCGATGTGTGAGTGTGTCTGTGCTAATTAACTCGTCTGCAAGAGAAAGAAAATCCCTGCTTCCCTTACTTGAAGGTTCGTATTCTGTGATTGGCTGGCCAAGGCTTGCTGCTTCTTTTAGCTTGGTATTGAAGTTTATTACGGTCTGGAACATCTTGGAGCCAAAATGCTTTCTCAGCTCTGCCAAAACCTCACGACTCATCTTAGTGCGAACATCGTACATGCTAGCGAGAACCATCACGTTTATTGGTTGCTCGCATTGATTTGAGAGAACTGTCAGAGTTTCAAGTTGCTTACTAAGCCCATGTAGTGAGAAGTATCCAGTCTCAACAGGAACGATTACATCTTGCGAGCTTTTAATAGCATTGAAGGTGAGTAATCCTACCGATGGAGGACAGTCAATAATGCAATAATCGTAGTCGTCTGATACAGTCGCAAGTACGTCTCTTAGGCAGTTTTCTCTGCCAACAACTCCAGCCATCTGTTGTTCAAACGCAGCTAGGTCTATATTTGATGGTGCAAGTTCAAAGTTATCAGATATTTGCCATAGGATTTCTGATAGGTCTATTTTTTCTTTGCGGCTAGCGCTTAACAGGCTGTCGTAGATTGCAAGTTCAATTTGCTCCTCAGGTACAGCAAGGCCAACTGCGCTGTGAGATTGTGGGTCCATATCAACGAGTAGAGTGCGCTTGCCTCTTACGGCGAGCGAACTTGCGAGATTTATAGATACTGTTGTTTTACCACACCCGCCCTTTTGGTTAATAACAGCGATAGTTCTCATTTCTAACAAATACTCCTTGATAGCAATATCATAATTATGCGGTTTTCTGTACTGAAAAGAGCGTCTTGTCCTGTACCCGCACCAAAATTTCAATTAAAGACCAGTTGAAAATACCTAACAGGTTGTTGTGCAGCAGCAACAGTTAGGTAGGACTACATAACTAGATATTACTTTTTCGGACCTTGCCGGCATGTAACATTAGTTTTTTTAGGAAAAAACATCAAAAGAGGCCAATATCAATAGTAATATAGGACTTTTAGTCCTGAGATGTGTAAAGAGGTGCTATTTAAGACGATAAGAACTATGGCTTAATCTTGTTAAAGGGGAGGGGCTTGCTGGACAGGCGGAGAAGTAGGAGGAGAGGGAGGAGATGCCTGCCCAGCAGCGCCCATTAAAAGCTCGAACTAGAACAATAAATGTCAAAGTTAGAGTTGAATAAAAGTAAATGAACTCCCTGGCCTGTGCACTATTCTATTGCATTAGGCTGTCATATTCAAGTGAGTTTGTGATTTAATTAATCAATTCTTGTCTCCAATTTATTAAAATAATAGCCCTGTGTTTAAATTAGTGGTTTTATACACCATTTAAACTATTATCACTAACCTCTTTTGTTCCAGTATGATAGATTGCTTTACTATCTTTTGATTCTATCGGAGAGTTACGGCTAATTTAGCTAGCATGTAATTTTCATTTTTTTATGGAACAAACTAAATTTGTCGAGACTCTTTTGCTACTTTTAGCGAAAAGACTTGACAAGTTGGCGTTGGTAGTATAGTTTAACGCTCTTGCTTATCGGCGTAGATAAGCGCGAAAGACATACAAATCAAAATTAAAGGAGATTCTTTCGTGAGTAAGGAACTAGCTCGTGACCTAATTAACGCGGGCGTACATTTCGGTCATGGAACAAGCCGTTGGAATCCGAAGATGAAGCCATATATCTTCGCTAAGCGCGGCATGATCCACATTATTGATGTGAAGCAAACCATGAAGGGGCTGCTAATTTCTAAAAAGCTCCTCGCCAAGGTGGTTGCTTCAGGAAAAGACGTTGTTTTTGTTGGAACAAAGCGCCAAGCTCAGAATGCAGTTGAAACTGCAGCTAAAGAGACTGGTATGCACTATGTTTCTAATCGTTGGCTAGGTGGTATGCTAACAAACTTCCGTACCATCCGTTCACGCGTCCAACGTATGGAAGAGCTTGAGGCTATGCTAAGTGATGGCTCGATTGAAGCAGAGAGCAAAAAACGCGGTTCTATGCTCAAACGTGAGCTTGCTAAAATCAAGGCTAACCTTGATGGTGTACGTAAAATGAACCGTATGCCAGGTGCAATTGTTGTTGTTGATACTAAGAAAGAAAAGAATGCATTAGCTGAAGCTAGAAAGCTTGGTATTCCTACTATTGGTATCATTGACACAGATTCAGACCCAGATGTGGTAAATATTGCTATACCAGCCAATGACGACTCAATAAAAGGTATTGAAATCTTGCTTTCTGAACTTAGCGCCGCAATTGCTGAAGGTAAGACAATGGCAAGAGCTCAAGCAGCTTCTAATGAGTCTCCAATTCGTGGTAGAAGTAAGAGACGTGCAATGGGGTCATCTGAAGCATCACAAGAAGATACTAAAGATCAAGCTCCAGAAGCAGCAGCTGAATAATTAAATCTGGGGTTAATAATTCTAGAGTTGTACTACAAGCCCCTACAGATGTTGGGGCTTGTAGTTTTATTAAAGCTAAGACAGATTACTGTTGGAGATAGAAATGTCAGAGATTACTGCAGCAGCAGTTATGAAACTGCGTAAGATGAGCGGTCAAGGAATGATGGACTGCAAGAATGCGTTAAAAGAAACAAATGGTGACGTAGAGAAGGCAATGGAGATTTTGCGTAAGAAGGGTCTTGCGACTATGGCCAAAAGAGCCGCTAGAGACACTTCTGAGGGTAGAGTTGTTGTTAAATCAAAAGATAACGCAACTGTTATGGTTTCGCTTTGCTGCGAGACAGACTTCGTTGCGAAAAATGATGACTTTGTTGCAACAGCGGATAAACTAGCTGATATAGCATTTGCAGCAGCTGAGATGTCTGCTGAGGCTCTTGGCGCAGTTGATTGTGATGGAAAACCTTTCTCAGAGGTGATTACTGAACTTGTTAGTAAGACAGGCGAAAAGACTGAGATTGGCGACTGTGCTAAATTTAGTGCTGGTGACAATGGTTTTGTTGCAACATATACCCACTTTGACGACAAGAGTGGTGCGATGGTTGAGATAGAGTGTGATAGTGCTAGTACTGCCTCTAACGAAGATCTAAAGAGAGTTGCTAGCGAGATTTGCATGCACATCACAGCGGTTAAACCGGTGTCTCTAGACAAGGACAGCTTTGACCCTGAAATAATCGAAAAAGAGAAAGCTATTGCTGCTGAGCAGGTTAAAGATAAGCCAGCTAATATCATTGAGAAGATTATTGAAGGAAAGATAAACAAGTTCTTGTCTGATAACTGCCTTGTAAATCAGAAGTTTGTTAAGAACGAAGATCTTACAGTCGAGCAGGCTCTATCTGCAGCGGCTAAAGCAGCTGGCGGAGAGGCTAAGATTAAGAGATTTACAAGGGTTGAGATTTCTTAAGTCCCCTTAAATATTAAAATCAAAAGCACCGGCGTTTCACACGTCGGTGCTTTTTTGTTGGCTTTTCTTGGAAATAACAATAAGCTAACATAGCAATGAAAATTATGGTAATATTGTATCTAAAAGATTTGGCAATATTGATAAAAGCCTTTTTTTCTGTTATAAGGTGAGTATCTAATCTAACTCTAGTTCAACTTGATAGGTCAAAATCATGAGTAATGTTAAATACAACAGAGTTCTGCTCAAGATATCTGGAGAGAGTCTTTGTGAGTCGGGTGGTTTTGGTATTGATTCGAAACAGAGCGTATCTATAGCTAAACGCATATCCAGTATTTGCAAATTGGGTGCGCAAGTTGCAATCGTTAATGGTGGAGGTAATTTTCTGCGTGGAGCGGCCTTCTCAAAAGACGGCATTTTTCCAAGATCAACATCCGATTATATGGGAATGCTTGCAACTATTATGAACTCTGCGGCTCTAAAAGAAACATTGGAATATTGTGGTCAGCCTGCGAAGGTGCTAAGCGCTATACCCGTTCCTGCGATTGCAGAATTATTTACCAGAACTAGGGCATTAGAAGAACTCAATAACGGCAAGGTTGTGATTCTTTCTGGTGGAACGGGAAACCCATTCTTTTCAACGGACACATGTGCGGCGCTTCGTGCATCTGAGATTGAAGCTGATTTAATTATCAAAGCGACGAAGGTAGATGGCGTTTACGATGATGACCCTATGAAAAATCCAGCGGCAAAGCTGATAAAAAAAATCCGCTATCAAGATATCATCAGCAATGATCTTAAGATTATGGATCATGCAGCGGTTAGTTTGTGTAGAGAGAATAATATCCCTGTAAGAGTGATTAATATTTTCAAAGAAGGCAATATTAAAGATACTCTTGAGGGAAAAGATGTTGGAACTATTATCTGTTAATTAACGGAGTTTTAAAATGCCACTCAAAGAAATTATGAAGAACCATGAAAATAGCATGAAGAAAGCGGTTGAGTTTCTAGACGCTGAGTATAAGGGAGTGCGCAGTGGAAGGGCGTCTACCGGTTTGGTTGACAATCTAAAGATTGATTATTATGGCAACCCAACACCACTGCTTCAAATGGCAACAACTTCTGCGCCGGATGCAACTAGCATTGTTATTAAGCCGTTTGACCCATCAAGTGCTAAGGATATTGAAAAGGCTATAAAGGCTAGTGATTTGGGCTTGTCTCCACATGTTGATGGTGGTGTTATCAGGCTTACTGTGCCTCCGATGAGTCAGGAGCGTCGTGAGAAGGTTGCTACTCAAGTGAAGAATATGGGAGAGCAACAAAAGGTTTCTGTCAGAAATGTTCGTCGCGATGCAAATAAAAAGATTGATGATTTAGAAAAATCAAAAGAGATTTCTGAAGACCAAAGAGACAGAGCTAAAAAAGAAGTTGATGATATCACAAAGAAATATATCTCACAGATAGATGAAGCGATAAAAGCTAAAGTTAATGAAATATTGAGTAGCTAACTATAATACTTATAGCGGTAGTGTGGATATATAGTCTATGCTACCGCTGTAGTAAACTGTGAATCTTAATATAAGTTCTATCTGCGCATCTATCAGCGTTGTCGGGGTATTGCGAGATTTAGCTTGGTTCCTATATAGAAAGGAGCAATTCTGTTATGGACGATGAAAAAGCTTCTCAAGTTGCTTCTACAGGGAGATTTAGCTTTCATTTTCATTTCTGGTTAAAGACAACAGCCGTTATTATCCTATTATTAATACTTGCTATTATCTTCATACCACAGATTGTATCTACTAAAGCTGGAAATCGTTTTATCATCAAAACGATAAAGACGCATACAGGCTCTGATGTATCATTTGAAAAGCTCTCTTACAGTTGGTCTGATGGTCTCAGAGTAAAGGCTCTCTCTTACAAGGATTCTCAGAGGGGAATCGAACTAGAGATTGCTGATTTAAAGAGTAAGCCTTCTTTAGTTGCGCTATTAGCACACGATATTGTCTTGCGAGAAACAGTTATAGATAACTGCAGACTCAATCTCTGCGTTTCTTATTATCAATTCAATAAAGATAACCAAGAAAAACTCTTGGAAGCTAGATCATCTTCAGAAAAAACATTTAAGATTTCTAGTCTAGATATTACAGTAAACGACTCTAAGGCTAATATTGTCTTAAGGGATGTTCAGGGAAAAGATATCAATCTTGAGTTGTCAGATTTCAATCTACATTCTTTGATAAATACAAATGGAGAATATAGCGAGCTTAATTTAGTCACTAAGCTTGGAGGCAATAAGGCTAATTCAAGGATTGACGTTGAAAGTAAATTTATCATACCTACAGAAGAGTGGTCGCTGTCGAATACCACCGCAGATTTAGATATTGTTGTAAAGGATTTGGATTTAGAAACTGTTTCACCTCTATTTGCGTTAGCCAAGATTAAGGTTAAAACAAGTGGATTGTTAAATTCAACTATTGTTGCGCAAATAAAAAATGGCTCTGTTGATAAATTTGTAATGGAAGCAAATTCCAAGGCAATTGAGTTTGGCGGAGATATTCTAAATTCAGATATATTTAAAGCCAATAATCTTAAACTAGAAGCAGATTTAACATCAAAAGATTTCGCCTTTGATATTCATAAGCTCTTATTAAAGAGTGATTGGTTTGATATTAATCTCTCAGGAGATTTGCCATACAACCTTGGAAGTTTTGAGCAGTTGTTAAAAACTAATTCTTCAAATATATTGAAGTCGCAGATTGATGTTGATTTGAATCAGCTAGCTAGCCAATTCCCCAATACTCTTAAGTTGCCTGAAGATTTATTCTTAGAGTCTGGGCGTCTTAGGGCTGTTGTTAAAAAGGGTTTAACAGAAGATAATAAAGATGCAATATTGTTAGAGGCAGGCATTAACAATCTATCAATTGTTAAAGATTCTAAACGCATAGATTTAGACAGAGCTGCAAATATAAAATCCGCTCTCTTTTTAGCTGATAATGGTTTGCTTAGCTATACTTGTGATTTTGAGAGTAACTTTGGCATGATTGACCTTGCCGGTAATCTTAAACAAGTTGGATACAACGCAGATGTGGATATCTCTAAAACATTAAACACTTTGCGTTCATTTATACCTTTAGCTACTACATCTATTTCTGGTGTGCTAACATCTAATGGTACCGTAACGATCGGTAAGGATATAAAGGTAGTAGGTGAAGGTGATATTGAGAAGTTATCTGTCGTCAAAGAAAATAGAAAGCTTTCATTTGAGAAAATAGATTCTGATTACAACTTTTCTCTGTCGAAGCAGGGGGATATCTTTGTAGAATCACTACGTTTTTCAAGCGATAACAATTCGGTTGAAGCAAAGAAGTTTAAGATAGGACTCTCCAACTCAAGCAAGAAGAGATATTCAGGAAACATAAACATAGATTGCGATTTGGCAAAATTGCTATCTATAGGGCAATTTGTTCAAAACTCATATGGTGATATCAAACTCAATGGAAGAATTGCAAGCCCGCTTGATGTGAATATCGATGGCAGTAATATCTCAATCAAAACTAAAGAGGCTAAAATCGATAAGCTCAAGATTTCTCATGGCAATGACAAAGGGTTTTTTCAGAAATATGTGAATCTATCCCTCGACACAAACCTTGACCTTGATTCAGAAATATACGATGTTCAAATAAAGCTAGAGAGCCCAAGCTTTGATATTACTGATGCTAGAATTTCTCAAAAAGTTGCTAGTGGCCAAGCCAGCATAGATGCCAAAATAGTAGCACAAATAGATTTTGCTCGTATTGGCGACTTGGCGAGTGAATTTGTTCCAGATGAACTTAAGATGACAGGGCAAAGGCAAGCTCGTTGCGAACTTAAGGGTTCTTATCCAATTGAATATCCAGAGAAGATATTTGATAACTTAACGGCGCATTTGTCATTTGGTTTTGAATCTGCAGATTATATGGGGCTCTCCTTTGGTAAGAGTGATTTTGATGTAACTGTATCTGATGGAGTCTTAACGTTAGCACCATTTAGAGCGAGCGTTAATAATGGCCATGTTAATTTTGCGGCATATTCAAAATTGAATAAATCGCCGCGATTAATGGTAATTCCATACCCTATCTATATCATAGAGAACGTCGAGCTCAATAGAGAAACTACAGAGAAAATGCTCAAATATGTTAATCCTATCTTTGCAGGCGCTATTGAAGCAGCCGGAGTGGTAAATCTTAAATGCAATAAACTTATTATCCCACTTGGAGATGAGAGTAAAGATTATACTGAGATTGAAGGCATAATTTCCCTAGATAATGTTTATTTGAGCTCTAATGGTCTGATGGGAGAAATTGCAAAACATATAGGAGTTTCCAAAGAAGAGCCAATTAGAATCAGAGAAACGTATTTTACCCTTAAAGATTCAGTGCTATCTTACAAGGATATGCAGGTTGATTTTGGCAATAATCCAGTTAACTTTAGAGGTAAGATCTATCTTGATGATAGGATCGATATGGATGTTGTATTGCCATATACGTATTCAGGTCGTACAATCACTACGGGGCAAGATAGTGATGATAGGGTGGTATTGCCAATAACGGGCGATCTTAACAATCCTAAGATTGATTTTAATGCGGCGATTGATCACGGCATAAAAAAAATAATCGACAATGAATTGCAGCGACAGCTTAAGAAGCTATTTAAATAGTCAAAGGGGCTTTCTAATGATTGAAGCAGTTTTAAATAAAATCAGAAATATCTTAACTTCGCCAACTGAAGAACTTGGTAGAATGACGAGATTTGCAATTTATCAACTAAAACTTTGGGTCCTGTGCCGGAAGCTTTTAATTCGAAATCGTTACGGTCAGCAGGCAGCGGCTCTATCCTATCATACAATATTTGGGGTTATCCCTCTTGCTATAATTATGTTGTTGATATTTCAGTCTTTTCCATCTCATCAAGGTATATCTGAGCAGGTAAGACAATTTATGTATGACCGCCTTGAGCTCTCTCAATTTCAGTATCCATCTCCAGATGGCTCTGGAGAGACGATTTTACTTACAGACTATATTGATAAGTTGCTAGGTAATTTCTTTAATCGCTCTAGTAAAGGCTCAGTTACTATCGTGAGTCTTTTAGTGGTTGCTTGGGCTGCGATTGGATTGCTCAGTACTATTGAAAGAACTTTTAATAATATCTGGAATGTGCGACATGGTCGCTCGTTGATAGCTAGGATTTTTAGTTACTGGACACCTCTAACGCTAGGACCACTATTGCTTGGAGCTGCAATGTTTCTAACGGCTAACCCTCTAGTGCGTCGATGGCACGATGCTGCAGTTGTTAGTTGGACTGCGCCTATTTTACCGTACTTAATAAATGTTGCGGCGTTGTTTGTTCTTTATTGGTCGATACCAAATACGAAGGTTAAGGTCTCTTCGGCATTATGGGCGGCAGCTGTTGCAGCATTAATTTGGACGTTAGTTAAAGCCTTGATGCATACATACGTAACAAAATTTATTCCATACAATCAACTCTATGGTGTTCTTGGGTTGATACCACTTACAATCCTATGGATATCTATCACTTGGAAGATTGTTTTATTTGGAGTGCAATTAAGTTATACAACTCAGAATTTTGAACAACTTGACGAAGCAGAATTGCGGTCATCTGGTGGCGGTGATAATTATTTTATGGTTAATGATGAGATCGTTATTGATATCGTTAATGAGATTTCCGCTGCATTCGAAGCTGGCGAGAAACCGATGACGATCGAATCTCTCTGTAAGAAGTTAAACATACCTGCAGATTTTGCAGAGGCAATTCTTGATCACCTAGTATCTGAAAATATTATCTACATTACTAGTGAGCCATCTGATGGATATGTGCCAGCAACAAGCGCAGCCAATTTTTCTATTGGTACGATTTTGTCTGCGATATCGAGTAAGAAGCTTGGTTACAGCGAGGCAAGCTCAAGGGAGAACAAGTTGCTAAAAGAAGCAATATCAAAGAGCAAAGAATACTTAGCAAATTACACTCTTGCAGATTTGCAACGTCAAAAAGAAACTCAAGGCTACGAATCGAGAGATGATTAGTTTTTGTATGGATAGACGAGAGGGGATGTAACGAATAAAAGAACTGTTAGGGATACAAGAGAAACCCAGAGGTAGCCATGAGAGACTGCTCTTTGGGTTTCTTTGTGTGTATTTTAAATTAACCAGAGATGGTTTGTGCTAGTCTTTATTTATTATGCAAGCCTTGATAGTCTCTGTTGTAACCATTCCACTTGCTATGGCTGTTTCTAAAAACGGAAGGAATAGCTCGATATTCTCTTTAAAGTCAATGATTTCAATAATAATTGGCAAATCCTCACTTATACGTAATATACTTTCGTAGTGTAATTTACTATGTAGGCCAAAGCTCATTACCCCTCTAGTTACCGTTACACCAGAGATGCCTAGTTCTTGCGCCTTGTTAACGATTCGATCGTAGAGAAGTCTATGCTCGTATTTATCACTTTCGTTGATATAAATTTTAAGTCTAGTTTTCTCTATTAGTTTCATGAGAAATCTCCTACCTAATTAAATGCAATAATGCCTTAGCTGTAATCAAACCTAACACAACCATTAAGACTCCACCAATGTTACTAACCACTATATTAATAATGGCAGGAATCCATTGGTTAGTTCTGATCAAATTTGTGGTTTCTAAAGCAAAGGTTGAAAACGTAGTAAATGCGCCGAGAAAGCCTATGAATATCATACTATGAAGCTCTGGTGATATAACCATTCTAGAAGTAATTGGCAAAAGCAGGCCTATAACAAAACATCCTATCATATTGACTGTTAATGTTGGTATTGGCCAGATAGAATTGTCTACTAGACCGCCAACAAGGTATCTTGCAAGCGCGCCCAAAGCTCCACCAGATATAATAGCAATCAGTTTAAGCATAGATACACTCTCTCTAGGAAAATAATAAAAAGAAGTCCCCATAAGTTTACATTTTTAGTTGTTAGTGGTCAATTTATAAATACGGTCCTGTTTTCTAGTATTGATTCTCAAAGTATCTCTGTTATTTCTGTGTGATTTATTGTAGTATACTATCTTGCTATGGATAATCGTTTTTTAGAAGGGTTCTTTAGCATGATATACAAACAATATGGTAACACAGGATTAAAGGTCTCCGCTGTTGGTTTTGGTGGTATGCGGTTTGATACTACTAAATCAAATGAAGAGAATGCAGAACTTGTCTTATATGCCTATGATAAGGGTATAAACTTTTTTGATACAGCCCCTGCCTACTGTGGCGACAGAAGTGAAGATATCTTTGGGATAGCGTTTAGACAATTAACTGCGCAGAGGAAGAAGTTTTTTGTTTCTACAAAAGGAACACCAATTGAGTTTGATACTGCGCAAAAAGCACAGGATGCAGTTGATAGGTCTCTTGAGCGTTTGGGCATAGACTACATAGATTTTTACTATGTATGGTGTATTCGTACGATGGCACAATACGAACTCGCAATGATTGATGGTGGTCAATATGAGGGATTACTAGAGGCTAAATCACAGAAGAAAATTAAGCACATCACGATATCTTCTCATCTTAGAGGGGATCAGCTAGGTAATATTCTAGCGAAAGATGAGTTTGATGGAGTTTTGCTTGGCATTAATATCCTAAATTTTGGATATCGTTGGAAAGCCGTCGAATTAGCCCATGAGAAAGGTCTGGGCGTGGTTGCCATGAATCCTCTTGCAGGTGGAGTTATTCCGCAAAATGAAAACAAGCTCTCCTACCTTGCCAGTGAAAACGAGACGCCAACTGAGGCCGCTCTTAGATTTTGTATCTCTTCTCCTCAAATAGCTGTTACTCTAAATGGTTTTACCACAAAAGAGCATATTGATATGGCTTGCAAAGTTGCAGAGTCGGCTAAAGAGTTTAGCTCAGAGACACTTGATAAAATTAGAAAATCTACACCAGATGGCGTTAATAGACTGTGTACTTCCTGCGGATATTGTTTGAGAGATTGCCCAAAGAAGATCCCAATTTCGGGATATCTGCAGATTTATAACGAGTCTCTGATTGCAGATAGAAGCGATTCTGAGATGATTAAGTTGATAAAAGACAATCATAGCTGGGGGCTTCTAGCTGATAAATGGGGCGATGCTAAAGATTGTATTAGATGTCACAGGTGCGAAGAAAATTGTACGCAACATATTGATATTATGGATCGCCTAGAGCAGATGAGCAGGTGGGAAGAAAAAGCGTATGAGTTAGAAGAGAATTCATAGAGTTTGATTAACACTCTTGCCTCCTTAATGCTATTCGTTAAGCGAGACAGTAGCAACTGGCCTTTGATCAAAATGTAGGAGAGTCCCGACTTTCTTTTGCATCCTTACTGTCGTTTGCGTCCTTTGTGTTAAGGAAAGCAAAGCGGTAAACCTCTCCAGTATTAATAGAGGATAGCTCTCAATTACCAGATTTGAGGGTATTGGTTCTAGAATCACAAAAGGCTCCCCCTTTGCAAGGGAAGCCTTCCGATGAACCACTTCAAATGGTTTGATGTGATTATTATAAAGTGATGCAATTTCTATTTTCTTCTTCGAATTAGGAGTCCACCAAGACCAAGAATCGCCATGGTTGCAGGTTCTGGAACAACATTGCCAGTATCCACGATTTTTATAGCGTCAAGATTCGGAGTTCCATGAGAATCAAACTCTGGATTATCAATTAAATCAGCACAGCCAAAATTTGTTCTTAACAAAGGAAGACACGATGAATTATCTCTAACATACAAGTATGTCCCTGTGTTGTTAGTTTGAAGGTCTATAGTTGCTAGGACAACTCTGCCACTAAAATCTTTATCATCAACGCAAACAGTAAAGACGCCTGTAAAGGCAGCAAAAGTAGTGTTGTATGAGTCTGCAGAAACTAGTTCTACACCAACCAAATCTGTATAGTTTTGATTGAATTCAAGTGCTACTCTAGCATTTCCAGTCCAGTCGCCAAAGAAATTAGCAACGAGATCTATGCTGTAGATATCACTTGCAGGGTTTTGATCTGGAGATGCTACCAAATCTAGGTCTATCGCAGTTTTGTGTGTGCAACAATTCATCCACGTTGCACTCGCAATCGTAGGCAATGTGAGTAGTACCACCAATGCCAATAACTTCTTCATAATCCTACTTCCTTAAAAATGTAATAATGTTTAATCGCGCAGCTGCGCATTCTATAGACTCAAAACACATTACATCTCCCCAAAAGTGGTCACCTCTACCACAAAAGGATTATACATCTTTTGGTAGTCCCATTTCAATGACTAGGCATCGGTTTTTCGCGGATAAAGAGGGAATTTATCGGACAATATAGCGAGGCAGTAACGATTGTAGCGATAATTCTAATGGTATGGCTGTTGATGCGAGGTTGTACATTCAAAACCAGACTTCAGACAACCAGAAAACACCACTGTTTCGACTGTTTTTCTCAGGTTATTATTGGACTACCTGTTCTGCATCTGAGGAATTCTGTATCTTTGGCTTATATTCATATCGGCGATAGCTGCCTTAGCTCTATCTATGACGATGGTTGGATAATCAAGTTCAAATTCAACAATATCAAAACCGTCAATCGAGTCACCATTTAATGCATCGAATACATCATCCATAGAGCCGATGTTCTTGTTGTTAATCTTTGAGACTACAAGGCCTGCCAATTGCTGATAACCAACATTAATATCATCAGGTATCACCTGCGATAGTATGATAACTTCTTTTCTCTCTGGTGTTGGTTTAAATGATAGACGTTTGTATATATCCAATAGATATGGAGAAACACTGCCCCTCCAATCGCTACCCCATAGTTTTAAATACGGACGTGTTAACTGTTCAAAGACAAAACCGCCTCTTATTATAAATTTCGGCTGTTTAGATCTCTGATAGTATGGAACTAGCATATCTTCAACCTTGAAATTCTTGCATTCAACTTCAAGTGATTGTTTTTTACCATTGCGATAAATTTCAAAGTTAATTTTTTCGCCGATAGGTTTACTTGTGATTAGATATTCATAGTTTAGCTCACCGTAGAGAGGGTGCTTGAATTTTCCATATGCGTTAATCGTATGATTGTCTATTGCAACGATACAATCGTTTACCTTTAATTCCTCTGCACCTGTTCCAATATTTCTAAGCGAGCTAATATAAACTCCGTTAGTCTCATCATCTGGCAGTGAAAGAAATCTTCTTCTTGCTGGATCAATAAGTTTTTCTGCCTTAAACCCTATCATGCCAAATCCGTGGTACGATTCCTTCTTAGACTCTTCCAAGAAAATCTTTATTGTCTCAGCAGGGATGACTCCAGACTCTTTAGAGTCTCCATCAAACCAAGACGCAATGCCAACAGCCTTATCTTGATCGTAGAAGATTTCTCCCCAACCAGTTTCTTGTGAGGCGTTGGCAACAACGTATGTTAGATTTCTAGTATGCGAGCAACTACTTTTACTAACGAGAGCTCTATCCATATAGCCTCGCCCGGTTATAACTTCGCTACGTGAATTTAACCAGTAACTGCGTAATTGTGCACCTTCTTTGTAATCTCCAAACACAACAGGTGTTAGAGGTTTATAATCTTGACCTTTATCAATCTCGAGCAATGCTAGATTTAGAGAGTAGTCTAGTGATTTAATCTTGGCAGAGAGATATTCGTTGCTTGAATTCAATTTAATTTTGATAAAGGTTGAGTCTATCAGAGCTTCTGCAGTTGTGAGTATCTGCGAACTTGATACTGCGCAGCCGTAGTAGGTGTTCCTTACGACATTCTTCTTCTTCCATGGCATATATTGATTATACGCCTGTGAGTAAACTGTGATATAGGCTAGTGAGTCCTTAACCTCATCTTTCTTTGGGAAGCCCTGTGCTGCTACCGAGATAGGTATTGAGATTATTGTTATCAATAGAGTTTGTAAGATTCGTTTCATATTAATATCCAAATGAAGATTGTGATGTTACGTTGTATTTTTCTAGAATTGTAGCATTATGAGCTTTTGCTAGTTTAGAATCGATTATCATTGTTTCGTTGTTACCTCGAAACTTTATTTCTATATAATCATTCTTATTGTTCTCAATTAACGAGGCTAAATCTCTTAATGAGTTTACGGGTTCGTTATTTACAGATTTTACAACCTTATTACGAAATCTCTCACTGTAACTATTAACCTCATCTGGCAATATCTTTGAGATAACAACATATTCCTTGAGATGAGTATCCTTATTTATTTCACTACTATGGTAAAAGAGGAATTTTAGATAGCTAGGAATATCTTTAATCCATTCATTGCCCCAGCTCTCAAGGAAGTCTCTGGAAAGTTTGACAAAAACAAACCCGCCATATGTGTAGTAATCTGGTTTTACATCATACATCTTTGAATAATTTATGATTGGTCTATCGTTAGCTAGGGTAACAGTCGTCTTTAGAAGTTTGCCATCTCTGTAAAACTCAAAATCGATCTTATCTCCAATCTGGTGAGCCTCTATAGCTTCGGCGTAGTGGAGTCTTAGTCCATAAATCATTATCTTACCGTCGTTGTCTATTTCCCATCCGTCAATTTTGGAGATACAGTCATTCTTTTTAAATTTATCTGTAACACTACTTCCAACAAGTGTGCTAAGAACCACAACGCCTTGCGCATCCTCTGGTAATTTTAAATATCGAGAGTAACTTTTACTATGAAGTCCAGGATAGATGCTCATGCCCAGATTTCCATATCCATCGTAATGACCGTCTGATATATCTGTTAAGAAATGCTTGATGACCGTTGTTGGAATCATATAGCCAATATTTTCTGCAGAGGTTAGACCTTGAAATGCAATGCCAACTACTTTAGCGTTTTGCATCACAGGCCCACCAGAGTTGCCAGGGTTAATCGCAGCATCAGTTTGGATAACAAGGTGCATGTCTGCTCCGGTGTGGCTGTATCTATCAACTTGAATCCTTGAGACAACACCTTGTGTTACTGATAGCTGTGAACCGCCTAGTGGAAAGCCATATGTTGTTACCGTTGTGTGTAGTTTTGGAAGGTCGCCAATCTCCAAACTTGATGTAGAATCAAAAAAGCCAGCCGGTTCGACAATCTTTAGAGTCGCTAAGTCACAATCGTTTGCGATAAATTCAACTCTAGCTAGATACTTCTGAGCGCTAGACTGCTTTTTAACAATTATATATTTTGCATTAGCAACGTTGTGTGCGTTAGTTAGGATTCTCTCATTATCGATGATAAATCCAGACCCAATACCTTGCCTAAATGGTTGCATTTTCCAAGGGGCAGTGAAGTCAGGTGCTTGAGTCGCACTTTGTATCATCACCACAGATTTTTTCATCTCTTCGATTCCCAAGGAATCTGTGGCGAATGTGATACTGGTAATTAAGGCGATAATTGCAAGATAAAAACGTACTGACATGTTAATCCTATCAAAAAGATGTTTGAGTTATAAGGGTAAGGCTAATCTTAGACGTGGAGGGTTAGTCGAAACTATAATACTTCTTTATCGTTTCAGTAATTATCCACTTGCAGGAAAGTCCGTTTGGAAAAATTACTAAGTCTCCACTCTCAAAAGTTACGCTCTTTTTAGGGTCGTCAGAATCAACTACCGTTGCCTTGCCCTCTATGATAAGGCAAGTTTCTGTTTGTGTGTATTCCCAGTCAAACTCACTTGGTTCGGCAGACCAGACTGGCCATTGCTCACACTTAGCCCTATCTTCTTGTGTTGCTTTGCGTACAATAACGTCATCAACTGTTGGCATTTTGTTTCCTCCTAGTATTCTTGAGTTATTGGCTTATCTGTTTCTTGAGTAATCTGATTTTCTACGTCTTGCTTAGTATCTAGAGCTTCCTGTTTTGGTTTGTAGTCTATTCCTTGAGTTTCAATAGGAGACCCTTTTTGCACTGCGCCATTTATGAAATATTCGGCTACCTGCATGTAGTCGATTGCGCCGTTACATTTTGGTTCGTATTCAAAGATTGTTTGGCCATAACTTGGCGCTTCTGCAAGTTTGACGTTTCTGCGTATTTGGACAGGGATTAACTCTGCTCTATTCCACGCGCACTGAGAATCTCTTGAGTTTTGTAAAAATTCTTCAATGTCGTTTTTTACTTCACAAGACAGAGACGTCCTTGCATCGTACATACACAAGAGTATGCTTGAGACCCTAAGGGCTGGATTGATTCTTTTGTTTACTAGAGTTGCTGTTTCAAGAAGCTTGCCTAGGCCCTGTAGGGCTAGAAAGTGTGGTTGTAGAGGGATTAATATCTCTTTTACCGCGGCAAGGGAATTTAAGCTAAGCAATCCAAGTGAAGGAGGGCAATCTATAATTAGAAAGTCATAATCATCTTTTATCTTTTCAATGGCTTCACGCAGAATAATTTCACGACCGACCACATTGACGAGTTCGCTTTCGGCCCCAACAAGGTCGATGCTTGCCCCCATCAATGATATATTTTCACGCACTTCTATCAAGGCATCCTTTGCCTCTACATTTTGAGTCAATACTTGATAAGCGCCCACCTCTAACTCTTCTGGATTTATTCCAAGATGTATCGTTAAGTGTGCTTGTGGGTCGAGGTCTATAAGTGCTACTTTCTTACCTTTTATAGCAAGCGCCGCTGCAGTATTGACAACTGTAGTTGTTTTGCCAACGCCACCTTTTTGATTTAGTATTGCTATAGTTCTCACTTTTTGAGGCTCCTGCAAAGGTTGTTTCCTCTCTCAAAAGAGTTTCTTGAGAGATTCTTATTCGTCGCTGATTTTCTTTCTGATAGCATCAAGCACTCCATTTATAAATCCAGGAGATTGCTGTGAGCTGAATTTCTTCGCCATCTCTATCCCTTCATTTATAACTACTTTATGCGGGATTTCTGGGCACTCGAGGAGTTGATAAGTGGATACACGAAGAATACTTCTCTCAACTGCAGAGATACGTGGTAGTTGCCAGCCCGAAGCCACCGATTGGATGAGATTGTCGCAGATATCTAGCTCTTTCCAAGCACCAAGGGCCCATTGCTTTGCCTGTTTTCGTATCAACTCGTCGTCACTATTTATGGCAAAGAAATCGTCCATTACAGCCAATGCATTTTCACCCTGTGCATCTAGCTGAAAAAGCGCCTGCATTGCTAATTCTCTCGCTTTAGTACGTCTATCCACTGCTTTATCCTGTAAGAATTAATGCGATATTACCTTGCTGCAATCGTCTATATTTGTTCAAGAACACTAACCATATCGATAGCGGATGCCGCAGCGTTTGCCCCAGCATTTCCTGCTTTTGTTCCGGCTCTCTCAATGGCCTGTTCGATGCTATCGCACGTGAGAATTCCAAACATCGCTGGAACGCCTGTGTCATAATTGATTTGACCGACACCTCTGGTAACCTGCTGGCAGACGTAATCGTAGTGGTCTGTCTGGCCACGGATAACTGCACCAAGGCAGATGACGGCATCGTATTGACCGCTTTGAGCGAGTTTTTTAGCGGCTAGAGTTAATTCGACTGCCCCTGGCACCCAGACAACTACAATTTGTTCTTCCTTTGCACCATGCCTAGTTAAGGTGTCAATCGCTCCGCCTAGGAGTTTATTGGTTATAAATTCATTGAAACGGCTTACAACAATTGCAAATTTGGCACTGCCGACAGCCATCTGGCCTTTAATCTCTTTTATCATTTTAATAGACTCCGTGTTTGGTTTAATTCTTAACAGCTACGCCTATTGGCGCAGAGCGTTTTTGCTTATAGGACTCAACCCCAAGACCCTCCACAGAAATCTCTTGTTCTGCATAAATAGCCGTAACCGTAGCAATATCCACTAGAGGGTAACTGCCGATATTCTAAAGTGTTATGAGTTTACAATCCAGAGAAATTTCTTTAGGGCTATCTTTATAGTCAAAAAGTCTAAATTAAAAGTTTTGGAGAGTAAGTTGGCTCTTAAGATTGTCGAGAGAATAACTAGCAGAGATTATTTATATGATATTTGAATTAGCTTAGAAACTAAGATATTTGCTAGGATATTATGATACACGAAGAAGATTTCTTGAGCCCTTGGGACAAAGCTCAGCGGTGCGCAAAGCTTGCACATGAGCTCTACGAATCTGGTGATATCGAGCAGGCCATAGGAATGTTGGACGCTGCACTAGAAATAGACCCAGAAAACGCAAGTCTATACTTCAACAAGGGTTTAGCCTACGAGGCAATTGATTGTTTTGATGATGCCATTGAGCAACATCAAAGGGCGCTTGAGATTGCCCCAGACGATCTTGAAGTGCTAAATGCATTGGCACTAGATTATACCAGAAATGGCGAATTCGATCGCTCTTTGGAGATTTTTGAGTATATTGAGCGTCTCGACAATAATTATGAGCCTTGTTATTGCAATCGTATTATAACCTATACAGAATTAAACAAGCACGAAAAGGCAGAAGAAATGTTCTATCTTGCCCAGCAGATAGATCCAGATTGCCCGTTGTGTTTCTATAATATTGGCAATTCTCTCTACAGTAGGGCTGCATTTGATAGGGCAATTTGGTGTTGGGAGAAGGTTAGAGAGCTTGATGCCAACCATCCTCAGATAAATTACCGTATCGGCCAGGCCTATTGGGCAACCGGCAATACCAAGATGGCGCAAAGATACTTTGAAGAAGAACTGCGCAATGATCCATCTGCGATTGATGTATTGTTGGATATGGCCGTAGTTTTGCTTGAACAAGGCCAAACCGATGCAGCAAGAGATGAACTTGTAAACATTCTTGATCGGGATGCCATGAATGCAGCGGCCTTATTCTACCTTGGGGAGTCGTACCTATTTGATTCTAAAATCCAAGAAGCTCGCAAATACTATCAAGATGTGCTTAAGTTAGATAGTTATATGAGTGGTCCGCGTTATCGACTTGCGCAGATTGCGATGAGCGATGGCGACGAGAAATTGGTGGCATCTCTACTAAAATCTGAACTAGAACTAGATATTCAAAATCCTGAGATATTCCTATCGATAGGTACAATGTTATTGAAGGTAGGCGTTGTTGAACATGCAATACATAGCTTCCTTCAAGTTATAGACATTGATAGCAAGAATATTAAGGCCTATCAATATCTTTCACGCTCATTGCATGCGATTGGTCAGCATGAAGATGCTTTACAATTTCTTGAATATGCTTTAGCGTTAGACCAAGATAATCCATCGTTGCACCTTGATGCAGCCTTGTTGTATCTTGAGATGGGATTTGCATTAGAAGCAAAAGAACACCTAGACAAAGCGAGCTTGCTATGGCCAGAAAACGTTAAGTTAAATGAAATTCGTGCAGAAGTTGAGAAGGCTCTAGCTAGTAAATCGTAGCTTGCATATTTGTAGCTATCTTCTCTAATGTTATAGACGCAAAAGAAAATGCTTTTGCAATGAGAATGTGAAAGTACGCTAGATTACAGCTACAAGTTGGATTTAGTAATGCTTTGAATCTAATCGCTTTCCTTTTTTATATAAAAGATGCAAAAAAAAGCCGGCGCATCTTTTATGGTTGCGCCGGCTTAGGTTTCTCTGCAGTGCTAGGCTAGTTAATCTCTTCGTCTATGTATGATAGAAGCTGCTTTAGAGATTCCATGTCCATGTCTCCCATGTGGGCGATACGGAAATTCTTTTCTTTTAGTGAACCATAACCATTGCCAAAGAGCAAGTTATGCTTTTCTTTAATAGTCTTTATAAGAGACGCAATATCAATGCCTCTTGTATTTGCAACTGCTGTTAAAGTGTTTGATGCATACTCTTGAGGTGCGAAGAGATCGAAGTTTTTCTTTGCCCAATCACGTACAAAATCTGCCATCTTTTTGTGTCTTGTCCAAACATTCTCCATTCCTTCTGCGACTAACCTGTTGCATTGGTAGTTGAGTGCCATAATTTGTGGTATTGCAGGTGTTGTTGGAGTTTGGTCTTTCGCTGCATTTTTTGCGTACTGTTGAAGGTCAAAATAGTATCCGCGATTGGCAACTGTTTTGCTCTTCTCCATTGCTCTGTCACTGACGGCGAACACTGCAACTCCAGGTGGAATTGAGAATGCCTTTTGAACAGAGGCAAAAGTCATATCAATTTTCCACTCATCAAACTTAATCGGCAAACCAACCATTGCACTAACAGAGTCAACAAGAATCAAGACATCTGGGTGCTTCTCTTGCATCATTTTGCAGATGTCTTCTAGAGGATTTGTTACACCTGTACTCGTCTCATTGTACGCAAGAGAGATTGCGGTGTAGTTTCCGTTTGAGAGTTTCTCATCAATCATCTCAGCTGTAATCGCTTGGCCCCACTCGACCTTTAACTCTTCAACATTTTTGCCATTGGCCTTAAATACACTTGCCCATTTATCACTAAATGCGCCGCACATGCAACATAGTACGGTTTCGTCATCGCTGATGAGATTTCTTGCCGCTGTTTCCCATCCACCAGAACCGCTAGATGAGCAGATGAATACGTTTTGCTCGGTAAATAGAATCTTTTTGAGAAGGGCTACTGTTTCACCGTGGAGGTCGCTGTACTCTTTAGCTCTATGCGCAAGAGTAGGACGTGCAAGCTGTTGATAGACCTCGTCTAGAACGTGAACCGGCCCAGGTATAAATAGTTTTGGTGGATTTTTCCAGTCTGTCATTTTATGTATCTCCTTTAAGATTTGCGAAAATCTTATGACTCCCTCATTAGTTAGAGTTTATTGATTGTAAGTCCAGTGAATACTTTAGGGTAGAAGAACGTTGATTTCTGAGGCATCTTTTCGCCAGCCGCAGCAACATCTCTAACCTGTTGCGTTTTAGTCGAGTTCATAAAGAACACGACTTGTTTTTCATCGTTATCGATTGCTTTGATTGATTCTTCTATGGCATCACCAATGTCTTTGATATATTTTAGGTTACTTTGGCTAGCTAGCTGCGCTTCTCCAATGCCAAGGATTTTGTCTAGGATAAGTGAGTGCAATACCGACACGTCAAGCGATTGTGATGCCTCGCTTAGATTTGGTAGCGCCTTTTTGACGGCCTCTTTATTCTTCAATGTGACCTTGTAGAATGCACCATCTTTGCCATAGATGCCAAAGCTATTCTTGCCGGCATCAAAGTCTGATTTCATAAGCTCAAACATCTTATCTCTAGCTGCAACTTTAGAGCTCTCATCGCTAAACGGAAGTGCTGTGATTTCAAAGTCCTCTTCAAGTTCTTCGATAAGTTTTGCCATATCGAAATTCTCAAGGTCGCCAACGAGTCTGTGCGTTGGCAACACTACGAGTCCTTCGTTGTGCATATTGATAAAGGTCATCATTCTGTAGTCGGCGTTTGGATTCTGGCTTTCTCTGCGATAATTAAGCGCTGTCTCATATCTGTGATGACCATCAGCAATAACAGCTTCCTTGTCTTTTATCATATTTTCGATTGCAGCGATATCGTTAGCATCGTCGATTGCGTATATCGCATGGGAGACATTTTCCTCGTCAACAAATTTAGTTAGGGCTTCTTTTTCTGTTGCCTTTTTGATGATTCTGTCAGCAATTTGCTCCTTGTCATCGTATAGCATAAAGATAAGGCCAAACTGCGCTTGGGTTGCACGGGTTAGATTTAGTCTGTCAGCCTTTGGTCCATCGAGCGTTTTCTCGTGTGGCTGAACACCGGTGCCAAACTCTTCGAGTTTTCCAAGGGCAATAAATCCACTTCTTGTGAAATTTTCACCAGCTGCAGTGAAGTTCTGTACGTAGGCATAGATAGTGTCTTTGTCATCTTGTTTGAGTGCGCCCTGTTCAATCCAACGGTTTAGACTCTCGGCGGCCCTTGTGTATTTATTGTTAGCGTCGTTGTCGCTATCAGTTTCTTTACCTTTGATGATACGCACGATATTAAAATCGTTCTTTGCGTAAAGTTGTTCCTGTTGTTCGGCGTTGATGACATCATAAGGAGGCGCAATACAATCTCCATCATTGCCAACTACTGAGTCGTTAAATCTATATGCCTTAAATGCTTTAATTTCCATGGTATCAAGTTCCAATAAAATGATATTTAGTTTGCTTTAATCGCGTAATGATATCACATAGTGAAAAATCTACCAAAACATAAAAATCATTTCAATGAAAATGTGAATAAAAAAGCGTCTAAGCGTGAAAAAAATCACAACAAACATTTTTTGATTTACTTTTCCGTTTTGGTAGAGTCGAAATCTTCTAGATTTTATGATTTCATAAACTATTGTGAGATATTGAGTTAGTGCATCTATCGCCGCTGTCATAGGCTTTTATGCGCTAATCTTTATGAAGTTTCACCTAGCATCGCTCTGGGATGTCACCATTTAAAAAAGGATTATGCTTTTTCTCACAGCGCAAAGTGGTTGAAGGTCCGTGACCACAGTAAAGCTTTGTTTCTTCGTCTAATGTGAGAATTTTCTCTTTTATGCCAGTTATTAACTGGTTGTGACATTTTGCCTGCGCATAGCCTGGAAAATCAGTTCTACCAACTGAGCCTGCAAAGATGCAATCGCCAACAAATATGCTTTTTTGGCTCTCTACATAGAAGCACACGCCGCCGGGAGTATGTCCTGGTACGTGAATAACGCTAAGTTCTATCGAAGCAAAGTTTAACTTGTCACCGTGATTTAGCAAAATATCGGCGGCTTCGGTTTCAAATACGTCAAAGATTTCTGTTAGCTTGGACATGTTTTTTTCGCTGTCAGTTAGCATCTGCGCGTCGTCTTTATGGATAGCTACCTTAATATCTGGGTATTTCTCGCGTAGTTCGGGGGTTCCCTTAATATGGTCAAGATGTCCATGGGTTAGCAGAAGCGCAACAGGCGTTAGGCCTTTATTTTCGAGAAATGCAAGCAATTGCGTATTTACCATGCCGGTATCTATGACGATACACTCTTTGGCGTGCTCATTTTCTCTGAGTATATAGCTGTTTGTCTGGTAACTTCCCTGGGCGATTGTATTTAGAAGCATATTTTGTCCTAATTAAAATGTTGATAATACGGTTACTGGCTATTTTAGAGCGGCTATTCTAGTCGTAAGGGGTGAGTAATTCAAGTTTGCGGGTTATGCTCTTTTTGGCGTCTATGCCGAAAAAGGGTAGCCCTAGATATTCAAAGCCCATATAATGAAGTTTTAATCAGATATTTCGAGGATTTTGAAGAAGGATTTGGGTGTTAACTGTATGGATTTTACGAGACACACGGATAGGTTAATCAGTAAGGCTCTATTAAGAGCGGTTGCTATCGTTCTTTTGTTGGCTATGGTGCAGAGTCCAACCTGGGCTCGTACGATGGCTAAGCATCAGCAAAAACTTTCGAAATATCGTCTTGCGAGAAGAAAAATCCTCAATCAAAGGGCATCTGAGTTTCGGAGTAAATTTCTTAGAGAGAAAAAGGCCGCTAAGCTATGGGCTCATGTGCATTCTAGAAAATTGAGAATTCAGAGTCGCTCTAGGACCATAGAACTTATGGCGATTAGAAATGGCAAACCGATTTACTATTCTACCCAAAATGAAAATGCTGCTATCTCAACAGCTGCTGACTTGGTTCGTAATGAACCTTACAATAGTGATGGTAGTGGCCTAACGGTGGGAGTTTGGGATGCCGGTAGCGTTTTGGCTAGCCATCAGGAGTTTGGTTCGCGTGTCACGATCAAAGATGGGGCATTGAGTAATTATCACTCGACGCATGTTGGTGGTACGATTGGTGCTTCTGGTGTAGTTGCGGGGGCTAAAGGAATGGCTCCCAATGTAGATATTGATTCCTACGATTGGAATGACGATGTGGCCGAGATGGCCGATGCTGCTATGAGTTTTGCGGGTGAGGCTGGTAAAATACAGGTCTCAAATCACTCTTACGGTACTACTAGTGGTTGGAGTGAAGATAACGGCGAGTGGACTTGGTATGGAACTTGGGGCGACAGAGAGAGTGATAATTTTGGCCAATACGATGAAGATGCTAGATCTTGGGATCAAGTCTGCTACGACGCCCCATATTGGCTTCCATTTAAATCTGCTGGAAATGACCGTAATGATGGAACTCCTGAGGAGGGCGAGTCGTTTACTTACTACGATAATGGTTGGAAAACAAAGAATTACGACAGCAGTAGTGACCCCTACGCTGATAGTTGGGACCATGGTGGGTTTGATACGATAGCTACTAGTGCTTGCGCCAAGAACATTATGACTGTTGGGGCAGTTAACGATGCTGTTAATGGCGGTGTGCGTAATCTTGGGCAGGCGACGATGACCACTTTTAGTTGTTATGGTCCGACGGATGATGGGAGAGTTAAGCCTGATATTGTAGCTAACGGTAGCAGTCTCTATTCTTGCGACAACGGTAACAATGCCGACTATAGGTGGATGAGTGGAACGAGTACATCTAGTCCAAATGCGGCTGGTTCTGCGGTTCTTCTGGTCGATTATTACGGGCAAATTAACCCCGGCAGTTATATGAGAGCTAGTACGCTTAAGTGCTTAATTATTCATACAGCAGATGATCTTGGAAATGTAGGGCCAGATTACAAATTTGGTTGGGGCTTGATGAATACAAGAGCTGCCGCAGATGCAATAGCTCAAGACCGCACGAAGGAGGGGCTACTTACAGATACTATAACTCACTTGAGCTACGATATTTCTTGCGATGGACTGTCGCCATTGAAAGTTACTATCTGCTGGACAGACCCTGCCGCCACGGCACTGACAGGGCTTGATAATCCTGCGCCGCGACTGGTTAATGATTTGGACTTGCGCGTTACCTCTCCAGATGGCAGTGTTGTTTATATGCCTTATGTTTTAGACCCTGCTAATCCGACTCTTGCGGCGACAAAAGGAGATAATGTTCTAGATAACGTTGAACAGGTTTATATTGATGCTCCTGAGGCAGGAGTTTATAGGGTAGAGGTTAGCTATAAAGGCTCTCTCGTGAACTCTCAGCAGTATTTTTCTCTGGTCAGCGATGCGCCATTTACGACGTATCCTCCTGTGGCTAACGACGTTGAGGTAGAAACTGTCTTCAATAATCCAGTAACGATTGCCCTTGATGCGAGTGATGATGGCTATCCAAAAAATCCAGGCTCTCTTAGCTATGTAATTACGTCACTTACCAATCACGGCACTCTTAGCGACCCTGCTGGCGGCGTTATAGATTCGGTTCCATACACCCTCTTGAATGGCGGTAATGAGGTAATCTTTACGCCTAGAAACGGCTGCGCATTGGATGCTAATTTTACATTCAAGGCTTTTGATGGAGGAATCTCTCCAGATGGCGGTTATTCCAACGAGGCATTGGTGAGTGTTGCTATCAATCTAGATGTGGTTCTCTTGGCAAAAGAAACATTCGATAATGGTTTGCCAGCGGATTGGACGGTCATTGATGGTTTCTCGGATTCCAAGAGCTGGCGAGACGACAACCCTAATAATAGGGATGCAATTGGCGGTATTAGTGAACCATTCATGATTGTTGATAGCGATTGGGCTAATAGAGTTGATTTAGATGAAGAGCTTATATCGAAGTCGTTCGACTGTAGCCAAGCGAGAAATGTTACACTTAGCTTTAATAATGATTTTAAACATTACTCCGATGAAATTGGTGATGTTGATATTAGAGTTAATGGTGGCTCTTGGCAAAATATAGCACGATATAGTGGCACTGACACTTCTGGCCTTGTCAATATTGATATCTCTGCGATTGCCGATGGAGAGTCTAATGTAGAGCTGCGCTGGCATTATTACAACGCTAACTATGAATGGTGGTGGGCTATCGATAATATTGAAGTTAGAGGTCTTGGTGTTATTGAGCATCTCAAAGGTGATATTGACAATGATTGCGATGTTGACTTTGATGATTTGTTAACATTCGCTCGGAGTTGGTTGCAACATTGCGATGGATGCGCAGCTGATATTACAGGTGACGGACTTGTAGATCTTGTCGATTTCTCATATATCGCTGGCGATTGGTTGCTCGATTCATTGCAATAGAATCGTATCCTTGCCTCACTTATCGAAGAGCAAAAGTTTTCTGCCGATTACCCAAATGCAATTATTAGAGTCACCCTCAATCTTTTTACTGGAATAAAAGCTTATGTACCAATATAATCACTCGCAAGTTTATCTTTAGAGAAAAAGGGCATTTAATAGTATCAAAATAGCTCTATTTGCCTAAATTAAGGACATTTACCACTAAATTGATACGGATATCTTATGAGAAACTCGGTGATTCTGGTTTTAGCTCTCGTTATTTTTTCATGCGTTGCAACAAGCAAAGCGGTTACTCCGCAGCAGGCAAGAGTTTTTGCCGGCCAAGATTTACATCTCAGTGGCGACGAACTAACAGTCTCTACAACCAAATCTGGTAGGCACATCTTGGTTTACAAGGGTGATTTTTCCCTTTTAGTGGCTACAAACAAATACAGCAGTGATAACGCAGTTATATGGATTGATGCGGTATCCGATTCACTAACGCAGGCAAGCCCTATGTACCGTGTTAGAGTCTTTCTAGACGGCAATGTTTCTATCAGCAAAGGTAAGAATTCAAAAACTATCGATAGCGGTAAGAGCATTGTTGCCGGAAGCGGTTCATTGATGACATCACTTACAATCAGAGGAGAAGTTTTTGCTACCGCACAGAGCAGAAAAGATGTTAAAGTTATTAACGAGCCACTCTACGAAAAAGCAAAGGGTTATTTGATGCCTATGAAGTTGGCCAAGGCAGGAAAACCAAGGCCAGAGGCAATTGTTCCTCCTATAAAACCTCTAAAAGAGGATAAAAGTTCTGATGTTTCACAAGAAGATGAAGATGAGCCATTTTTTGCTTGGGTAATGCCGCCATCCTTGATGAATGAATCTAAACCTGAAGCTCAAGTGGCGCAGGATAATGCAAATCAGGACTATCAATATCCTGTCAATATCTCAGGAATCTGGGAACCGGCACCAGAGATTGAAAAGAGCACCCTTGCAGATGGGACGAATGTTGCTACTGTAATAGGCAGGTTTTATCTTTGGCATCGTCTCAACGACAAGGGGGATATGATTGAGTTTCAGGCTGATGAAGCGGTTGTATTTCTTGCTGATGACAACTTTAAGGTGTCAGATGAGAAGAGCAGTGCTGATAAATTGCTCGCTAGCGGGAAGGTTAAGTCTGTTTACATACGCGGTAATATTGTTATGACTGAAGGCGATAGGACTATAACCGCTGATGAAATACTCTACAATTTTGTGGATAGCCAAGCGCTAATAGTGAACGCTCAAATGCGTAGTTTTGACCGTGACGAAGGCATTCCAATCTACCTTCGCGCAGAAAAACTACTTCGTGTGAGCGAGAGTATCTTTGAAGCCAAAGATATTGTCCTAACAAACGACGAGTTCTATTTACCTCAGATATCTGCAACTGCTAGTTCAATTGTAGTTACAGACACCTCTAATCTCGAGAACAGAGCGTCCAAGCTTGGAGATGCTAGATATCAAGCAGTTATGGAAGATATGAGATTAAAGCTGGGTGAGACGACGATATTTAGATGGCCTAAACTTACCAGTGGCATAAAAAATCCACACTTACCTATAAAAAGGCTCAGTGTTGGCAACGGCAAATCCTTTGGAACATCCATAGAGAGTGTTTGGTACTTAAACCGTTTGATGGGCTGGAAGGAAAAGCCAGGAGTAGATAATACTCTTTCTCTAGATTATTACAGCAAAAGAGGGCTTGGTGTTGGAGTAGATTCCGAATACGAGACTGACACTGGCTATGGCGAGATGCATGGCTATATGATTAACGATAACGGAGAAGATAGGCTCGGTCGTAGCAGAGATAGAGATAATATAGAACCAGACAATAATCTTAGAGGCAGATTGTCAGTTCGCCATAGAGAATATCTTCCGTATGATTGGCAAATGACGCTCGAACTTGGGTATCTCTCAGATAAAAACTTTTATGAGAGCTTCTATCGAGATGAGTTTAATACCGAAAAAGAGCCAGAAACTCTCATTCATCTAAAGAGATTGAAGAACAACTGGGCATTCTCATGGTTAGCCAAAGTTAGAATAAATGATTTCCAAGATGAGTTAGAAGAATTGCCGACAGCGCAGTTCCACATGGTTGGTCAAGATTTATTTGACGGTCTTTTCACTTACTACACGCACAATAAATTTGGTCGTTTTAGGCAAAGACATGGAGATGATTCAACTTTAACTGGTTCTCAGGAATCATTTACCTATGGCTCCTCAAGACATGAGATTGATATGCCTCTGATTTGGGGTAACGCTAAATTTGTGCCGTACGTAGCAGGAACTTTTGCTTTTGACGATGGTGATGGCTTCTCGACGGGGCTAAATGGCAAGGCTGTAGATAGTGATAGTAGTGTATGGCTTGGCGAACTTGGAATGAGGGCATCTACTCAGTTCTGGAAAATAGACCCAGCAGTGCATTCTAGATTGTGGGATTTAAACGGTATAAAGCATATTCTTAGGCCGCATGTAGAATTTAGCGTTTATCAGGCTAGCGATGACTCAGTTGACGCAAGAAACAGCATCAATCTAGGACTCTCTCAAAGGTGGCAGACAAAACGAGGCTCAAGCGACAATCTCAGGACAATTGACTGGATGAGATTGAATATTGATACAACTTTTGTCGCTGACAGTGCAGATGCCTCAGACGTGAGCCCAGACAAATACATCTTTAACGATCCAACCATTCCAATGTTCAAAAGAAGAGAAACCGACCAATATGGCATCCGCAGTAATACGATAAATGCAGACTATTACTGGTCGATTTCGGATACATATGCAGTAATGAGTGATATGAACTACAATATAGAGGCCGGCACGGTAGATCAATTTAATATTGGTATTACGAGATACTGTTGGCCAAACCTAAGTTGGTATATTGGAAATCGCTATTTGAAGAGGGTTGTTTCTACAAATTCTACGGGTGAATACCATGAGGAAGGTTCTGACTCAGTTACGTTTGGAATAACGTATAAGTTAAGTTCGAGATACACTGTGTTGTTTAATCAAGAATACAATCTTGATTACGGTAAAAACGTACAAAGTGAGCTTGCTATAGTCAGACATTATCACAGAATATACTATGGATTTACAATTAGTACCGATGAGTCTCTTGACAGTAGCTCAATAGTCTTTAGTATATGGCCTGAAGGAGTTAAAGATCTCGCGGTCGGATCGCGCAGATATTACGGCCTTTCTAGGGCTAAATACTACAACGATTGATGTGTGTAGTGGCTTAAGTTGTTTTGTTTAATTGATTTGTGTGGATAAAGCGTTCATTCCTGTGGAGTCTTTCGAGATCGCAAATCAGAGTTTATAAATTTAATTTGTTTGTATTTATTCTTAAAAGGAGTTTGCCATGGCATTGGTAACTACCAAAAAAATGTTTGAAATGGCGTACAAGAATGGTTATGCCATCGGTGCTTTTAATGTTAATAACATGGAAATCACTCAGGGTATCGTTAAGGCTGTTGCTGAGACGAAATCACCATTGATTCTTCAGATATCAAGAGGTGCTAGATCTTACGCTAGTATGTCTTACCTAAAGGCTATCATTGATGTTGCGGTTGAGGAAAATCCTGATATTCCTATCGCGATGCACCTAGACCACGGAGACACATTCGAGACATGTAAGCAATGTGTTGATGATGGCTTTACATCTGTTATGATTGATGGTTCTCACCACGATTTTGAAGACAATATCAAACTAACAAAGCAGGTTGTTGAGTACGCTCACGATCACGGTGTTGTTGTTGAGGCAGAACTTGGTCAGCTTGGTGGTATCGAGGAAGACGTTGTCGGACTCAGTCACGATGAGGTTATGGATCATCTTACAGATCCAGACCAAGCAGTAGAATTTATCGAGAGAACAGGTGTGGACTCACTTGCAATCGCTTGTGGAACAAGCCACGGAGCGTACAAGTTTAAGGTTGCTCCAACATTAGCTTTCGATGTAATCGAAAATATTGCGACAAAGGTTCCAAATTATCCGCTTGTTATGCATGGTGCTAGCTCTGTTCTCAAAGAGTTTAAAGATTTAATCAACAAGTACGGCGGTGATATGCCAGATGCGATGGGTGTTCCTGAGGAAGCGCTAACAAAGGCATCTAAGCTAGCTGTGTGTAAGATTAACATCGATACAGACCTTCGTATGGCTCTAACTGCAAAGATTCGCCAAGTTTTTGCAGAGAATCCATCAGAGTTTGATCCTCGTAAATATCTTGGCCCAGGTCGTGAAGCTATTTACGATATGGTAAAACACAAACTTGAGGTACTTGGATGTGCAGGTAAGGCCGCTGAGTGTCTATAAGTATCAGCTCTTAATTTATATGTAAGTTGATTTTCTTATTGACCCCCGCCAGAGAAGCTGTCGGGGGTCTTTTGAGTTTATGTTGATTTGATTGCATACTGATATTTATATAAGTAATACAGGTTGGATATTTAGGATTTAAATCTGTCATCGTAAATTTAGCATGGATTGGACAGGCAATGAGATTAAATAAAAGTAAAATAGTTATCATATTATCAGTATCTTTATTCTTAAGTGTTTTTTGGGCGCAAGATGCCCTTGCGCAAGGGCAATCATTACAGGCTAGTGTAAGTAAAGATCTTAGCTTTGTTGATTTGGCAGTAGAGAGAATCTGTAAGGGGCAGTATGATGCAGCAGCAGAGATTCTATCGAATTCTAAAAGCCAAAAGGCTAACGAGCTTCGTAAAATCATTGAAGATATCGATGCTCTTAACAAAAAAAGAGCCGCTGCGAAGGTTGAGCAGTATGAAGAGAAACTCAAAGAGCTTCAAGAAATCAAGGATAAGGGTGAACCTAAAGAGCCCAATGATATCTCTGATGCCTTTGCGGCTATAGTTGCTGTAAATGAGTATGCAACTAAAGAACAGAAAAAGGCCCTACTTGACGATGATTTTGTTAAAAAGACAGTTAAGAACTCTCTTGAACTCTCACTAGAATACCAACAGAAGGGCGATTGGGTTAAAGCCTACACTTCAAGTTATATCTGGCTCAAGGCTTTATACAAGGATAATAAAGAATACAAGAGTCAAGCTGAAGAGTTGACGCAAAAAGCAATCATTCAGGCATCTCTAAAGGATACTCTTTGTGAGACTGCTGCGGATAGATTTGAAGGAATATTGCCGAGTATGTTTATCCGTACTATTCAAGCCTTGGATTTTGGTTATGTTAGTCCTATAGACTATACTGAGATGGCTCAAAAGGCTATTGACCGCTGTGAGAATCTTGCCGAGGTATTACTCTATCCTGATGAAAAGGTTGCATACAAGGTTTCTAAGGATCAAGTTATTGCTTGGAATGCGGCAATGCGGGAGATTAAAAAGAACATAGGAGCTAAAGTTGGTGGGCTTAGTAAAGATGATTTTCTAAAGATTTTCAATCAGGTCTTGTTTATTCTTCCACGCACATTGAAGATTCCTAGAGAAATTCTTATCTCTGAGTTTGCGCAGGCGTCATTGGAAACTCTTGACCCATATACAAATCTGGTATGGCCGTGGAATGTTAAAGATTTCGAAAAGAATATGACTCAAAAGTTTTCTGGTATTGGAATCGAGATATCAAATTCTTCAGGTGAGTTGACTGTTAATAGTCTTATGCCTGATACTCCGGCATACAATTCTGGTCTTGATGCTGAAGATGTGATTGTTGAGGTTGATGGCGAGCCAACTAAAGATATGAGTATTAATTGTGCGGTGAGCAAAATCACAGGTCCATCAGGCACAGATGTTACACTCACGATTAGATCAAAAGGGCAAGATAAAACCAAAAAGATTACAATCACAAGGGCAACGATTGATGTTCCAACAGTGAGAGGTTGGCAACGTAAATCTGATGGTAAATGGAAGTACATGCTTGATCCAAAATCTGGCATTGGATATTTGCGTATTACGAGTTTTACAGACAATAGTGCTAGACTTATGAAACAAGCAGTTGCATCTTTAGAGAAGCAAGGGCTCAATGGATTAATTCTTGATTTAAGGAACAACCCAGGAGGTTATCTACAGACTGCTGCGAATATCGTTGATATGTTTGTTGATAAAGGCCCAATTGTTTCTACTCGTCCAAGGTGGGGTTTCACTGAAGTGCACAGGGCTCATAAGAAGGCTACGCTAAAGATGCCTCTAGTGGTTCTTATTAATGGTTCAAGCGCATCGGCATCAGAAATTGTCTCTGGAGCTCTTCAAGATCCTCTCTATAAGAGGGCTACCTTGATAGGCTCTAGAAGCTACGGCAAGGGTACGGTTCAGCAGATTGTCTCTGTGCCGGGAAATGGCGCCAAACTCAAATACACCATGGCGTTTTATCATCTACCAAGCGGTCAAAAGGTTAAGAACAGGTATCAGTTTGAGAAGATTGGTCGTACTGATTGGGGAATTACTCCTGACGTTGAAGTCAAGCTAACAGCTAATGAGTTAAAGACATATTATGATACACAAAAAGATAACGATGTATTGGTTAAAGCTAATCATGACCATACCAATGGCAAGGTTACAAGGCACAATTTAGAAGAGGTTTTAGAGGCAGATCCACAGCTCGCGATGGCAGTCTTGGTTCTTAAGGCAAAAGAGCTTGGGGCTAATTAGTGGATCTAGCTTTTATTATTGAACAAATTATTAAAAAGTTGTACGAGGACTAAATGCAAAGTCAAGGCAGTGATAAACTTCAATATCAGAGAATTGAAAAGATAGAAAAGATTAGGTCTCTTGGGGTTGACCCATACGGCCATCGAATTGATGGGGTAGAGTCTAGCGAGAGTATTCGTGCTAGATATATCGAAGATACAGACGGTCAGAGTGCTTATGCAGCTGGGCGCATTGTTCTTCTGCGAGATATTGGAAAGCTTATTTTTATAACGCTTCGAGACTCTACAGGAACTATCCAGATAGGTCTCAATAAAAAGCGTATGCCAGAACAATGGGACTTAGCCAAGCTGCTAGATCTTGGAGACTTAATTGCTGCAAAGGGAGAACTTACTCGCACGAGAACAGGTGAGCTAACAATCTGGGCTGAAAATATTGATTTTCTTGCCAAGGCAATCAATCAACCGCCAGAGAAATTCCATGGTCTCTCTGATGTAGATATGAGATACAGGCAAAGATACGTTGATCTATGGGCAAACCCTGAAGTAATGCAGCGGTTCAAAACTCGTAGTGAGATGGTCGCTACCATTAGAGAGCTCTTGCGTAGCAAAGGCTTTAGCGAAGTTGAAACTCCAATGATGCAATCTATCGCTGGAGGTGCGGCTGCGCAGCCATTTATAACTCATCACAACGCATTGGATATAGATTTGTTTTTGCGTATTGCTCCAGAGCTTTTCCTTAAAAGACTCCTAGTTGGTGGTATGGAGAAAGTCTTTGAGATTAATCGCTCTTATCGTAATGAGGGTTTGAGCACAAGGCACAATCCAGAGTTTACAATGATGGAGCTCTATCAAGCATATGCAGACTATAACGTCATGATGGATATAACTGAAGAGATAGTCTTAACCTTAATCGAAAAGCATTGCGATGGTGTTGTGCTTGATTACGGAGATATGAAGGTTAATTTTAAAGGTCCTTGGAGACGCGCAACTTACGCAGAGCTCTTAAAAGAACACAGCGGCTGCGACATTAAAGATTTAGACGCTATTAGAAAGAAAGCTTGTGAACTTGGCATTGAAGAAGCAGGTATGGATGATTACGTAGTTATCAATGAAGTGTTCGAAGAAACAGTTGAACAACATCTAATCGACCCGACTTTCGTAATTGATTACCCTGCACCGCTTTGCCCACTGACAAAGCGCAAAACTGACAACCCTGAAATAGCCGAGCGTTTTGAATTGTTTGTTGCTAAGATGGAGCTTGCCAATGCATACACAGAGCTTAACGATCCAAAGGTTCAAGAAGAAAACTTCATGATTCAGCTTCAAGGACAGGAAGAGTCAATGGCTACAATGGATGAAGATTTTATTACTGCTTTGATGTACGGCATGCCTCCGGCTGGTGGACTTGGAATTGGCATTGACAGACTGATTATGCTACTTACCAATTCAACTAGCATTAGAGATGTAATCCTCTTTCCTCTACTAAAACCACTTGCTTAATATTAAACTCCCATTGCCAAACTAGAAGTTAACAATGGGAGTTTATTTTATTAATATAGGGCTGGCTCTAATAATCGATTTTAAGCAATGGAGAGTCTCTCTTTGCTAAATGATTTTTGGAGGCTTTCTACAATATAGGAAGATCTACTGTGCTAAAGTTGTTACTTTGTATGAAGTATTTGATGCGGCGAAAAATTGTGCTGCTTAGCATTATTGCTGTAGCTCTTTCTTGCGGTCTTCTCATAAGTGTATCTTCTCTATTCAAAGGCTTCATCGCATCTGTTGAAACATCGGTCTCTGATAGTTTAGGTGATGTAATTATTGGCTCGCCTTATGGTTACAGAAGTATCGCAAGGCTAGATGTGTTGATTCCGCGGTTGGAAGAAATAGATTCTGTTGAATGCGCATCACCCTTGTTGGTTGGTTCTGGCTTAGCGCTAAAAGGTAAAGGTGATGTCAAACGAGTCTCTATCTGGGGAATAGATCTCGACAGGCACATAAAGGTTACGTCTTTAAAAGAGTCCCTTCTAACCCAGAAGAATACTCCTGATACAAAATTCAACGCAGCTGCTAATGATAACTCTCTATATGGATTTGTAGGCATAGGTGTCTGTTCTCGTCCAAATCCAAAGACAGATGAATACAATATTGATGAGGCATCAAAGGTCATAGGCTCTAAAATTATCATAATGACAGGCTCTTTACAGCGAGAGAGTGTCAATGGTAAGAGAGCTGCTCTAAAACGCAAAAGCTTGGTTGTCAGAGTTGGTGATGTTGTATTTAGTGGTGTTTACAGAGTCGATAACTCTACAGTTTATTTGCCAATAGATTTGTTGTCAAAGACTCTCTATCCCTACACCGAAGAAGTGGGTACTATTGCTCAGGCGATATTAATTAAGCTAAAAGAAGGCTCTGATGTTAATGTTGCCGTTGGGGAGATTAAACGCGTCTGGGAAGATTTTGAAATTAATGTGCTTGGTTGGCCAAATATTGCAGAATCGATGTCGCCTAAAACATCCATAGAGTATCAGAAACGATTGATTGAGGAATATAGAAAACAGATGGAAATGCTTATGATTGTGTTTGGAGTTATAAGCGTTGGAGTAATCTTTCTTATATCCTGCATTTTCTATATGATGATTCTCACTCGTCAAAAAGATATTGCTATCATAAAGAGTTTTGGTGGTGGTTCCCTGACAATAATAACTATATTTCTTTCGTTTGGTCTAGTGGTTGGCATTCTTGGTTCAATGCTTGGAGTTTTGTTTGGTAGTCTATTTATAAAGAATATAAATTCAATAGAGCACTTCATTAATATTGTAAGTGGTGTCAAGATTTGGAAGAGTAGTGTTTATATGTTTGATAAGATACCAAATACATTAGATGCAAACTCTGTTGTGTGGATTTCTATAGCGTCTATTATGGCTGCGATAATAGGGGCCATTATTCCAGCGATTGTTGCTTCAAAGATAAATCCCGTTAAAATTTTACGGTACGAGTAAAATTGTTAGTTTCTTGTATAATCGATAACTACGAAGAAAGATACTGTTGTGTTTAATGTTAAGTTGGCATTAAAATATTTTCTCAAAAAGCCCATATCTTGGTTGGCTACATTGGCGGTAGCAATCTCTGTATTCGTTGTTTTGGTCGTGATGACTGTAATGCATGGTTTGGTTGTTGATTATATAAATAAGACCCATGCTACGGTTGGGGATGTTATTGTTTATAGTGATTCGTTAGTTGGTTTTCCATATTACGATAGGTTGCTTGGCGAGATTGACAAACAAAATTTTGTAGAAGCAGCATCTCCTGTTATTAAAAGTTTTGCGATGTTGAGTGTTGCTGGTGGCAATAGGGGCTTGGGCGTTAATCTCGTAGGGATTGAAGCTAGCAGTTATAATCAAGTGACTGAATTTAAATCTAGCCTCTATAGAAAGATTGATAACGATAAAATCTTTACACCATATTTTGATTCTAAAAAGAGTGGCTGTATCAGAGGCATTCTAATAATGAATTCCAAAAACTATCAAGGCAAGTTTACCCACAACCCTCTGATATTTGAAAAGCTCATCCTTACATGTTTTCCTCTTTCCTACAAAGGAACCTTATTAAAGGCAGCTTCTGGGATAGTTGATTCTAAAAGTTATTATGTTGCTAATGATTCAGATACAGGGCTTGCTAGTGTTGATAGCTCTACAATATACATTCCATTTACAGATGCTCAGATGCTCTGCGGAATGGACTCGACAATTAAGAGAGCTTCTGCGATATATATAAAGATTAAACAAGGAGAATCGCTGGGGGAATGTGTTGATAAGATAAGTCAATTAGTTCAACGCATGAAAGAACAAAATGAGAATGATAAGTTTTCAATGTTGTTAAGGAACGTCAGAGTTGAAGACTGGAAAACTTATAAGCGTGAATCTATTGCTCCTATGGAAAAAGAACAGGCAATGCTAACGGCTCTCTTCTTATTGATTGCGCTTGTGACTGTGTTTGTGATTTTTGTGGTCTTTTTTATGCTAGTTCATCATAAGCTCAGAGACATTGGTATTCTTAGGAGTGTTGGTATTTCAGTATTCAAAATCAATGGCCTATTTTTATTGTTTGCTACTATGATAGCAATAGCTGGCACTACAATTGGAGCCTTAGGAGGTTGGTTCTTCCTAAGATACATCAACAATCTAGAAGGCTGGCTCTTTAGAGAATTTGGTTGGCAGTTATGGAACAGAACGATATATGATATTGGAGAAATACCACACGACATTCAGACGGAAGTCTTGTGTGTTATAATTATCTGTTCTTTAGTGGCATCACTGTTGGGGGCATTCTTTCCTGTTTTTAATGTGTCAAGGAGAGATCCAGTTAAACTCCTTTCTGTAGATCAATAGAGAAGAGTTTAGAGGGGCTATAATATATAGCTTTTATAGCGGTTTATTATTAGAAGATTAGGGACTAGATCGTAGGGTTTAATTGCTAGTCATTACAAATAAGAGAGGTGTTGAACGTGTCAAAGGTTCTACTACAGACGAAATCATTATCCAAGTCATACAAGATGGGTGCGACTAGATTAAAGGTGTTAAATGAAATTGACATCGCTGTTAAATATGGCGAGTTTGTTACCATTGTTGGTGCAAGCGGTTCTGGAAAAAGCACTCTCTTGCACTTACTTGGCGCATTGGATAAGCCAGATTCTGGTAAGGTATTATTTCAAGAAGAAGATTTGTCTAAACTAAGTTCATCTGCACTAAATAGATATCGAAATAGTAAGGTTGGCTTTGTTTTTCAGTTCTATCATCTAATTAACGAATTAAATGTCTTGGAAAATATTCTTATGCCTGCGATGGCTTATTGCTCTGCAATACAGTGGCTCAGAGTCGGTGGTAAGTATAAGAAAAAAGCAATGGAGCTTATTGAGAAATTGGGGCTTCAAGATAGAGCAAAACATAAACCATATCAACTCTCTGGAGGTGAGAGGCAAAGGGTTGCTATAGGCAGGGCTCTAATTAATTCACCAGCATTACTTTTGGCTGATGAACCAACTGGAAATCTTGATTGGAGTAGAGGGCAAGAAATACTCTCAATCTTCTCACAATTACATCAGCAAGGTCAAACTATTGTCATGGTAACTCACGACCAAAGGGTTGCGCAAAAGGCAGATAGAAGCATAGTTCTTAGCGATGGTCGAATTACTGAATAGTGAGATTTGATAATCTTTAAAAAAGCACAAATAAAAAAAGGACCCACACTTGGGTCCTTTTAAATTTACTATAAACGACGGATTAGATTGCTATGCAGTCTGTCTTTTTGAGAATCTCTCTTTTGCCTGTCCAACGAGGTAGAAACTACCTGTGATGCAGATGAGGTCTTCTCTAGAGACGGCACTGTCAGCAATAGCTAAAGCTTGTCCGAGAGACAAGGCTGTTTGGCTCATCTTGCCAGTTAGTTCAGTGTATCTCTGGGCAAGATCATCAGGTGAAGCCGCCTTTGGCGAATTACTTCTCGTAAATATTATCTTGTCTGCGCCATACTGTAATTCTAGCAACATCCCGTCTATGTCTTTATCTAGATTGCAACCAAAGATTACAATCATGGAATCATACGGCACGTGTTGACCAATTGCACGTATCAAAGCCTTGATACTTGCGGCGTTATGGGCAGTGTCAACAAGGACACTTGGATCTCTATGTATAATTTCCATTCTTCCTGTCATAGAGACCTTTTCTAACCCATCTATCGCTTTTTGGTCATCAATTTCATAGCCTAGATTCTTGAGCTGATCTAACATCCCAAGTGCAAGCCCACAGTTAGTTGCTTGGTGCTCACCCGGAAGTGGAACCTTTAGATGCTCAAATTTACTTGTTGGTGTTGTCAGGCAAATTCTCGTATGTGGACCATATTCTCTCGATGACTCAAATCTGCAAGAGAAATCAATATCCTCACCGGTTACACATAGAGATGCGTTGGATAGTTGTGCTTCTCTCTTAATAACCTGCATTGCTTCAGGTTGTTGTGGAACGGTCACAACCGGCGTGCCTTCCTTAATTATGCCGGCTTTTTCCCCAGCGATCATAGCAAGAGTATTACCGAGCTGCGCTTGATGATCGAAGCTGATGCTAGTAATACCAACTAGATCTGGCGAGAGAACATTTGTGCTATCGAGTCTTCCGCCCATACCTGTCTCAATAATAGCAATATCAACTTCTTTATCTACAAAGTACAAGAAGCTCATTGCCGTCATCAATTCGAAGAAGGTAGGAGCATCATCTTTACTCATTTTCTCTACGGTAGCGTAAATTCTATTAATTAGGTCTCTCATTTCATCTCTTGTAATGAGTTCCGAATTTACGCAAATTCTCTCGCGGATGCTAGTTACGTGTGGAGAAGTGTAGAGGCCGACCTTATATCCGTTGGCTTCTAACATTCTTCCAAGCATCGTTGCAGTTGAGCCTTTACCCTTAGTTCCTGCAATATGTACAGACCTGAGTTTCTCATGCGGATTACCCAAGTTCTTTAGCAGACTCTTCATACGATCAAGGTTAAAAGTTGTAACATTATACCTCAACCTTCTTTGCGATTCATAGTCTGTCTTGCTAAATAGGTACTTAATCGCATCATTATATGTTCTAAAGGCTATCTTCTGCTTTACTTTTGTAACGTTTGATGTTTTTTTAGTTGTCTTTTTTGTGATGGTTTTCTTAGTAGTCATAGTGTTGGCAGTCTAGCAAATTAAAAACTTAAAGTCAAACTACTGGGCTTTTATGGGAGGATATATCTGGTGTGATTGTTGAGTATTTTGACGTAAGTTGTTTAATAACAATTAGATATATGTTGAGTATTTTATTTGTAATTTGGTAAATAATCCAAAATTCTTTACAAAAAGACTACTCGCAATAGGGGCTTAAATCTGCTCCGGAGGGCACCTGTGTGTAGGTTAATACTTTATTGTTGACTAGGAGTATCATTTGAGTAATATGTCTAAAAATACCAGATGTATGCAGTGGGGTAATTTTGGAAAATTCTAGAGATATTCAAACGTGGTTAAGATTGATGAGGGCCAACGGTGTTGGTCCAGTAACTTTTCTAAAACTCATAGAGAAGTTTGGCTCACCAGAAAAGGTATTAGGTGCTAAGGCATCAGAACTTGCGCAAGTAGAGGGAATAGGAATAAAAAGTAGCGAAAGAATCCTCTCAAATGCTTTGAGCCTAGATGTATCACATGAGCTTGAAATGGCCAATGCCAATGGTGCTTACTATATAACAATTCAAGATTCTCGATACCCCAAAGCCCTCAAGGTTATAAATGACCCTCCTCCTGTACTTTGTGTTAAAGGAACTTTATCGAGTGATGATTCGCTTGCTGTTTCGATAGTAGGCTCTAGAAGGGCAAGCTATTATGGGTCTGAGCAGGCATCTAGATTTGCCTATCTACTTGCTAGTTCAGGCTTTACAATAATTAGTGGTATGGCCAGAGGAATAGATACTGCCGCTCATCGTGGGGCAATTAATGCCAAAGGTAGAACCATTGGAGTCCAAGGCTGCGGCCTCGGTAAAGTTTTTCCTCCTGAAAATAAAGAGTTGTTTGAACAGATATCTCATTACGGGGCCTGTATAAGTGAGCTTCCATTTGATATGGGACCCAAAAGAGAGAATTTCCCAGCTCGTAACAGGATTATAGCGGCGATGGGTATGGCAAGTCTGATTATTGAGGCATCACTTCGATCAGGAGCTATGATAACTGCAAGACTATCACTCGAGTACAACCGTGACGTTATGGTTGTCCCAGGTAGGATAGACTCACCATTAAATCAAGGCTCGCATAAATTGATAAAGCAGGGAGCAAGGTTAGTTGACACGATTGAGGATTGTATGGAGGCACTTGGCTATATAGGTGAAGGCCTTATCGATCACGTAAGTACAAAATCTAAGCAACTTCTGAGAGAGACGCAAAAGCCAAGATGTGATATCTCGAAGCTCAATCTTACTGATGCTGAAAGTAGCATACTTGAATTCTTAGGCGCCAAGAGTCTTCATTTGGATTCAATAATTAGAGGATTGGATATACCAGTTGGACTGATCAATGCGTCTCTGATGTCTTTGCGGCTTAAGGGGCTTCTGAGGCAATTGCCCGGAAATGTCTTCATTAGAGCTTAACTATTAGTTTATCCAGCAACATACTCAATAGCTATAAAAAAAGCCCCAGCTTGGGAGTGCTGGAGCCAGTTTAGGGAGATGGTTTTGAGTAAGATGGGTGGAGGTCATTTTTGTGACCTCATGTATATTATTGTATATAAATTAGACAATGCCAAATTAACCAATTGTTTTTTTATTTAACATTGCAGAAAAAATGCTTATATGGTGCAGGATGTAGCGGTTTTGCAGGCAAATTAGGGATATTTATTGTAATTTTACAGGGGAGTAGGCATAAGTCGTATTCCTTTAATTTTTGTTTAGAGCCAATTGCTCCAGCACTTAAATAAGAGAGGCTCCTATTTAATTCGCCATGGTTCTGGGTATTCTTCTAACTATCTTCAAATCTTGTATTTTAATGTGGATAACTTGTTAGTAACTTTATCAGTAGCGTTCACAGTACATAGGTGAGCGGTAAATTGCCTAAATTAACACGCTGTGTCTTTAATAGATGAAATCTGTTGTTTTGTTTGAAATTATGATATTGAATGCTGTAAGTTGTTTATTTTCAATATGTTATGGATTTGAGTCGCAAAAGTGGCAAGTTTTTGTTGTCAAGCGTTCTAAATAGTCGAAATTTGCTCTGCCGTGATTGTTTTTAAAAGTAGTATTAGTGTTGCTCTATCTTCTACGGTGGATAAGTGTTTTGCTAAAAGATAATTTAGAGTAAAACACTAGGCATTAATTGAGTAGTATTACCTACCAATATAATTGTTCTTACCTCAAGTCTTATAAGCTTAGATTATAGCGTTATTTATGATGATAAATGTTGATTTCGACATTTTATCTTCTCAGTCAACTATCTACATACTAGATACTAGCTATCTGATTATTCTAGGTCTAATGGTAATGTTTCAAGAATAACTTTCTTTATGCATTGCATTATTGTCTGTTTTTTATACAAAATACTGATATTATTTTTTTGTGTCTTGGGAAAATATTGAGCGTTTATACAACAGGTACAACATGAAGATTTTGGCCATAGAACCATACTATGGTGGTAGCCATAGGGCATTTATGGATGGGTGGATTCTTAGGAGCTCTCACGAGTGGACATTGCTTACAATGCCACCTAGAAAGTGGAAGTGGCGAATGCGCGGAGGAGCCTTCTATTTTGCAACGGAGGTGAATAAATTAATAGAGCAGGGTAAATCATGGGATGTAGTGTTTTGCTCTGACATGCTAAATGTGGCAGAATTTCTTGGTATCGTTAATGCACCACTTAGAAAACTTCCTATTGTCGTTTACTTTCATGAAAATCAGATTACATATCCAAATCAAATTGAACTAGAGCGTGATTTACAATTTGGCATAACAAATATCTCCTCCTGTATTGCCAGTGATGTTGTGTGGTTCAACTCTCAATATCATCGTAATGAATTTTTTGCTGCTTCGAGAAAATTATTGCGCAAGATGCCGGATTATCGTTGTCTTGAAGAGATTGATTCTATTGAGAAAAAATCTACAGTTGAATATCTAGGTTGCAGCGCAACTAAAAGAGAAGTGGCATTCTCTACTCAAGATGAGCCGCTGCGAATTGTCTGGGCGGCTAGGTGGGAGCATGATAAGAATCCAGAAGATTTTTTTGATGCACTTGTACTTCTAAAAAATAGAGGTATTGATTTTGAGCTTTCTGTAATCGGTGAATCGTTTAGATCTTCTCCGGAGTGTTTTGATTGGGCAAGAGATTATTTTTCCGATTGTATTTTTAAATGGGGCTATCAAGAAAGCTTAGATGATTATTGCGAGACCATTGCTTGGGCAGATGTATTTGTATCAACTGCAATACATGAATTCTTTGGACTAAGTGCCATTGAGGCTAGCTTACTTGGAGCTTTTCCAATCTTACCCAATAGGTTGGCTTACCCAGAAATTTTTAATTACAGAGAAAATGGTAGTAGCGAGAAATTCTTTTACGATGGAACTGTTAATGGTTTAGTAGAAAAAATTACAGCTTTCGCTAATTCTAAGAAAGAAAATATCGAAAGCCTCTGTAAACTTCAGCAATCTCTTGAGAAGTTCGTCTGGCTAAATGCTGCTACTAGACTCGATAGGGCGATTGAAAAAGTTTGCATAGATTGGTAAAGCTATCTTTAATCGTGAAATTCTTTCTTGATTGTTGCGATATATGGTAATTCTCGTAGTTTATCTTTGTAATCTAATCCATAGCCAACAAGAAAATCATCGCCTTCAATTGAGTAGCCTTTAAAATCCAGATAGAACTTTCTGTTTGTCTTGATTTTTCTCTCTATCAAAGCGCAAGTCTTAATTGAAGCTGGTTTGTATTGTTCAATCACATCAACAACCTTAGCCATAGTTGCTCCAGTATCAAAGATATCATCTATAAGTAAGATATGATTATTTGCTATAAATTTTTCTGCCTGCATCAAATCTACTGTAACGTTATTAGATGATTTTGTGTTGCCATTGTAACTACTTGCGCGTATTGGTATGTAATGTAGAACTTTCTTTTCTCTAGAGATGCTATTGTAAAGATCTTGTGCAAAGTTCTCTGCGCCTTTGAGTATATACATTATAGTTAATGATAGATTATTGTTGTAGCTATCGTAGATTGCCTTGGCGGTTTTGGAGACTAACTTTTGTATGTCTTCTTCTTTCAAGAGAATTTTGTCTATTACATGTAGCATATTCATTCCGTTGAGATTGGTAAAAAAGAATGTAATTTATTACAAAAATCAAAGTTAATTAAAGGTTTATATTTGAGTAAGTCGAGAAGGTATCATATAAAGTTATTGTCGATCTTTTCATCACCCTCCTCCGAGGTCGGGTTTCTGTTTTCAGGGACCCGGCTTTTATTTTGCGCAAAATAAAAGACTAGGGGAAAGAGCTAAACAATTAAGAGTAGCTCTTTTAAGATGATTCGCTAAGTTCTTACTATTCACCTATAATCTTTACTAAAACGCGTTTGCGTCTTTTGCCGTCAAACTCACCATAGAAGATTTGTTCCCATGGACCAAAATCTAATTTTCCATCAGTAATCGCAACGACAACTTCTCGCCCCATGATAGTGCGTTTTAAGTGCGCATCTCCATTATCTTCATAGCCGTTGTGATCGTATTGACTGTATGGTTTTTCTGGTGCAAGTTTTTCTAGCCATCTCTCAAAATCTCTGTGCAAGCCAGGTTCGTCGTCATTGATAAAAACGCTCGCCGTAATATGCATGGCATTTACTAAACAGAGTCCTTCTTTAATGCCACTTTCTATGAGGCAGTTATTGACTTCTGGTGTGATGTTTATTAACTCGCGTCTTTTTGCAATATCAAACCATAACTCTTTTCTATAACTTTTCATTTTGTCTCCTAGTAATTAATTTCTTACGGATTAATTAATCTCGAATACACCTTATCAATAGTATCTACCATTGTTTTTGGAGCAAACATTTTTTTCACTAACTCCCTTCCATCTTGACCAAGAGTTTCTCTAAGCTGAGGATATCTGATTAGTTGATCGCAAGCCTCGACTAGAGCTTCAACGTTTTCTGGCTCTAATAGATATCCAGTCTTGTCATTAACGACTTCTTTTGCGCCATCAATATCAAAACTTATCACAGCTTTTCCAGCGAGCATTGCCTGCGGTAAAACTCGCGCAAGCCCCTCGCGTAGAGAACAGTGAACTAGAATGTCGCTACTATGCAGAGCGAGTGGGATTTCTTCGGGTTGCAAAAGAGAGGTAAATCTAAATCTATCAGATAACCCTGCATCTGATATTTGCTTTATTAGTTGCGCACGTAATTGACCTTCACCAACAAATAGCCAAATCAAGTCTGGATACTTGTCGGCTAATCTCTCTGCTGATTCAATGATATAGTTATGCCCCTTTAGATGCGCAAGTCTTGCAACGGTAACTATAACTGTCGCATCGTGTTTGATGTTGTATTTATCTCTGAAGGAATTTATTTCATCCTGTGTTGGTGTTTTTAAAAAGAGTTCTTCGTCGATAGCAGAATATGCAGTTGTGTACATTTCTTTTTTACCGATACCTTTTGACAATGCCTTTTCGCTCATAACATCAGCAACAGTTATAATGGCATCAGTTTTTTTGGCAGTGTACTTTTCTATTTCAATATAGAGTTTGTTAATAAGAAAGTGCTGATAATCATGAAATGCAAGACCATGGATTGTGTGTACGATTTTTGGTTTATTGCTTGCATCTTTTACCGCATAACCGGCGAGTCTTCCAAGAATTCCTGCTTTTGCTGAATGGGTGTGAATAATATCTGGGGAAAGAGTTTTTAAAATCTTCTTTAGTTGATAATAGACTGCTACATCTAAAAATGGATTGATTTCTCTTACCATCTTATCTACGACGATAGTTTTAAACTTCTCATTTTTTGTCATCTCAAATAGTCCACCCTCAGGACCGATTGCGGGGCCAGTGATTAGGGTTACGTCGTTCCCACGACTTGCCTGTTCTCTGGCAGTTATGAGAGTGTTCTCTTGCGCGCCGCCAAGGATGAGTCTAGTTATTATATGTACAATTTTCATACTTTAAATCCGCCTGTGAAAATGAAGTTCTTCTGTTTCATTAATCACCAAAATTGATATGCATTAAGTATAGACCGTCCGGCGGGGCAAGCATTCCTGCATTTCTTCTATCTCTTGATTTTAATATGTCATCAATGCATTCAGGCTCCCAGCGACGCCTTCCGACTTCGATGAGAGTGCCAACCATGTTACGTACCATATTGTACATGAACTTATTTCCGCGCACGTCGATTACAACCAAGTCTCCATCTCGATTTACATTACACTCGATAATGGTTCTTATGCTGTTGGTTCGAGTGTCTTTTGCCGATGCGAATGCTTTGAAATCTTTAGTTCCAACAAATCTATCAGCAGCCTGTTGCATCTTTTCTTCGTCGAGTGAGTATGGATAGTGCCAATGTTTTCCAACCTCAAAGACATCCTTATCTTTGCCAGTGTAGATTTTGTATTGATAGTGTTTGTCGATTGGTCCACCTATGGGATCAAATCCTCTAGGCGCATCCTCAACGGAAACAAAGGCAATATCGTCAGGGAGAATCTGGTTGATTGCACGCTTGATATTTTCTGTTGGTATTGGTGAGTCTAGATTTATATTTGCAACTTGGCCTCTTGCATGCACACCGGCATCAGTTCTACTAGAGCCACAGATACGAACTTTTGTCTTCACTAGTTTTGAGAAGGCCTCTAGAATTGTTCCCTCAACGGTAGTTGCTTCCTTTTGAATTGCCCAGCCGTGATAGTTTGTGCCGCAGTAGCTAATTATTGCTTTTAAATTTCTTCTAGCCATTTTCTATCTTATCAGTGGTTACAAAAAAAGCCCCACTTTAATTATCGTGGGGCTTACAATAAGTCTTCTTTAAATCATTTTCTCAGCGATTTGAAGAGCGTTTAATGCAGCTCCCTTTCGTATTTGATCGCCGCATAGCCAGAGATTAATTCCTCTGTTATCAGGAATAGATTCATCTTGACGAATGCGTCCAACGTAAACATCATTCTTACCATCTGCATCGAGTGGCATTGGGAATCTATTGTTTTCTACATCATCAAGAACTGTTACGCCAGGAGCTGTGCTTAGCAGGCTGCGCACTTGCTCTGGTGTGATTGGGTCTGTGAACTCAAGGTTAATGCTTTCGCTATGGGCACGCATAACCGGAACACGCACGCATGTACAGGTTATTGCCATTTCCGGAGCGTTGAATATCTTTCTAGTTTCTTTAACCATTTTCATCTCTTCTTCGTTGTAGCCATTTGGCATCATTGGAGAGTTGTGGCAGAAGAGATTGAACGCAATCTGATATGGGAAGGCTTCGCATTTAGCTTCTTTGCCATCTAGGATGTCTCGGCTTTGGTTAGCAAGCTCATTCATAGCGGCTATTCCTGCTCCACTTGCAGCCTGATAAGTGCTAACTACCATCCTCTTGACTTTATTTGCTTTATGTAGAGGCCAGATTGGTACAAGAGCAATAATTGTAGAGCAGTTTGGGTTTGCTATAATTCCCTTGTTTTCCTTGATTGCTTCAGGGTTCACCTCAGGGACCACGAGTGGGACTTCAGGGTCCATTCTAAATGCTGAAGAGTTATCAATCATTACAGCTCCAGAGTCAACAACTGCCTTGGCAAAAGTCTTGCTCTGTGAACCTCCAGCGCTGAAAAGGGCGATATCCACACCTTTAAAGCTGTCATTTGTCATCTCTTCGACAGTATATTCCTTGCCTTTAAAGATTATCTTTTTGCCAGCAGAACGTGCGCTTGCTAGCATTTTTAGTGAATCGAATTCGAAATTACGTTCTTCAATAAGTTTTAAAAATTCCTGACCGACAGCGCCAGTAACGCCGGCGATAGCCAAATTGCAACCCATTTTAATCTCCAGATATTCTTAATTCTTTTAATGCAACTATTACGATTAACCGCAAAGTGCTTACAAAGTCGGCAGATTATAGTATTTTTCTCCGCAGAATGCAACTGGATTAATCTCTAACAGTATATTCTGGGATAAGGTTGCTTGCAGTAGCTCTTGTATTAACAGGAGATAGTGGAAGGCCTTTGATTACTGATTTTAGCGCAGCTGTTGTACCCAAATATATTATTGTTGGAAATCAAATTCGGATAACCTATACTAATTGTGATGATTAGGGAGAGCATAGCTAGAATCATACATAAGTTGGCACGGGTAAGTACTATGGTGTATTCAACTCCCAATCGCAACCGAGTAGCTGAGATTAAAACTAGATTGATTGTCAACTTACTGGGAGGTTACAAATGGCTGTAGTTAACAGAAAAAGAATCTTTCTGATTTTATTTCTGATTTGTATGGGTGCTATTCTTTATTTTCAGACAAGTCGCTCTAGGTTTACTACGAAGAGATGGTTAGAGATGAAAGGCTCAGACAGAGTTGCAATAGCCAAAGATTTCGTGCGAAATCACTACAAAGATGGGATGACGGTATTGGAGTTAAAGAAAATGCTTGGCGAGCCGGATGAAAACATGGGGAGCGGGCTAATTGTCTACGATGTCGGAGAAAACTATATTTCCCAAATTGTTCTAAGTTTTAATGTTTCTGAAGATGCAACGACCTCCAATCCTATGGTATGGCAGTTTGATTAGAGCAAATAATTTAATCACAATTCAAAAGTTTGATGTATTGTTTCTTTGAGTATATCGTTAGAGAAGGGCCGATAGAGTATAGAATATTTGCAAGCGATTTTGGTGCAGAATGGAATGCCTTAAATAAAGAGTCTGCAATGTTATATTAACCGGCAAATTATGCTAAGGCAATCGTTGCTGCAGATAAGGTATTGAAGATTGTCGAGAAAAATGTAGGGTCTAATCACCCAGAAGCTGCGCTGAGTTTTAATGATCCTAACTTCTTATACAACAATCAAGAAAGCGTGCTCAAGCAAAATCCCTCTACAAAGCTTCTCTTGCGATTGATGAAAAATAATCATCCGTATGTTGCAGGAGTCTTGAAGAGCCTTGCTAGGTTATACCGAAAAACTGGCAGAGAAGATGAGACGAAGCGGCAAATGTCTTGTACTACGAAAATAGAAAAGATTGCGAAATGATTAACTAAAAAAAATCTGATAATCGTTGCATTTGAGATAATTCTAATTATAATCTATGGCTCAATTGGCTGAGTGGCGGAATTGGCAGACGCTGGGGATTTAAAATCCCTTGCCTGTAATGGGCGTGTGGGTTCGAGTCCCACCTCGGCTATAATTGTTTTTCTTTACTAAAGCTTTCCAAAACTTTCTCTAAAACCATTCTTTGTACTGTCTCTATATCTTGACTTGCATCTATCACATCAATAATGCCCGCAGTATCTTTTTTGGATTTATAGAGCTCTGCAAATTTGAGGTAGCCCTCGCGTACTTTTCTGTGGTAGTCACCTCCTTTTGTTTCCATTCTATCTAGAGATTCACCTAGTCTTGAGCTACTTTTGTCGAAGTTTAAATCTAGAATAATTGTGAGGTCTGGAAAGCTACGTTCTAGAGAGATATTTGCTACATCTACCACCGCTTCAATTCCAAAGCCTCCAGCATAGCCTTGGTATGCGCAGCTACTTGAGAGCCATCTATCCATAACCACACAACTTCCAGCCGCAAGTGCAGGTGCTATTTTTTCTTTCCATAACTGCGCTCTTGCTGCCATATATAGCAACAATTCAACATTATCGCCCATGCCATGATAATCATGGCCAAGCAAAATATCTCTGATTGCCTCACCTATTACAGTTGTTCCTGGATCGCGAAAATTCTCAACTTTGCAACCAAGACTTTCAATATACTCGCTTAAAAGTTTTGTTTGCGTAGTTTTTCCGCAGCCGTCTGGACCGTCAAGAACGATGAACTTTGATGTAAACACGCTATTGTTCATATTGTGGGTTTCTAATCTTTGGCTCTGTAGCTAGCAAGTTATTTTAAATTGTTTCTCAAAGACTGTTTCGAAATCATACACATCATCGAAGTCTTCGATTTTATCGCTTGGCTGCGCACTCATCCAGTGGTTTTCAATCATCAAGTAAACGATGTTGCCAAAATCCCTTGTACTTTTTACGTTCCAATTCTCCAAGACAGTTTTGGCAAGTCGCCCCCATCTTTCGCTGGCAAGTTCGCCAAGCCCCTTAGCTAAAACTTCACCTGTAATATGACCTATATGCTCGTGTGGGTTTTGGTCTCTGAGTTTGCGCACAGTAACCCCAAGCCCCTCATACACAAATCTAAGAGCGTCTGGGTGGTACCTTCCGTCGCTACGAGCGATTTGTTCTATTGTTTTCTTTGTATCCACTGCCCTTAATGCACTCTCTGGCCAGGCTTTGCTCCAGAGTCTGGAGAGATAATGCTAATCTCACTACCGCCAGGACCAGCTGCCACAATCATAGCTTCCGATACACCAAATCTCATTTTTCTAGGCGCTAGGTTCGCAACACATACAACTAATCTTCCAAGAAGATCTTCTGGTTTGTACGCTTTTGAGATTCCGGCAAACACGTTCTTCTTAATGCCACCAATATCAAGCACTAGGTGCAGGAGCTTGTCTGCGGCTTCTACGTTCTCAGCTAGAACAACCTTAGCTACTCTAAGGTCAACCTTCATAAAATCGTCAAAGTTGCATTCATCTGCAAGAGGCTCATCAAGTTCAATCTTAGTCTCTTCTACAGCGGTTACTTCCTCTTCTTGTGTTTGTTCTTGTTTTGATTCTTCGAGCATTGCCTCTACCTTTTCCATCTCAACACGTTCTATTAATCTGATAAATTTTTTAATCTCATGGTCAACTAAAACCTCATCGACATCCGCAAATGTTAGAGGTTTGACATTGAGGATTGATTCTATCTTTGCTGCATAATCTGGCAAGACAGCTTTTATGTAGATTGTCAGGATACGCACCGCATTTAAAACAGCGCTTAGCGTTTCTCTCGTTTCTTTTTCATCTGTCTTGATGCTAACCCACGGTTGTTTCTCATCGATGTATTTATTTACTTCATCTGTTAGAGCAGATATTGTGCGCATTGCTGAGCGGTACTTAAGCGCTTCGTAATCTGAGATGATACTGTCTTTTTGCGCTTGGATTTTTGAAACTAATTCTTTTCCCTGCTCATCCATCGCAACGATCTTGCCACCTAGTTTCTTCTTTAGCATTGGCACACTTCTACTAGTCAGGTTGGCGAGTTTTCCAACTAGGTCTGAATTGACTCTGGTTATAAAGTCTTCAACATTAAAATCAATATCATCAACCCCGTCGCTCAATTTTACTGCGTAGTAGTAACGCAGGTATTGAGGGTCGAGATGATTTAAGTATGTCCTTGCTTTGATTAAAGTTCCCTTACTCTTACTCATCTTTTTACCGTTTAGAGTTAGGAAACCATGCACGAATAACTTGTTGGCAGTTTTAAAGCCTGCGCCCATTAACATTGCAGGCCAGAATAATGCGTGGAAGTTTATAATGTCTTTTCCGATAAAGTGGTAAAGCTCCCACTCTTTAGAGTTCCAGAGTTGGTTAAAATCAATTCCATTCTTATCGCAGAAGTTTTTCGCTGAAGCCATGTATCCAATAGGTGCATCTAGCCAGACATAGAAATATTTATCTTCTTCGCCCGGTATCTTAAATCCAAAATATGGACCATCTCTCGAGATATCCCAGTCCATCAATCCGCTCTTGAACCATTCACCGATTTTGTTGGCGACTGATTTATGGGCATGCCCAGATTCTAAAAGTTCTTTTACCTGCGTTTCATATTTACTGAGCTTAAAGAAGTAATGTTTACTCTCTTTGCGCAGAGGCTTTGAAGAACAGATTGCACATCTTGCTTCTTTTAATTCTGTTGGAGAGTATGTTGCCCCGCACTGGTCGCAGGAGTCGCCGTATTGATCGGCTGCGCCGCATTTTGGGCATACTCCCTTTATGAATCTATCCGGCAAAAACATCTTGCAATCGTCGCAATAGGCCTGCTCGATTGTTTTCGTTATTATTGAGCCGTTATCTTTGAGTTTGTTGTATATGTACTCACTGAGTTCTTTATTTTCATCCGAATGGGTTGTGTAGAAGTTGTCAAACTCAATGCCAAAATCTGCAAAGTCTTTTGAGTGTTCGCTGTGTATCTCGTCTATTAGCTGCTGAGGCGTTATCCCTTTTTGACGGGCATGGAGCATGATAGGGGTTCCATGCGCATCGTCAGCGCAGAAATAACGACATTCATTGTTGCATAGTTTCTGAAATCTTACCCAGATATCTGTTTGAATATATTCCACCATATGTCCGACATGGATTGGCCCATTGGCATATGGCAGAGCTGATGTTACTACAATTTTGCGAGACATTAATCTTCCTTTTTCGTACTGTTATTGCCTTGATTGTTTTGAGTTTTTGTCATAGCGTTCTTTTTGTTAGGCCTGCGTCGTCTTTTTTTTCTCGCAGGATTGTTTTGTCCCTTTTGCTTCTGGCCATCACCTTGCGGTTTATTCTCCGCTCTCTTCTGAGTGTTTTGAGGCCTTGGCTTGCGTCTTCTGTTGTTGCGAGATGTTCGCTGAGAGTTTGGTCTTTGTTCTTGACTCTTATCAGTGCTAGCATCTCTTTGTTCTTCTGGAGATTGTTCTTTAGCGGCGGTTTCACCGGCTACTTTGTTGTTATCTTTAGATGTTGAAACGTCGTTGTTTGAGTTTTTGATTTCCTGTTGTTTTTTTTGTTGAGGAGATCTTTGATCTTTGAGTATCTCAATATCTTCAAGCGCAACTGCCTCAAACTTTCCGTCGTCATATAAAACTTTTACCAGCTGAGTCAAAATCTGATAATCTACAACTTTACCCTCACCGTGTTCAGTCTTTACTCTTGTTGCACGGTTTGGCAAGTTTGCTTTTAGCTGTTTGTAGGTTTCGTCTTCAAACCGCAGACAACATCTAAGTCTCCCGCAATGGCCACTAATTTTAGACGGGTCGAGTGTTGCCTTTTGAATTTTTGCCATCCTCATATTTACAGGCTTTAGAATCTTGAGGTACCTAGAGCAGCAACATTGCTGGCCACATGTTTCGTAGTCGCTTATTATCCTAGCCTCATCTCGAGCGCCTATTTGGCGCATCTCGATTCTAGTTTGAAACTCTTTGGCAAGTCTTTTGACAAGCTCTCTAAAATCTACCCTGCCATCGCTTAGGAAGTAGAAGATAATTCTCTCACCGCCAAAGATGTGTTCAAAGTCAACGATTTTCATCTCAAGGCCCAGCTCCTTAACGATGCGCAAACACACCTGCAGCTCTTCTTGCGCAGATTCGTTGATGTGTCTTTCTTCGCTAAGGTCTTCAGCGGTTGCAAATCTTACGAAAGTTCCTCCCTTACCGATTGGATACTCATCTGATTGCCTATCGTAATACTCATGTAAATCGTCGCAGTTAATTTTGAGATTGCCGCCCTTGTAGCTATAACGACCCACAAGTTTGCCGATTTCAAGACCTCTGTCGGTCTTGATGACAACTTTGGATTTTGTGCATGGAATACTCGTCTCGTCGTGGCTAAACCATCCGAGCATTTCCATTTTCCCGTAGCTAACGAGCATTCTATTCTTTTTTCGTTTATCGTTAATAGACATTGTTTCCTATTCATCTTAGGCGTTCGATCGGGTTACTGGTTAAAACATGGCAAGCCCATTCAAACGCGAATTTAGTTTAGCAATACAAACCCTATATATTATCAGACTCGGTGAATTTGAGCAACATTTCCTCAAAAATCAATCTCTCGTTTACCGATGAATCTATCCACTCCATACTTTGATAGACTTTTTGGATATTTTCGATGCAGCTGTCAATGTCGTAAGTCTTTGCTATAGCTTCAATTAGCTCTCTTTGATCAGAGTTTGTAATCTCAGAGTCTCTATCAATGTTGAGTTTCATAGCATCACTCATAACGCTTACCACCATACTTAGTAGAATCCTATTGACGCGGCGTGAAATATCGCTCTTGTTTATATTCTCTAGGCTCTCGCTCCAGAATCCAGCGATTTCTTTACTGGTATTGACAAGCCAACTGGCAGTTTCAAGGGCAGTTTCTAACCTCAACGATTCTATCTTTTTGACAAGATTTTTTTTGACCTCGTATAGGTTAATTCCCTTTGTTCTTAACTTTGAAAACTCTAGGCTCTTGCCAATGCTACCATCGGTAAGTCTTGCCCAATAAACAGCTTGCGCGCGGTCGAGTCCGGTTTCCTCTAGTTTTTTGACCACAATATTTTCATCAATAGAGCCAAACCTTACAACACAAGACCTAGACAATGTTGTTGGTAAAAGTTTGTCTAGCCTGTTGGTTAGCAGGATTATCACACAAAATGGGGGAGGCTCTTCAAGTGTTTTTAGAAGGGCATTTTGGCTAGCAGCATTGAGTCTTTCCGCTTCGTCTATTATATAGATAACTTTTTTGCCCTTTTTGGGCTTATTTGCAACCTGTCTTACCACAAACTCATCAATAACATCTTTGGGCATATCGATAGGAGTCTTCTTCCTATTCTCAGGTTTCTCTGAAAAACGTATCAACTCCTTATATATAAGCTTTATATCAGGGTGTGAATTGGCCTCCACCAAGAGGCAAGACTCGCATTCTCCGCAGTTATCCAGAAAGACACCATCCTCAGCCTCGCTTTTCACCGGCGACTCACATAACAGCGTTTTTGCCCACTCTACCGCGGTTTTTTTCTTCCCAACCCCATCAATCCCAGCAAATATATAGGCGTGGCTAAGCCTATTCAAACGCATTGAGCGTTGAAATGTATCGATTGCGTTGTCTTGAGAGTATATTTGCTTTAAGCTCATTTATTCCAGTTTCGTAGTTTGTAGGGCGTTCTAAATTATAATTAAGGGTTTCCCTCTGGAATTATAGCGATATTATGGGCTAATACAAGCATTCTAGGGATGTTGTTTTTTTAACGCTAACGACGCAAAGAAAAACATTAACCGCAGATGAACGCAGATAAACGCAGATGAAAAAATAACTAACCACTAACCATTGACAACTAACCACTGACACATCAACTGCTTTAACGCAAAAGACGCAAAAGGAACGCAAGGGACGCAAAGGGAACGGATTAGGACAACTTGTTTTATAAAAAACCTAAAAGATTTTAACCGCAGATAGACCCTATTAGAGTTTGAAACTCTAACAGGGCGAGTACAGATAAACGCAGATGGGAAAATAACTAACCACTAACCATTGACAACTAACCACTGACACATCAACTGCTTTAACGCAAAAGACGCAAAAGGGACGCAAGGGACGCAGGAGGACGCAAACGAAACGGAATAGAAGAACTTGTTTTATTTGAAAAACTAACTTTCTCTGCTGTGTAGGTATGAACGCTCAAGGTTGCGCAAATGCGTTTGTTATTTTCCTGCTTGCTTCATCGTGTAAATGCCTATACGATTCCATCTGGTAAGTTACCGAGAATCTATTCACTTAAAAGGGGAGAGAAATATGCGAGTAAAGAGCATTAGAATTGCAGTCTTGAGTGTACTTTTTTGTCTTCAGGGAGTTTATGCTGGCGAAGAGGTGATTCTTTCGATTGCGGGAAAAGAATATACAAATCTTGATGTTGCTAAACATATATATGTAGAGTGTAAATTCCGTGAGTTCGATAGGGCGGCGGTTGATGGCTATATAATTAAACGCATGGCTGATCGCACTGCGCAAAAGTATGCGGCGTTTAGTTTTGCAGATAGTTGTTTTGAGGAACGACATGGTATTTTTGCTACTGAACAGGAAATAATTGAGGAGATTGCTCGCTATGAAAGAAGTGATATTTATGGTTTAGGGCGTATAAAAGGTAAGATACAATTATCAGCTATTGAAAAAGAGAGAAGGGAGTTACGTATGAGATATAATGCGAGAATCCGTATTTTAGCTGATAAAAGGGTAGAGTATATTGATCCCGATTATAAAAAACTGACAAAGCAAGATATTGAAGAGTTTGTTGATGATTATCGTAACACATTTCATCCTGCGAAACTGGGTCAAAGGGAAGCTGTTTTTGTTAGGGGAATTCATTTTATACAATCAGCGAAGGGTCCAGAAGACTATCCATCTTTGCGTAAAAAAACAGAAGAGCTTAAAAAAAGGCTTGATAAAGGTGAGGTGCTTGAGGAAATTGCAGACGAGTATGATGGTCTTTACATTGGCAATGGAGATGAGGTTTGGTTGTCTCCACATGATTTACAGAAAGAGGGATTGTCAGCGTTGGTTCCATGGTCATTACTTAAAGGCAAATATGTTTTAGCTAAATTTAAAATGAGTGCAGGGGCTCCAATTATGATAGTCAAAGTGTTAGATTACAAGCCTAATACTCGTACAGATATTGGCATGGCATTCACTGTGTTTAGCGATAAACACGTACGGGAAGAAGCCATGAGATTGGCAAGAAGATTTAAACGCAACAAGGTACTTCGTGAGTCTAAAGAATTGCGAGAAATTAAACGGTCGATTAAGTGGTTGTACAAACCTGCTGAAACTTCTCAAAAAATTGTAGAGGCTTACCATGAGTTTATTGAGTAAATTTAAGGGGTCAGGAACCTTTTTTGTTTTAGCCTCCCAGCCCCGTGGGGGCGGCCTCTTTGTAGTTGGGTCAGGAACCTTTTATCTGCAAGGACCAGTTGCATACGCAGTGGTACAAAGGTATCGCCCCTCTGGGCTAATCGGTTTTTGTTGCATGTTGTTTTGCTACAAAGGTTTTTACTCCCGGAGGGATGGCATCTTTGAAAAAGATTCCAGACCCCTTTAATTCGCTGGCATAGCTAGATTCGCAAAGAATTGACTTGAATATGTTGCTGATTATGCTAGTGTTGATGAAAGGTAAAAGCAGTATTGAATACATCTCTTAAGAGCAGAGTTTGGAGTTCAATATTGACCGTTGAGCTTTGCTATTAGAGATAAAGAGGAGCGAAACATGAAATATTTAATAAGAATTGCGCTGTCAATGGTAGCAATTAGTTGTGTTAGTATTTTTGTGCAAAATAGATTATCAATCAAATCTGGTGCAGAACGTGATATCGTAAATATTGCAAATAAATCTACTACAGAATGGGCTACCTTAAACAAAAAAGTCGTGACATTATATCGACAGGGAAATTATACTAAGGCCATTCCTGTTGCAAAGAAAGCGATAAAGATAGCAGAAGAAAATGCAGGCCCCAATAGCCCAGCTGTTGTGACAAGCTTAACTAACCTTGCTAGATTATACGAGAGGCAAGGCGATTATTCCCAAGCCCAGCCCCTTTACAAACGTGTTTTGGCGATTAGTGAAAAAGTTCTTGGCCCCAATCATCCCGATGTTGCGATAAGCTTGAATAATCTTGCTGGTTCCTACTATAGGCAAGGCGATTATTCCCAAGCCCAGCCCCTTTACGAACGTGCGCTGGAGATTCGGGAAAAAACTCTTGCCCCCAATCATCCCGATGTTGCGATAAGCTTGAATAACCTTGCTTTCTTATACAATAGGCAAGGCCATTATTCCCAAGCTCAGCCTCTTTACAAACGTGCTTTGGCGATTCGAGAAAAAGCTTTTGGCTTCCGTCATCCAGCTGTTGCGGAAAGCTTGAATATCCTTGCAGACTTCTACTATAAGCAAGGCCATTATTCCCAAGCGGAGCCCCTTTACAAACGTGCTTTGGCGATTCAAAAGAAAGTTCTTGGCCTCCAACATCCAGCTGTTGCGGAAAGCTTGAATGACCTTGCTAAATTATACGAGATGCAAGGCCATTATTCCCAAGCGGAATCCCTTTACAAACGTGCTTTGGCGATTCGAAAAAAAGCTCTTGGTCCCAATCATCCAAAGGTTGCGGCAAGCTTAAATAGCCTTGCTGGACTCTACTATAGACAAAGCAGTTATTCCCAAGCGGAGCCCCTTTACAAACGTGCTTTGGCGATTAATGAAAAGACTCTTGGCCCTAATCATCCAGTTGTTGCGACAAGCTTGAATAACCTTGCATTCTTATACAATAGGCAAGGCCATTATTCCCAAGCGGAATCTCTTTACAAACGTGCTTTGGCGATTCGAAAAAAAACTCTTGGCCCCAATCATCCAGATGTTGCGGCAAGCTTGGATAATCTTGCTGGATTATACTGTAGGCAAGGCCATTATTCCCAAGCTCAGCCCCTTTACAAACGTGCTTTGGCGATTAGTGAAAAAACTCTTGGCCCCAATCATCCAAATGTTGCGATAAGCTTGAATAACCTTGCTTTCTTATACGAGATGCAAGGCGATTATTCCCAAGCCCAGCCCCTTTACGAACGTGCTTTGGCGATTAATGAAAAATCTCTTGGGCCCAATCATCCAATTGTTGCGGCAAGCTTGAGCAACCTTGCTTTATTCTACTATAGCCAAGGCGATTATTCCCAAGCCCAGCCCCTTTACGAACGTGCCTTGGCGATTAATGAAAAATCTCTTGGGCCCAATCATCCAGAGGTTGCGGCAAGCTTGTATAACCTTGCTTTCTTATACGATAGTCAAGGCCATTACTCCAAAGCTCAGTCCCTTTACAAACGCTCTCTAGCGATTGAGGAAAAAACTCTTGGTCCCAATCATCCAGAGGTTGCGGCAAGATTGAATAACCTTGCTCTCTTATGCTATAGCCAAGGCCATTATTCCCAAGCCCAGCCCCTTTACGAACGTGCCTTGGCGATTAATGAAAAATCTCTTGGCCCCAATCATCCAGCTGTTGCGATAAGCTTGAATAACCTTGCTGAATTATACCGAAAGACTGGCAGGGTAGATGAAGCGCAGCAGTTAGAATCTCGTGCTACAAAAATACGAAAGATTAAGAGATAACAGTCGCTTTAGTTGAATTTGGCGGTTCTAAAACATAAAACAAGTTCTTTTAATCCGTTTCGTTTGCGCCTCTAGCGCTCCTTTCACGTCCTTTAGCGTTAAAGCAGAGTGGAGTTAATTGTTAGTGGTTGGTTGTTAGGGGTTAGTTGATTACCATCAACCACTGACCACTAACAACTAAATCCCTATCTTGTTGGCTGTATCTCAAGAATCAAAAGCCCTTTGCTGGCTTTAATGTTTGTTATCAATACGTCAGAGCCCATAAACTCAAATTTTGGGGCAAACGATTCATCCAAGAGTAGTGATTTTAGTAGTTTCTCCTGCATTGTTTCAGTTCCTTTGCCGTCACTGTTTGCCAGATATCTTTTTATCACTCTCTTTAGTATGAATTTTGCTGGTAATCTGCCAGCTCTGACCTTACCTAATCTAATTAGCAAAGTTGTGTCGTCTTGAATCTGCGCAGAGAGATTTATTCTCAATATTGTTGCTATATTTCCGATATCTATGGAGCTGATAATCTCTACACCATTGGTATTAATTCTTGTCTTTGCCCATTTAATGGTTAGCCCGTCAAAAGCAACCGGCCAATTTTGATGGGCTAGGATATCGTTTATGCCAACCTCAGAGAGTCTAAGAGTAAACTTATCTCCTCTGCTAACACCGTTAAAGAAGTCTGGGCCAATTTTGTGGGTTAGATACATGCTAACTTCGTTTGGATTTGAGACTGTTTTTGGCGCCTTTTCATTGCCAAGTTTGAGCATGGCAAAGGCAATAATCAATAGCAAAAAGGGGAGTAAAAATAAGAATCCTGCTATAGAGATGTTTCTTTTCGTCTTTTTAGATAGCAATCTGCGTTAGCTCCTTTTTGGAAAAAATTGTATGTAACCCGACTAATGCTTGTAAAAATAAGAGTCTATGATTATAGTTACGTCTCTATTGTAATAAAAGAATTTTTTAGGCAAGCTTGGCTTGTGGTAACAACAAGCTCTAAAGCCCTTAATTTATATGGGTTTAGATTTTAGTTTTATCCTTGAAAGGGATATTGTAATGGCAGATCATTTTGGTGATAGATTGTTTGAGGCTGTTAAGAGTAAGAATAGCCCGTTGGTGGTAGGTATCGATCCAGTATATGGCAGGCTTCCTGCGCAGATTAGATCTCAAGACGGCATGAACGATTCACGCAATATCGATTGCGTTGTTGATGCGTTTTTTGAGTACTCTACTAAATTGATGAAGATAGTTGCTCCGCACGTGCCTGCGGTTAAGCTAAACATTGCATATTTCGAGAGATACTTCTGGGAGGGAATGGAGTGCTACTATTCTCTCATTGACGAGGCTCACGCACTTGGGCTTGAAGTTATCGGTGATGTCAAGAGGGGTGATATTGGCCATACTTGCCTTGCCTATGCCGATGCGCATATCAAAGAACCAGCGAATATGACAGCCGCTGATGCTATCACGATAAACGGCTTTGCCGGTGCCGATGGAATCTTGCCTTTTGCAGATTCAGCCAACGACAATGGCAAGGGTATCTTTGTTTGGATTCGCGCAAGCAATCCTTCAGCCGGCAGGCTTCAAGACGCTGCGACTATTGACGGGGTGCCAATGTATGAGATTTTAGCCGATATCACTGCTGAGATTGCAAACCAACCAAAGAGGATTGGCTCTCACGGTTATTGCAATGTTGGAATGGTTGTTGGCGGAACGACCCCTGAGTACACAGCACGCTTGAGGGCAAAATATCCAAACGTTTGGTTCCTTGTTCCTGGGTTTGGCTCTCAGGGCGGTAGTGCGGTTGATTGTGTCCGTTTCTGCAAGGCTGACGGTACTGGCGCGTTGATTAATTCTTCACGCGGTATAATCTATGCCTACGAAAAGGATGAATACAAGGCTCAGTTTGGCGACGACTGGCAAAAATGTGTTGAGCAGGCAGTAATCGATGCCAATGAAACTTTAAGACAGGCAATGGACCAAAAATAAGCATCGCTTTTACTGGTAAGTTTGCAAAAGAGAAGTTATTATAAACTGCCTAGCATTGATTGCTGGGCAGTTTTTCTTTTATTGATATTTGGCCAATATGAAAGCAAATTTTTCAAGAGACAAGAATGTACTAATCATGGGGCTTGGCAATTTCGGCGGCGGCGCTGATGCGGCTATCTTTGCGGCGAGATCTGGTGCGTCTGTAATTGTTACAGATCTAGGCGCGCCCGAGAAATTTACCAAGGCAAAAGCTTCTTTGGCTAAGCACTCAAATATTGACTATCATCTTGGCTATCACGACGAGGCAGATTTTCGCTGGGCAGATATTGTAATCGTCAATCCAGCAGTTGCGCCAGATAATAAATACATCTCCATCGCAAGAGACGGCGGTGCAGTCATTACCTCGCAGATTGAAATTTTCTTTGAGCTGTGCAGATGCACAACAGTTGCCATCACCGGCGCAAACGGTAAGAGTACAACAACCGCGCTGACTGCGCATCTGTTAAATGCAGGCTTTCAGCAACAATCACCGCAGCGTGCGGTTTGGCTTGGTGGAAATATCGGCAATATGCCGCTACTTGAGATTGTAGAGAAAATAAACAAAGACGATGTTGCGGTTCTTGAGATTTCCAGCTTTCAGGCTGAGCAGTTAGCCGCTAGCGAACTTGCGCCAAAGATTTCTCTTGTTACCAATCTCTCACCAAATCATCTCGACAGGCACAAGACATACCAAGCCTACTGCGATGCTAAAGAGAGCCTCTTTAAATACCAAAGCCGAAACGAAAACGACCCTGCAATTTCTATATTCAATCTTGATGACGAAATAACCGCTAGCTGGTTCGAAAAGTATAAACTCCAGAAGGGTCGCTACTGCAAAGGTTTTAGTGTATGCGAAGATAAATCTCTTATCGAAAATTTCCAATTGCTTGGAAGGGTGAATCTCTACAACCTCGCGGCGGCAGTTAGTATCTGCGACTGTTTTGATATTGATAGAAAAGTTTTAGCCGAAGCGGTCAAAGATTTTAAATCGCTTCCACACAGACTTGAATTTGTCGCAAACAAATATGGCGTTAGTTTCTACAACGATTCAATCGCCACAACTCCGCAGAGTACGATAGCGGCGCTGGAGGCTTTCGACTGCCCTAAGATAATTATCGCAGGCGGCTACGACAAAAAGCTATCGTTTAAAGAATTGGGCAAGGCATTTTCACAAAAGGCAAAGGCTGTTATTCTCATAGGCCAAAGCGCAGCGGCGATTAGAGAGGCCATTCAAGAAGGCGGCGGCGACTGCCATATTGAAATGGCAGATTCTCTTAGTGATGCGGTTTTATCTGCAAAGAAGATAGGCTCTGCGGGGGATGCGGTGATTCTTTCTCCAGCCTGCGCGAGCTATGATATGTTTGCAAACTTTCAGGCCCGCGGCGAAAAATTCATTCAACTGGTAAAAAGCCTCTAGTAAAGCATTAGTTTTTGACGTAAAATTGTGGGCAAATAAAAAGCTTACTGTATTTATAAGAAAGTAGAATAGCAGAGTGGAAATATTCGAGATTAAAGAAGAGATTTCAAAGTTGGAGGCCCGTATCGCTACCGTTCGGGACTGGCTTTGACTTGCCCGCAAAGCTTGCAAAAAAAGAAGAACTTGAGAAGTTAATAAATCAACCCGATTTTTGGGACCACCCGGATAAGGCGCAAAAGATAGTCTCTCAGCTAAGTGCCATCAAATCTATTGTCAATCCCGTTAGCGAAGCAGCTTCTGCTTGTGAGGATATTAGAGATTTATTTGACCTTGCCATAGAAGAAAAGGATAACGAAACGCTTCAGGCTTTAGTGTCGGATATTCAAGAACTCTCAAAAAAATGCGATAGCATAGAACTCGCAGGGACATTGAGCGGGCCAGACGATATGAAAGATTGTTTCTTTAGTATTCATGCAGGTGCGGGTGGAACTGAGAGCTGCGATTGGGCGTCGATGCTCTTGCGCATGTACACGAGGTACTTCCAAGATAACGGCTTCAAATATGAAGAGCTAGACCTAACTGCTGGCGAAGAGGCGGGAATTCGTTCTATAACATTGAAAGTCTCTGGAGCCTTTGCGTTTGGAAAGTTATCCTGCGAGAGTGGAGTGCATAGGCTTGTGCGCATTAGTCCGTTTGATTCTCAAAGTAGAAGGCACACAAGCTTTACCGCTGTTGACGTTATCCCAGACGCTGGAGACGATGTTGATATTGAAGTTGAGGATAAGGATATCCGCATAGACTTCTACCGTGCAAGCGGGGCAGGCGGTCAGCATGTAAACAAAACCAGCTCAGCGGTTCGTATTACGCACATTCCTACTGGGATTGTTGTTCAATGCCAAAATGATAGAAGCCAACATAAAAACAAGGCGGAGGCGATGAAGATGCTAAAGAGTCGTCTCTATATGCTTGAGAAACAAAAACGCGATGATGAACTCTCAAAGCTCTACGGCAACAAAGGCGAGATTGCTTGGGGAAACCAAATAAGAAGTTATGTTATGCAGCCATACCAGATGGTGAAAGACCATAGAACTGATTATCAAAGCGGAAATGTTAATGCGGTACTCGACGGAGATATTGCGGAGTTTATCGATGCGTATCTTAGATTCCGTGCCGAGAAAAAGAATAAAGGTCCAAAGAAATAATAAGGTAGAAATAATGGCAAAGAAAGTTTCTGTCAAAGTAGTGGCAAAACAGGCAGATGCAATCACTCTCAAAAGTGATTTGCTTGCGCTATTTTTGTACGAAGATAAAAAATTATCAAGCGATGAATCTCTCTCTTCAATCGATAAATCGTTTGATGGATTACTAAAAAGAACAATCTCTCTTGGAGAGTTTAGCCCAAAAGCAGGCGCAAGCTACACGATAGCTGCGCCGAAAGGTTTTAAGTCTAAAGCCGTCGTTCTGATTGGGCTTGGAAAGTTTAAAGACGCTAATCCTCAAACGTTCAGACTCTCTGCGGCAAAGGTTGCAAACGCGGCGATTAAGTTAAAGTCTTCCAATGTTGCAGTAATGCTTCCAGCTAAACTTGGCAGTAAGATTTCTCGCAGCGATATTGCCCAAGCTATAACTGAGGGGATATATCTTGGAGCCTATAAGTATGAAGCGTTTTTGCCGGCAAAGAAAAACGCTCTAAAATCTATGAGTGTAAGCCTTGTCGCTACTGAGATTTCCCCTGAAGAAAAAAGAGCTATCAAGCTTGGAAATATAACGGGCGCATCTCAGAGCTGGGCAAGAGACATTGCAAACAGTCCAGCGAATGTTGTCTCGCCGAAATCGTTTGTAACTATGGCAAAAAAACTTGCAAGAGACAACGCCAATATATCGTGCCAGATCCTTGATGAGAAAAAACTTCTCAGCATGGGCGCAGGCGGAATTTTATCTGTAGCTAAGGGATCAAAGAACAAGCCTGCTATGGTAGTCTTGAAATATACACCTAAGAAGAAAACTTCAAAAACTAAATCACTTGCGTTTGTTGGCAAGGCAATCACTTTCGATTCTGGCGGGCTAAGCTTAAAGCCTGGGGCTGGAATGGATCAGATGAAAATGGATAAAGGCGGCGGCGTTGCAGTCATTGGCGCAATGAAAGCCATAGCGGCTCTAAAGCCAGATGCTCAAGTGTATGGTATCATCTGCGCAGCCGAGAATATGCCAAGCGGTGAGAGCTTTAGGCCTGGCGATATAATTAAAACTCTCAGTGGCAAGACAGTTGAGATTCTAAACACAGACGCAGAGGGGCGGCTAATCCTTTGCGACGGCATTCATTATGCAAAGACTAAAAAGGTTGACGTTATTGTTGATATTGCAACCCTCACAGGCGCTTGTCTTGTAGCTCTTGGAGAATCTAAGGCGGGGCTCTTTAGTAACGATGAGGCTCTTGTAAAAACTCTCGAAACATCAAGCAAAAATGTAGGTGAAGAGCTCTGGCGTTTGCCTTGTGACAAGGAGTACCTAGAAGATATGAAGAGCGAAATAGCAGATCTGCGCAACGTCGGTAAAACTAGATGGGGCTCTTCAAGTTCGGCGGCGGCGTTTCTTGGTGAGTTTGCCGAAGGTTGCAGATGGGCGCATCTAGATATTGCAGGCCCTGGAATGAGAGATGCCAAAAGCCGCTACGGCTCTGCTGGCGCAGAGGCTTGGGGAGTTAGATTGTTGGTTGATTTTGCTATCAATGCAAACAAGTAAAGTTTATAGCGATTGAGTAAAAATTCGTATTTGGAAATATATTATTATGGTGGACTATAAAAAGATTCAAGCTGCGGTTAGAGATATCCTAATTGCCGTTGGTGAAGACCCAGATAGAGAAGGTTTAAGGGAAACTCCAGATAGAGTTGCAAGAATGTATGCAGAACTGTTCAGAGGGCTCAGCGAAGATCCTAAAATTCACACAGAAAAAATCTTCCACGAAGACTACAACGAGATAGTCCTTCTAAAAGATATTCCATTCTGTAGCACCTGCGAGCATCATTTAATGCCGTTTATCGGTAAGGCGCATATTGCGTACTTGCCAGAGGGCAGTGTTGTTGGTGTGAGTAAGCTTGCAAGAATTCTTGAGACATTCGCAAGAAGGCCTCAAATTCAAGAGCGTCTGACAAATCAGATCGCAGACTTTCTAATCGAAAACTTAAACCCAAAAGGGGTCGCTGTTGTACTTGAAGCTTCGCACAGTTGTATGACGGTTCGCGGCGTGCAAAAGAGTGGTTCTTCAATGGTAACATCTGCGCTTCGTGGAATATTTATTCGCGACCAAAGAAGCCGCAGTGAAATTTTGAGCTTAATTCACAGCCAGCAGAGAAATTACTAGAGCAATAAAAATATGAAACAGCACAAACTAACAAGAGTGGTGAGATTCTCGGTAAACCCTTTTCTCCCAGAGACGCCGATAGGAAAAAACTCCTACAGCTCAAAGCCTAGCGGCGAGGGGCTCGCTATCTACCTTTGCCTTGAGGTTACTCTTGAGGGCTACATTGAGAGAGACACTGGCTTTGTTGTAAATCTTACAGATATTGATAGAAACATGCGCGAGTTTGCTACGCCTATTTTTGATTCACAGATTCGCAAATCTTACCGCGCAGGCAAACATATTGACTTTGCCGAGACACTCTCAATGCTCAAGCAGGCGATTAATGCCGTTAATGGTTGCTTTGCAAAGGCAAGTGTTGTTTCGATGAGTTTGCAGTTAAATCCATTTAAGAAAATAACCGTTTTTACAGCGGAGGATGATATGTTTTATTATAGCGAAAAATTTGAGTTTGCGGCAATGCACAAGCTCTGGAATGAAGAATTTAGCGCAGAGAAGAATTTCGACGTCTTTGGTAAATGCGCTAACCCTGCCGGTCATGGCCATAACTATATCATCGAAGTTAAAATCTCTCACAACTGTAACGGTGATTTTTCGTATGGCAATTTTGCAAAGACTGTTGATGATAATTTCTTATCTTTGCTAGACCATAAAAATCTCAATGTCGATGTAGAGTTCTTTAAAGATAAAATTACAACATTAGAAAACATCACAACCTTTGGCTGGAACCAGCTCAACGGAAAATTCGGAGCTGCCAAACTAGAAGAACTAACAATATGGGAAAACGACAGAGCGTATTGCAGTTATCGGGGAGAGTAGCTCGCACGAGAATAGAACAATAATTGAGAGATTTTATAAATGACAAAACAGGTTGCTTTAATAACTGGTGGGGCGGGCTTTATCGGCTCTCACCTTAGTGAATTGCTCTTGGATAGCGGTTACAAGGTTCTTGTGATTGATGATTTGAGTACCGGTTCTCTTGAGAATATTGAGCATCTACTTGATAGAAGCGATTTTGACTTCTTCCATGACTCTGTCCTAAACGAACAACTTGTTCGCGCATTGGTTAAAAAGAGCGACCATGTCTATCATCTCGCCGCAGCGGTTGGTGTGCAGTTAATTGTAGAAGAGCCGGTGCGCACTATTGAGACTAATATTCACGGGACAGAGGTCGTTCTTGATGCGGCGAATGAATACAAAAAGAAAATTCTAATCGCCTCGACTAGTGAGGTGTATGGCAAGAACGAGAAGGTTCCATTTAACGAAGATGATGATATGCTCCTTGGCAGCACTCGCTTCTCAAGATGGTCGTATGCCTGTAGCAAGGCGATAGATGAATTTTTGGCACTCGCCTTTTATCAGCAGTATGGGCTTGAGGTTGTCGTAACGAGATTCTTTAATACGATTGGTCCAAGACAGACAGGTCAATATGGAATGGTCGTGCCAAGATTTGTTTTGCGCGCACTCAAGAATGAGCCAATCCAGATTTACGGAGACGGTAAGCAGCGCAGATGTTTCAGTTATGTTGGCGATGTTATCCGCGGTGTTAAAGCGCTAATGGAATCAGATAAAACTTCCGGTCAAGTTTATAACCTTGGAAGCGATTCTGAAATCAGTATCGAAGAGCTTGCAGATTTAGTTATAGAGATGACAGGAAGCTCAAGCAAAAAAGAATTCCTCACATACGAACAGGCATACGGCAGAACCTTTGACGATATGCAAAGAAGAATTCCATCTCTTAAAAAGGCAAACAAAGCGGTTGGCTACAGCCCAAAAATGCCCCTGCGCGAAACGCTTAGCTTGATAATTGATGATAAAAGAAAAGAGCTCTAGCGATTTGCATTGAAATGTGAATGATGATGAATGATATGTTTTCAAAAGAATGGCAGGCTAGAGTTGATCGAATCAGATCAACCGAGTTTTGGGCTCAAATCACCACAGCTCCTAAAGATCGGATTACCGTTGAAACTAAACCTCTAAAGCAAGGCTGGGTGCGTATTGATGATAGCTGGGCAATTGTTTCAAGCGGAAATTTTAAAGCTGATAGCCCCGCGGTGATCGGCATATCTGATTTGCTCTTTGTGTTGAAAAATAATTTTGGTTTAAATCTCAAACAGCAAACCGCCCCTAGAGAGAATCGCTGTATCGAGTTTGTTATCACACCACAGAAAAGTTCAAGATGGCAAGATAGCTTTAGTTTAGAAACCAGCGAGAATAAGCTGCGCGTAGTGGCAGGTTCTGAGCAGGCTATATTGAAGGCGTGTTTGTATCTTGGCAACTATTGGAGGCGCAATAGAAATACAGATCTCAAGATTTGTGAGACGAAAATTGTGCCTAGAGTTAAGATTCATCTTGGCGCAGATTTCTGGGGCGGCTTTTGTGTCGCAAAAGAGTGGCCTGCGGGTAGAGAGAAAGATACCAACTATCTAGAGCTGGCGCGCATGGGAATTAACGCCATGCCAATAATGGCTCATCTAGAAGATTATATTGACAAGGCTCCTGATGGCTTTGGTTCGCTGGTAAATCCAAACGCAAGAGAGAATCGTGAGAGGCTTGCGCAGCTAGCAAGGCAGTCGGCAAAGTATGGGGTCTATATTTTTCTTATGGCGTACAACCCAAAGCTACCTGTTGATCACGTTGTTTTTAGCGATATGCCAAGATCGAGGGGGTCACTGCAGGGCGATGGGGCTTTCCGTGTGCTATGTAGTAGCGATAGCCCGACCAGAGAATTTATTACTAACTCGTGGGCTTCGCTATTTGAAGAGATACCCGAGCTTGGCGGAATGCTTTCGATTGTTGGCGGCGAAGGATTCTATCACTGCTTTATGCGCAGTGACAAAGCAGACGCTAGCGATTGCCAAAACTGTAGCAAACGTAGCGGCTCAGAAGTTGTTGCAGAACTTGTCAACCAAACGGCCCAAGCGATACGTGAGGCAAACCCAGAAGCAAGAATGATAACTTGGCCATACAGCGCAACTCACTGGTCGCACGATCGCGATCAAAAAGAATTCATAAACCTCTTAGATTCTCAAAATGTTATCTTTCAGACAGAACTCGACAAAGACACCATTGATTGGCGCAGCGCTGGATACGCAAAGAATTGTTGGGATTACTCTGGTGGCTATGTGGGCGTTAGTGAGCGTTGTAATGTCCAGAGAGATTTGTGCCGCGATAAAAAAATGGAGTTTAGCTGCAAGATAGAGATTAACAATACAATTGAATGTTTAGCCGTTCCATATTTACCAATCCACCACAACCATTTGAAGGTATGGCAAAACAGTATCGCAATGAAACCCGATGCTATCCAATCAAGATGGTTGTTTGACGGTGCTTGTAAATCGGTATCTGAAGAGTTGGGTTATTGGGCTATATGGAGAGATTCTAGCGACTGTGAACTTGAAGATATATTCGAGTTAATAGCCAATAGAGAGTTTGGCGCAGAGACCGCTGGATATGTACTCAAGGCATGGAGTTTCTTTTCTGAGGCGATTAAACATCACACCTCTCTTGATTATTATATTGGCCCGTATCTAATTGGGGCGGGTCAACCGTTGATTCTTGACTCTGACAATTGCACGAGTGATTCTGTGTGGCAATTTGGCGAGCTTAAATTGACGTCTAATCTGCCGCAGGAATTGGATCGGGTATTCTATGCAAATCTATACATGTCTAGAGAGCTTAAATCTAGCGATGAATTTTCTAGCCTAATAGATCAGAAAAAACTCTTCTATGACCAACCAGCCTTCAAAGCCATTGTCCGTAGAGGCGAAAGGGCTGGAGAGGATATTGGTTTGGATGAGATGAAAAGCTTGGCAAAGATATGGAACAGGGGAGTAGAGCTTCTATGTGAGGCAAAGAAGACTGTTACGAAGGAATACGAAAAACGATTTAGGCAGGAATATATTCTTGGCAGATATTTTGGCTACACATGGCAAAGCGCTGCCAATGTTGAAGAGTTTCTGCGACTTCGCAATATTATCATTGACCATAGCCGCTCATACGCGCAGCGCAGTGGATACGCAAAAGAAAACATACGAGACCTTGACCGCATGGAAGAGATTGCGTCTGAGGAGTTGCAAATAGCCAAAGAGTCGCTTGAGCTGATTGAAGGAGTTGACTTTTTAGATCTAAGCTTGCGCCTAGATGCAGACATTGCTCCGCTCGAATCAATAATGAAAGCCAAGATTAAACAGGTAACAATGGTAATTGAAAAAGGCTTACCGCAGTGGCGCAAAGATTTGCTCAGCTGGTAGAATGGACTCAACAAACATCATAACATATTTTACCTATTTTAACGTAAAATTTAACGCAGGCTAGCCATATTGGTCGATATAGGTAACCTAGATGTGTCGATAAGTGGCATTATTAGTGAATTAACTAAGAGTACGGCAGAGACGGTACTCGTGTTTTTAGGAAGAAAAAATGAAGATATTAGTAACAGGTACAGCTGGTTTTATTGGTTATCATCTCGCAAAGCGATTGCTTGAACGCGGTGATGAGGTTGTCGGTCTTGATGTTATTAATGATTATTATGATATCCGTGTTAAGCATGGTAGGCTCGAAGATACTGGAATCGTAAAAGATCCAGCCTATAATGAGCTTGTTAGTAGTAGTAAATATGATAACTACAAGTTTATTAAGCTTGGCTTAGAAGATAAAGAAAATCTCGATAAGCTTTTTGCTCAAGAGAAATTTGATAGAGTTTGCAATCTAGCCGCGCAGGCTGGTGTGCGTTATTCTCTTGAGAATCCTCAAGCGTATATCGATTCAAATATAGTTGGCTTTACAAATATCCTTGAGGCTTGTCGTCATAATGAAGTTGAGCATCTTGCCTATGCGAGTAGTTCAAGTGTTTATGGCTTGAATGAGACAATGCCATTTTCAACGAGTCATAATGTTGACCATCCTGTTAGTCTCTACGCAGCTAGCAAGAAAAGTAATGAGCTTATGGCGCATTGCTATTCTCATCTTTTCAACCTACCAACAACCGGTCTTAGATTCTTTACGGTTTATGGCCCTTGGGGCAGACCTGACATGGCACTGTTCTTGTTTGCTAAGGCGATCCTTGAAGATAAGCCAATCGATGTGTTTAACTATGGCAAGATGAAACGCGACTTCACCTATATCGATGATATTGTTGAGGGTGTGGTGCGCGTAATTGATAACCCACCAAAGGGCAAGGATAGCTGGAGCGGCGCAAAACCAGATCCATCATGCTCTAAAGCACCGTACAAGGTTTACAATATTGGCAATAGCTCACCAGTTCAGCTTATGGACTTTATCTCGGCTATCGAAAAGAGTATCGGTAAGACTGCCGAGAAGAATATGTTGCCACTGCAAGCCGGAGATGTTCCTGCAACTTGGGCAGATGTTACCGACTTGCAAGAAGATTTGGATTATAAACCAAACACAAGCATCGAGCATGGCGTTGAGCAGTTCATTAAATGGTATAGAGAATTCTATAACGTGTAGCGATGTGTAATTAAAGGTGTCTGACACCTTTAGTTGGATTACAAATTCTCTTTCAGAAAATCTATCGCTGCGCTGAGCATTTTTGGTGTTATCTCGTGCGCGTGGTCTTTTTCTTCGAATGTGAATACTGATTTTGGTAGGTTCTCTTTTTTGCAGCGAGCTTCTATTGCATCGACAAAGGCTCTATACATATCCTCTGGTGTACCGGCGTCTAGTGCGCCCCAGCCTAGGAAGATTTTGCGCGGTGCAACCAATGCAACAACTTGGTCCCAGTCGATACCTGCCTTAATCATATTTGGCAAAAAGTGATAGAGGCAGTGGCAACATCTGTATTGGTAGAATTGGTGGCGCAGCGTTACGAAACTAAAAAAGCACACGCTCGCCATGACCTTCTCGTTAAGCGCAGCGAGCATATAGCCCTGTGTGCTTCCGCCGGACCAGCCGATAGAGCCGATTTTTTTTACGCCCAAATTTTCTAGCACCTCAACTGCGCGTGAATTATCCCATAGGGCCTTCCATGCTAGGCTCTTTCCTTTAGCTGTTAGCTCCATATGTGTGTTGATTTCATCAAAGAAGTTGCTTGAATATCCCCAAGTTGCCTTTCTTTCTCCAAAGCATAGGGCGTCTGGTGCTAAAACTCTAAAACCATTCAATGCGGCAATATAGCTGTATTGATTTGGGTCATTGGGGTCGCTATTGCAATGAAAGGCTTTGCCGACAGGGAAAATATCCTCGCCGCCGTGGCCGTGAATTGATAGTAGCCCTGGAGCGTCATCTGCAAGATCGGTCTTAAAGAGATGAAAGGCTCTAACCCTCTCGCCCTTAGCGACGCTATATTCGAGAGTCTGTCTTACAATATCTCCTTCCAGTAGTGTCTCGTCTAATATCTTAATATCAAGAGCAACCTCTGGAGTTTCAAACTCACCCATTAAATCTGATATTGTTTCTCTTATCTGCGCATAGCTAAGGTCTTTTGGGTAGTCTGCTGGTTTGTTGATAAACTCTTTAGGTATTATTTCGCTACTCATAAATCCGTTCTTTCTATATGTAAGGATTTTCTACAAAATTTTTGATAGTTCTTTCACTTTCATTTGAGATTGAGAGCATCTCTAGCTTTTCGGTTGGTATTTCTTTGCGCATCTTGATTAGATCTGGCATCTCAAGGCGACAATATTTGCACCAGGTAGCCCAGAAAGTTATCATTACTTCTTTGCCTCTTAGCTTGCTGAGCTCGTGAGTATTTCCGTTTATGTCAGTGACAACAAAATCTGGTGCCATCTTGCCGTATGAGTGAGTGTTTATGAGTTGGCGTGGATTGATAACTTGTAGTGGAGCCTTATCTGACTCAATAATGGCGATTGCGAGTTTAGGCTCTACGGCACCTATTAGCATCGCCTTAACCTTGCCTTGCTTGTCTATAAATAAAGTGCAAGGCAAGCCTGGGATATTGTTGTATGGCTCGCCTAGCGGGCTAAGGTCGGCTGAGATGATGGGGTAGCTGTTCTTTAGCTCTTCCAAGCCTGCTACGTTTTGATGTTTTATGCTATTTAACCCTAATACCACGACTATAAATATTGCTATTATGGCAGCGAGAATCAGCGGTTGACCATTTTTCTTCTTCTGAATATCTTCCATAGCAAATCTCCTTCTTGATTGCTTTTCGTTTATTTGAGGGAAACTTTAATTCTTTCGAATTATACCAGCTTCATTTGTATTGCTAACTTAAATTTGAAAAAAATCATAACTATTTATGCGCAGAATCAGGGCAAGCCAAGACTCTTCATTGTTGATTTCGAGGTCTGTGGACGTGTTTGTTGCGGAAAAACTAAGGTTGGTGGTGAATTTTAATAAAAAACACTAAAATGGTATAGTTTTATTGTTGACCTTCCGTTGTCTGTCCGATATAGTATCTGTACTTATTTAGGAGAGATTAAGATGACCGAAATAATGAGTGACCCTAAAGCAGATGAAATGGTTGAGCAATTTAGGCAAAGATGTAAAGAGGTTGGCCTAAAGGTTACTCCGCAAAGGGTGGCAATATACAGAGCACTACTTGACTCGAAAGACCATCCAAGTGCTGAGAGTGTTTACCGAACGGTTAGTAGTGTGATGCCGAGTGTGTCTTTGGATACTGTAAATCGTACATTGTTGACCTTGGCCGAACTTGGGGTTGCGTTTGTAGTTGAGGGTACCGGTGATGTGCGCAGGTACGATGCTGTCTTGGATAACCACCAGCACTTTCGCTGTATAAAATGTAAGAGAATACTTGATTTTCATTGTGACGAGTTTGATAACATAGAAACTCCTGAATTCCTGAAAGATAAATGTACTGTCCTTAGAAGTAGCGTTTATTTTGAAGGTCTTTGCAGTGATTGCCAAGAGCAGGAATCTTAATGGTTTAATCAACCTATCTGTAGGAGAAGAAATATGGAACTTAAAGATAGCAAAACAGCACAGAATCTAATGACCGCATTTGCGGGTGAATCTCAAGCGAGAAATCGCTACACCTATGCGGCTAGCGTTGCTAAAAAAGAAGGTCTTGTCCAAATCGCAGCGATATTTGAAGAAACGGCAAACCAAGAAAAAGAACATGCTAAGAGGTTGTTTAAGTATATGGATGGGGCCGAGGTTGTTGTTAATGCAGCCTTTCCGTTTGGAACCATCGGTGATACAGTTTCAAATCTCATCGCAGCAGCGGCAGGTGAAGATCACGAAACAACTTCTATGTATCCAGAGTTTGCCAAGGTTGCTGAAGAAGAGGGTTTCTCTCAGATAGCTGCGACGTTTAGGGCGATTGCGGTTGCTGAAGCGAGGCATAGAGATAGATTTCTTGCCTTGAAGAGAAATATAGAGCAAGGTAAGGTCTTTCGTAAAGATACAAAGTCTCGTTGGATTTGTAGGAATTGCGGTTATGTTCATGAAGG
>JALWYQ010000045.1 GCA_027078365.1 Phycisphaerae bacterium
CTATATTATCGGCCCTTGCTAAAGATTTAATTGATTAACGGCGATATCAGTATTGTTAGAGGTGTTTTAGGGTGTGCTAGTCAATAAAATGAGCTTGCTTTGAATCGTTTTAATTTTTATACTGTTACTGTAACAACTAACTAAGAAGAGTTGTTGCCGCGTGTTTTAAAGGAGATTGACGATGAAGAGTTTTTATTACGGTTCGTGGCTACCATTTATAGCTACGAAAAAGAAAATTCTCGTTTTAGCCGCAGCAACATATCTTGCGTTGTGCTAATCACACGAGAAAAGATTGTTACAAAATGTAGTTCTTGATTGCTAGGCCAGCCGCGTGGGCTGGCCATCTTTATGCGCAAAAATAATCTTGCCTAAATAGAAAAAAGGCATCCTCCCCAAACACTCTAAGATGCGCCATATTGCAGAAATTCAATTGACACATCTCTATCTTGAGTTTAGTCTCAAGAAATAAAGAGTAGCATTTGTTCTTTTAAGTTGTAAGGGATGTTGTATGATAATTGTAACAGGTGGCGCAGGCTTTATAGGCTCTGCTTTGGTAGCAGGCCTTAACGAACGCGGTATCAAAGACATAATAATTGTTGATGAGCTCGGCACCGATGAGAAGTGGAAAAACTTGCGTAATCTTCAATATTCGGATTATATCGAGAAGAGCGATTTCCTACACTTCATAAGTGATGAGCCAGAATTCGATGTCGAAGCTATCTTGCACATGGGAGCCTGCTCAAGCACTACCGAAACAGACTGCTCATACCTAGTAAAAAACAACTATGAATATTCTACTATTCTTGCAAATTGGGCAGAGAGTGTTTCAGCAAGGTTCATCTATGCGTCGAGCGCCGCAACTTACGGTGATGGCAGCGAAGGCTTTAGCGATGATCACGCCCTCATAAATAAGCTCCAACCTCTAAACATGTATGGTTACTCCAAACACATGTTCGACCAATGGGCAATAAGAACAGGCATGATAGATAAAATGGTAGGCCTAAAGTTTTTCAATGTCTATGGACCGAATGAATATCACAAGGCTGGCATGATAAGTTTTGTACTAAGAGCCTTTAAGCAGATAAATGAAACTGGCAAAGTTAAGCTATTCAAATCGCACAATCCAGACTACAAAGATGGTGAGTTCGTGCGTGATTTTATCTACATAAAAGATGTGGTTAAGATGGTGCTATTCTTCCTTGATAACCACAACGTAAATGGCATCTTCAACATCGGCACCGCTAAGGCCAGAAGCTGGAACGACTTAGCCAAAGCAACATTTAATGCAATGAATAGAGAGGTTAATATTGAATATATTCCAATGCCAGAGCATCTAAGAGACAAATATCAATATTTTACACAGGCAGATATGTCAAAAATCCTCAAGGCAGGCTACAACGAGCCTATAACTCCACTTGAAGATGCAGTTAGAGATTATGTTTGCAATTACCTTAATAGTGAAAGTTACTTAACAGGCGTAACCTATTAGAGTGATTTTACTACAGGTTGTAAAAAAAAGGGAGCTTGGTCTAACGACTAAGCTCCCTTAATATTTGTATGGTTCTTAACGGTCTTTTACCATGTGTATTCTAGGTTTGCACGAACAAAAGCTGCGTGTCCTCTATAATCATCAGCGTAGTAGTTTCCAGGCATAAAGTATTCAGCAACGATGTGAGCTTTAACTTGCTTACAACAAGAGTATGTTAGCCAGCAAGTTAACAATTGACCACGGAAGGTGTGGCTACCACCATTAAATACTGAGGTAGAACCCTTTGTGTCCTGTGCTGCCCAAAGGAGGTGGTAGGCGGTCTTTATGCGTACGGCCTTGTACGGATTAAAGTTGTGGGTAAGTGCCAATCTGTGGAGGTTTGTTGTCTCTCCAATGGCACTCTCTTTCGCATAGGAATACACATACAATTCTGAGAATTGTGGCCACTCACCCCAGAGAGGATCAAACGCTTCATTTGCTGAAGTTGATTCATCATCACCAGAGAGGTATTCATACTCTGCATGAAGTTGATTGTTGTATTTATCGTTAAAGCTGTAGGTAAGTCTGTTTTTTGTACCGAATGCTTTTAAAGTTGCGCCTTCTTTGTGTCCGAACTGACCAGCACCCTCACAGCGGAACGACCAATTATCATCGACCTTCTTTTGTATTGCACCACCCAATGTGTATATTTCAGCGTCTTTACTCCAAGCATTAACCAATGCAGGTGAAAAGTTTCTAGCTGGAGAGTCTACAGCACTATCATGTTTGTACATGAAGTAACCTTCAAGTTTTGTATCCTTAATAGACGTATCTGTTAAATAAGCGATAAAGCCTTCTTCATCTTGCTCTGTTAGATATCTATCGCGGCTATTAATAGGCTTTAACCATTTATTAGAAGATGCGTGGTTATTGATATAAACCAAATCTAATTTAGTGTCTTCATCGACTTTCCAGCTAAATTTTGTTGCATCCATAAATATTGTTCGCGATCCATCAAGTGGTGTACCATCAAGAACCAACCAGCCAGTTCCGTAGATCAGATCCTGACGACCGATAGTTGCTGTCACTGGCATATCAAGGAAATTCTTGATTTGAACATTCAACCTATCAAAGATGATTTCATCAAAATCGGTACTTGAAGGTTTGCTGCTTGGCTCATCCCAAGTTCTGAACTCCCAAACGAGTCTGCTGTTAACGGTAGTGTTATCGTCTATCTTAAGCTGTTGACCCCAACGGTTACGATAACGCCCAAAAACAAGGTGACCATTATTTGAATTGTCCATATAGACATTCCAGCCATATACATAACGCAAGCGTGTGTCTAAAGTCATGGTCAATCCATCTGCAGGATTGTGGAACCAATCCATAGAATCGCTGCTAAAATGCTTATGTGCTTGCTTGTCTAAGTGTAAACTCGCGTACAGACCAGAGTTTTCTGTACTGTTTGCATCTGTTTGTGCAGCAGTCTCCGTGGCTGCTTGTGTTGTTACTGCGATAGCAATAACAAGGATACTTGTTAGTATCCAACCCCTTCGCAATCTTGAAATCATTATTCACTCCTTTTAAACATCATTATATACTCGCTATATACTCGCTGGGATATACGCTGATATTTGCAATGTATGCAACAAAACAGTGAAGCTTCTCGGTTTGTTAAAAACGAGTTGCGTCGGCCAAGCTCTAACCTTAAAGTACTATCTCCTTGCAACTGCAAATTAAACAGGCTTTCCCAATCCCTTGTATGTTAATGGTTTAACTCCTGTAGCAGTTTCGATACTGTTCGTGGAAGTATTGCCTTGAGAAACACAGATGCCATTTGTCCACGTGGCGATAATAATAGCCGGTTTTTTTATGTTTTTCGAGATTTTTATCCCATGAAAAAGCCTTTTTAGCTATTTTTTTGTCGTATATGTTAATATGGGTAATTTGTGATAGTATTGTATGTGGTTTTGGTTCGCTTGACTTTTTGGATAACACTCGCTAGCCTATTGGCAATTTCAGGCTAATTTTTTTAACACTTTTAAGAGTTCACTATGCTTGCGCGATTTTTAAAATACTACAAACCGCATTTGCGACTTTTCTTCCTCGATATGGCTGCCGCTATTTTTGGCTCACTATTGCTTATTGTTGTTCCTTTTCTGACGAGAAGGCTTGTTCAAGTTTACTTGCCAGAAAACAATATCTCGGCAATCACAAAAGTGTTAGTTGTTATGTTTGTCTTGATTTTAATTAGTGTCTCATTGATGTACATCAGAGTAAGATGGGGACACGTCCTTGGCGTTCGCATTGAATTTGATATGCGAGCAGACTTTTTTGCGCATATCCAGAAGCTCAGTTTTAGTTATTTTGACAACGTTAAAACAGGCCACTTAGTAAGTCGCATAGCAAACGACCTCAATCTTATAGCCGAGATAGCGCATCACGCTCCTGAGGACTTAGTAATTTCAGTATGTATGATTGTTGGTGCATTCGTGGCGATGTTTGCGTTCTCAGCCAAACTAGCCACAATTGCCATAATCCCATTAATTGCCATGATTTTGTGGGGAGTCTTTTATGGCGGTATGATGCGCAGAGGTTTTAGGCGTGTACGTAAAAAAATTGCAGATATAAATAGTTCTGTAGAAAATTCGGTGCAGGGGATTCGTGAAGTTAAAGCATTTGCTAACGAACAGGAAGAAATTGAAAAGTTTGACTGCGTAAACGTTAGTTTCAAGACGGCAAAAGAAGATATGTACGGAATAATGGCTATTTTCTTCTCCGGCATGAGCTTCTTGACTGAAACATACTATTTTGTCGTCGTTGGTGCTGGAGTAATCCTGATTAATATGGGGCAAATCACAACTGCCGACTTAATAGCGTTTATTTTATACATTCATCTGATTTTAAGGCCCATTCAAAGGCTCGTCAATTTCACAGAGCAATTTCAACAGGGCTCTGCTTGTTTCGAGAGATTCATTGAAGTAATGGATATAATGCCAGATATAGTAGACTCTAAAGATGCGATTACCCTAGAAAAGATAGATGGGCAAGTTGAGATTTCAAACTTAAGTTTTAGATATTCACCAGACAGCGAGCTTGTCTTGAAAAATATCAATATGAATATTGATGCCCACAAAACGGTAGCGATAGTCGGTCAAAGCGGGGCTGGTAAGTCAACGATAGTTTCTCTTATCCCAAGATTCTACGAGCCTTCATCAGGAAGCATTAAGATTGATGGGGTAGACATAAAGAAGCTCAAGCAAAAATTCTTGCGGGAGAACATAGGTATTGTTCAGCAAAACGTATTTCTCTTCGATTCTACCGTTCGCGAAAATATCATGTATGGTAAACTTGATGCAACTCAAGACCAACTCATAGACGCTGCCAAAAAAGCAAATATCTATGATTTTATTATGTCCTTACCAGATGGCTTTGACACTCTAGTTGGCGAAAGGGGCGTAAAGCTTTCTGGTGGAGAAAAGCAACGTATCTCTATCGCACGAGTGTTCTTGAAGGATCCTCCTATATTTATCTTTGATGAAGCGACAAGTTCTCTAGATACTGAGAGCGAGTCTCTAATTCAAAATTCGCTCGAATTGCTAAGTAAGGGGCGCACCACAATCGTTATAGCGCACAGGCTCTCAACCGTACGTAATGCAGATTATCTGTATGTGCTGCGCGAAGGTGAGATTGTCGAACAGGGCAAACACAGCGAATTACTTGATATGAAGGGCTACTACCACAGCCTTTACAATATGAATATCTTTTGATACATTGTCAGTAAAAATAATCTCTTAAACATGGAAAACAAAATGCTCAAACGAGTTAATCCAACCCAAACAGCCACGTGGCAGAAGCTCCTCAATCACTTCAACGCTTTAAAAGATGTGCAGATGATTGATTTGTTCAATAACGACCCAGCCAGATTCGAGAACTTCTCTATAGAGTTTGAGGGCGTGCTACTAGATTATTCGAAAAATCGCATAACAAAAGAAACTCTCGATTTGCTCATTGAGCTAGCAAATGAATGCTCTCTAAAAAGTGCAATAGAGTCTATGTTTAACGCAGAAAAGATCAATGAAACTGAAAATAGGGCAGTACTGCATACCGCACTGCGCAATCGCTCTAACCAGCCAGTAATTGTTGACGGTGTTGATGTGATGCCAGAAGTCAATAGGGTTCTTGATCAAATGAGAGAGTTTTCGGAAAGGATTCACAATCAAAACTGGCTCGGCTATACTGGAAAGCCAATCACCGATATAGTCAACATTGGAATCGGAGGCTCAGATTTGGGGCCCGTAATGGTCACCGAGTCACTTCGGCCATATTGGAAAGGCATTACTCCGCATTTTGTATCAAACGTTGACGCAACTCATATCAGTGAAACGCTCAAGAAGCTTTCCCCAGAAACAACCCTTTTCATTATTGCATCAAAAACGTTTACCACTCAGGAAACTATGACAAACGCCTTTAGTGCCAGAGATTGGTTTCTCAGAGAATGCAAAGAGAAAGAAGCTGTAAGCAAGCATTTTGTTGCAGTCTCAACGAACAAAGAAGAGGTTGAAAAGTTTGGTATCTCACCAGAAAATATGTTTGTGTTCTGGGATTGGGTTGGGGGAAGATATTCTTTATGGTCTGCCATAGGATTGTCAATAGTAGCAACGATTGGTTATGATTGCTTTACTGAATTGCTTGATGGCGCCTACGCAATGGATTGTCATTTTAGAGACGCCGATTTTAGAAAGAATATCCCTGTAATCCTTGCCTTAATAGGAATTTGGTATAACAACTTTTTTAACGCCCAGACCGAAGCTATTTTACCTTACGACCAATACCTACATCGCTTTGCTGCCTATTTTCAGCAGGGCAATATGGAAAGCAACGGAAAGAGCATCGATCGCGATGGAAATCCCGTTAATTATCAAACAGGCCCTATCGTCTGGGGCGAACCCGGAACAAATGGCCAGCATGCTTTCTATCAACTTATTCACCAAGGCACCAAGCTTATTCCATGCGATTTTATAGCACCAGCGAAAAGCCATAACCCTCTAGGCGATCACCACAACAAATTACTAGCAAATTTCTTTGCTCAGACAGAGGCTTTGATGGTAGGCAAAAGCGCTGAAGTAGTTGAAGCCGAACTAAAAGCTATGGGCAAAGGTAAGCAAGAGATAGAGAGATTGAAACCGTTCAAGGTATTTGAAGGCAATAGACCGACAAACTCATTGCTCGTTTCTAAAATAACGCCACGAGTTCTTGGCATATTGATAGCGATGTACGAGCATAAAATATTCGTTCAAGGTGTTATCTGGAATATCTTTAGTTTTGACCAGTGGGGTGTTGAACTTGGCAAACAGCTAGCTGGAAAAATATTACCAGAACTAGAGAATGGCGACAAGGTCACCATTCACGACAGTTCTACTAATGGCTTAATTAACGCTTTTAAAAAGCTACGCAAAGTTTGAAAGGAAGTTTAAATGTCCAAAACAGTTCTTGTTCCAATCTCTAACGGAGTAGAAGAAATTGAAGCTGTTGTTGTTATTGATGTTTTGCGCAGGGCCTCGGCAAATGTTACCGTTGCATCTGTAGAGGAGTCTTTGGCTGTTACTGCTAGTAGAGGAGTCAAGCTTGTTGCCGATGCGCCTATAGAGGTCTGTGTGGACAATACGTTTGATTTAATTGTTCTACCCGGTGGAATGCCGGGATCGCAAAAGCTAAGCGATTCTCAGCCATTGATAAAAATGCTGAAAAACCAAGAAAATTACGGCAGATTGTACGCTGCAATATGTGCTGCGCCTGCAATAGTCTTAGAAAAACACGGTCTCATTGATGGAAGATGTTCAACGTGTTATCCTTCTCTGATAGAAAAGATAGAGGACAACGCAACCCTTGAAAAGAGAGTTGTTGTTGATGGTAATTGCGTTACAGCGCAAGGTCCTGGTGTCGCCTTTGAGTTTGCATTAAAACTGGTTGAATTATTATTTGGTAAAGAAAAGAGTAGTGCTATTGCCAAAGAGATGCTACTATAGCCACGTTGTTAATTAAGACAAATAAGAATAGTTAAGAATAGCAAGGAATATTATGTCAGTAGCTCAAAAAGGTAGCGTGGTAAAGGTGCATTATACAGGAACCCTTAAAGACGGTAGTGTCTTTGATAGTTCTCAAGATAGAGACCCGCTTGAATTTACAGTTGGTGCAGGTCAGATGATTGCAGGCTTTGATGCTGGAGTTGTTGGAATGGCCGTTGGTGATAAAAAAACAATCGAAATTGCCTGTGAAGATGCTTATGGTCCACGTAGAGAAGAGATGGTTGCTAAGGTTCCGTTGGAAGAAGTGCCAGAAGATATCAATCCAAAGGTTGGTATGGTTTTGCAGATGCAACACCCAAATGGAATGCCTATAACGGTTACTGTTACTGAAGTTACTGACGAGCACATCCTCCTTGATGCCAATCCTCCTCTTGCAGGAAAGGACTTAATCTTTGAAATAGATATGGTAGAAATCAAAGATGGAGCATCTTCTGACTAAGCAACATGGCAGTTAAGACACTATGACGCTTGCAACAAAAGTTGCAAGCGTCTTTTATTTCTAGAGGCAATTAATCTTATTAGTAGAAAGGATTGCTTTTGCCTGATGCCTCCGGCGACAAAAAGGTTCGTTTGTCTGCCAAAATGGATTTTTAGAGGCATCTATTATATAGCGTTGTTCTTATCATGCTCAAAAGCTTTGCCAGCCAATGAAAACGGTCTGTCTCTACCTATATTATTTAATAGTCCAAGCGCTGTCATACTAACAATCAAACTCGAGCCTCCATAGCTTACGAATGGCAGGGTTAATCCAGTGATTGGCATTAGTCCTAGCGTCATACTCACGTTCACAAGTACCATCACCATAAACATAGTAACAATCCCAACAGCCACTAACCTCCCGAATGGATCGGTGTTTAACCAAGCTATCTCCAACCCACATGCTGCGAGTATAATATATAGAGTAAAAACACCAAGGCAGCCTAGCAATCCCCATTGATGCGCAATAAGTGCGAATATGAAATCATTGTGCGCTTCGGGTAGGTGTGTGTGGCCTTCTTCAAGATAAGGGCCTTTCCTAAAACCATATCCTGTTATTCCACCGCTAGAAATTGCATATTTTGAGTGTCGTAGGTGATAGCCCTTGTCTTTTTTCCATCTAATTAGATTTGCGCTATTACCTGCAAGTATTTTAGCTAAGGTTTCGTGCTTCTGTGCTGCTTCATAAACGGGCTCAATCTGCAACACTACACTAGATATCCTCATTCTCTGGTAGTCATGCATATTCATCCATAAAATAGGGCTTGCTAGTATTGAAAGGCCAATTATCGCTAGAAGATGCTTTCTTTTTGCTCCCGCTACAAACAGCATCGAGAAAAGCACTGGCATCATTAATATAACCGTTCCAAGATCAGGTTCCAAAAGAATAAGGATCATCGCTAGAAGCGTCAGAGCGAATGGGCCGACTAAGCTACTCATATGGCGGTAGTTAGAGCGAAACCTTAGATACCAAGCCAACGCTAATATATAGGCTATCTTACAGAATTCACTCGGTTGTAATTGGATAGGTCCAATCTTAATCCATCGTCTTGCACCATTAATATACGGAACAGTGTGTCTCCAGAAGGCTGGCATTGCAAAGCCAAGCTTTAGCGTGAATTTTTCAACTAGTAAAATAGACAAAACAACTAAGACAATGCCGTATATCCAATAGCTAAGGGGGCCAAGATCTTTGTAGTGTATCAAATTTATAGCTACAAAGCATCCGGCGCCAATTATTGCGTACACCAACTGTTTTTTCCAGAAGGCCGCTTCTGGTCTTGCAGCATAAATACACAACAAACCGATTCCTAGTAGCGATAATGCAGCTAAGAGCATTATTGCCCGTAGAATCGGAAATCGTCCTTTGAATATATTGAGAATCATAACGTGAATATACTAGGAAACATGTAAAGGTAAAAGTCAAAAAAACTAAATTGAACTCCGGCCACAAACAGCTAATTGTAGTGTTGTGCCAGCAAATCTTGAAGAATCCATTCAAAACCCTAGATGTTCTTCAATTTAAGTTAGAACAAGTTGGTTTCTATCTGAGTATATATCAGTGTAGCTCGCCAATGTTTCGGGTAAAGTGAAAAAAAATGGGGATTTATCAATAAAAAAATATTTTTTGTGCTCCCATAAAAAGGGCCTTAGCAGTGTGGATAGCGCAATTAATTCCCGTTGAGCCTTGTTTTAAACGTATTGCTGATAAATTAGTGGCGATATCGCCTAAATTATCGGACGATGCAGGCGGCTGGTGTTAGAAAGTTCTTGCAATGCTCTTGTTTAAATTGTATATTACTAGAGTGATGACTTTCAGGCTATTCTGAAAGTGAATGTTAACGGTGTATGGATGTTTTTAGTATCCTTGAACGCCGTTTAGAGAAGAGGGTAGCAAAAGAACAGGTGATTTTGGTTTTGTTATGACCTTTATTCCTTGTTTTTCCGTTCCTTCTACTCCCTATAAAACTGATTCGACCAAAACTGCTACTTGGGTGTGTTGCCCGAGGGTATTAGAAAAGATGAATTGAAAAGAGAGATTTGAAAGGAAACAAAATGAAGAGATTATTGTCATTAATGGCGATTCTGGCTTTCGTTGTGCCAGCAATGGCTCTCGATATTACTATCGATGACAGCGTAAACGGTCAGGTTACCATCGGTTACGATGCAACTGCTGATGGTGTTGCTCCATGTGCTTTTGCACTCGATATCGTATCTCAAGGTGGTACAATTACTGCTGCTACTGCTGTAGATGCAAGTTACAACGTATTTATTGATGCTGCTAGCGACGAGGTTGCTGGCGATGGTTATGTAATCGGTGAAGGTACTGCTTGGGCAGCTATCGCATCAGCTGGTCAGGTTGACCCTCTAGCGGGCGACTTCTGCTACTCAGCTGCATACCTAGAGGACGCTACTAACGCAGCTCCTGCTCTTGTAGGCGATCTTATGGTTCTTGAAGGCGAAGGCGATTTCCAAATCATTGCTAACGCTATCCGCGGTGGCGTAGTTAAAGCAGACGCAACTAACCCTGCAATGGCTACTAACCTTCCATTGAACTTCACGATTCCTAATCAACCTAGCGAGCCATACATCGGAGAAGACGTTGATCTATGGATTTCACTTGGTCGTCCTGACAGTTGGTTGAACAACAGACAATGTCACGGTGATGCTGACAATGCTCAAGAAGGTAACCCAAAGACAGGTTATTATAGCGTTGGTGCAAATGATCTAGCTCTATTGTTAGATGGTTGGAAAGACCAAAATTATGTTGACCCTACTACTGACCCTTGGATCGGTGCAGACTTTGATCATGCCCAAGAGGGTAATGCAAAAACAGGTTATTACCGCGTTGGTGCTAACGACTTGACAATATTACTCGCTAATTGGAAAATGACACCTCCTGCTGACTGTGGTCAAGTTGCTGAGTAATGCAAAGTTTTATGTTTCAACAAAATATAAAGTGATGTGTTTTATTTAATTAATGATGAAGAATTAAAGGAGAAACAAAGATGAAGAAATTAATCGCAATCGCAATGGTTTTGGCCGTAACATCGTTTGCAAGTGCGGGTCTTATCTGGACTAGCGCTGCTGAGATACCTGGCTCAGTTATTGACAATGTTGTGGTTGGAGTTGGTGAGTCAGTTGACGTATATCTCTATACAACAAACACACAAATGACTACTTCAGTTTGGGCTGGTGGAGACTACAATGGTGTTGCTAACATTACAGCAGTTGAGGTTCTATCTGCTGCAGGTGATCTGGGTGCTGCTCAACTAGAACCTGCTTACCCAGGTTGGTTCAGTTTTGATATTGCTGACACACAAGGTCTAAACAGAGCTGAAGGAGTTGTTAAGGTGACTATCACAGGTGAAGCAGCTGGAATGTGGACTATTGGTTCAGATGCTTATAATAATCTGGGAGCTAGTGCACCACTAACTGTTCTTGTTCCAGAGCCAATTACATTCGCTCTTCTAGGTCTTGGTGGTCTTGCACTTCGTCGTCGTAAGGCATAATCATTGCTAGATTAAAAAACACAGAAAAGACGGGTTTCTTCGGATTCCCGTCTTTCTTTACAGTTACTTTCAGGTTGTTCTGTATACAGATACTACAGGATAAGATTGTAAGTGATCCAAATTAGGATGAGGTATTTATTTAATTGATGATGAAAAGTTAAAGGAGATGAAAAGATGAAGAAATTAATTGCAATCGCAGTGATTTTAGCCGTAACATCGTTTGCAAGTGCAGCTCTTGTGTGGACTGATGCTCCTCAGGCACCTGGCTCAGTTATTGACAATGTTGTGGTTGGAGTTGGTGAGTCAGTTGACGTATATCTCTATACAACAAACACACAAATGACTACTTCTGTTTGGGCTGGTGCTGATCTAAAGGTTGCTAACCCAATGGGTATGGATCCAACTGTTGTTGCTGACATTACAGCAGTTGAGGCTCTATCTGCTGCGGGTGATCTGGGTACTGCTCAACTAGAACCTGCTTACCCAGGTTGGTTCAGTTTTGACATTGCTGACACGCAAGGTCTAAACAGAGCTGAAGGAGTTGTTAAGGTAACTATCACAGGTGAAGCAGAAGGGCAATGGGTTATCGAGTCAGATGCTTATAATAATCTGGGAGCTAGTGCACCACTAACTGTTAATGTTGTTCCAGAGCCAATCACATTAGCACTTCTAGGTCTTGGTGGTCTTGCACTTCGTCGCCACAGAGTATAATTATTACTAGATTACAATTAAGAAGGGTGAGTATCGAAAGATACTCATCCTTTTTTTATACTTATTGATTTTAGGTGAGATTTTATTTTACAGCTATTCCTTTGATGGTCGATTATTAACGGTATGTTCTGCAGAGTTTACTTTTATGGAAAGTCTGCTAGAATGCGTGCGAATGTTAATCATATTGAAAGGTTGGTCGCGTGAGATATTGTTTGATTGGGGTATTGTTTGCATCGTTATTTATCGTTGGTTGTGAAAATAAAAAAGTTACAAAAGCCGTTTCTGTTGATGACTCTAAGCCGCAAACAATTCAGGGTAACACTAGCGACAAGCAATCTTGCATTGTAGATCTTGTTGGAACTGACAAATTCCCTGCTTTTATCGCTAAAGGTGTGTGGCGAAATCGTAAGACTGGTTGGGAATTTGCTTTTAACAAAGATGGCTCTCTAAAGTGGATTCAATACGATATGGGTAAGGTTATAATCAAGCCTCTAGAAACCGTTGAAGTGCCTATGAAGATGGATAAAACCAGCACTTACAAAGCAGGAGAGTGGACCATTTCGTATGATGCAACAACTCAAGAGCTAGCAGTGATAATTAATATCGACAGCTACCATCTTGAAATAGGTGATTCTGTGGTTGATGGCCATTCTAAAGATATCTTTGTTGGTGAGATTAGTGAAGATGGAACTTGGAATGCTTACTGGACTAGCTACAAGCACAGCGTTGCAAAGATTCCAGGGCAAAAACCGCGTGAGATACCTAATGATCCAATCTATGGTAAATATCAAGATCTTGTTCTCACTCAGGGAGATGTTGTCTATAAAACCTATAAGGTCGATTATTGATTATTCTTTTGGTATTCTAGGTATTTGATTCTTTTTTGCGTGAGCTGCGCGTCTTTGGTTCGTCCAAAAGCTTGTTGCATTCTTAGTAATTGTTTTGCGGTAGCGATTGCCATATCAAAGCGTTTTCCCTTTTCATATGCACTGATTAAGTTGTCAAAGTATTCTGGGTTTCCTTTTGAGCTTCGCAGAGCTTTTGTGTAGAAGACAGCGGCATTATCAAAGTCTCCTAGCATTGAATATGTAATGCCAATTCTATTCATAAGAATGTATGAATCCTTATCTTCTGCTAATTCCTTGTTGAATTCTGTAATTGCTTTTTTGAGGTAATATGTGGCATTTTTAGAGTCGCCTGATTTTTCGTAGAGGATACCAAGATTCATGCATAGCGCGCCGATAATGTCCTGTGCGTTTTTAGTTGTATCGTGTAGCTTAACTGCATATTTGAAGGCATCAATTGCTTCTGGAATCTTATTTCTTCTTGCCTCTATGGTTCCAATCTCGTTGTAGCAGAGGGTTGTCATTGATTTATTTAAATTGGCTGCCATTTTGTAATACTTAATGGCTTTGTCTAGTTTATTTTCTGATTTGTATTTTTTTGCAGTGGATAGGTATTTTCTTGCGAGTATCTCTTTTGCGCTCTGTTTTACTACTGGAGCAAGAAGGTTTTCTACTGGAGCGTAGTTGTCTGTTAGTATGATGCCGTCAGATTGTTTCTTTAGATACTCAAGGTCTTTGGACCCGAGATTTCTAAATTTTAGCTCTGGATTGAATTCTTTAAACATTTCTGGTGCGTCAAAGGGCTTCATTGAAGCAGCTACTACGTAAGTGTCTCTTAGGTCAGGTAGCGAAACCTTGTTTGTTGCTATATGTACGTAGGGAAACGTTTCTTTGACAGTATTTATGATAGCTCCCAAGAAGTGGCCATTATCGTAGCTATCGATTAGATTAATCATATACATACCATCGTCGGAGAGTATGCTTTTGATCTTCTCATTGAACTCACGTGTTACGAGCTGAAATGGAACTGAAAAATCATTGATTGCATCTTCGTATATGAAATCATACAGTTTTTTTTTACCAGTCTTTCTGGATTCTTCAAGGAGTTGGTCTACATAGTTTCTTGCATCAAGTGTGATAGTCTTTATTTTTGTGTTTTTTGAGAGTCCAAAGGCAGCATATGCAGCTTTCGTAACGCCTGGGTCGATCTCAACAACTTCTACATTAGCATTGGGATAATTTTTCTCTAGATATTGAGGAAACGCATAGCCTCCTCCACCAATAACCATCATATTGAGATTTTTTTTTCCTTTTGCTCTAGCTTTTGTGTATGCGGCGTAGATGTTTGTGTAGAAGTACTGAAGTTTTGTAATGTCATTCATTACGATGTGGCTGTGCCTTAGCTTATCCTGCACAAATTCTCTAGTATCTGGATTGTCAGAGAGTCTGCGTACTGCAACATAACAATACGGTGTTTCATCTTCGTACAAAACCGCAGAGTCATTGGGTTTATCTAATTTCAGAGAAACAGCCAAATCATGTAGAGAGTCTTTTGAAGAGTAGCTGATAAGTGCCAACACAGCCAGAACAATCGCCCAGATGTAGAGAGGAATGAATTTAGGCCTGTATAGTATTCCTATGAAAATGAGGATTGCTGCCACGCTCCACACGATAGCAATAGTGCCCATAGCTGCTATGAGGAAGAATCCGGCTAGGAAGGTTCCCGCTATACTACCAGCCGCACCCCAAGCATAGATATCTCCAACAGTTCTTCCTGTCGCGAAGCCTTTATCTAACGCCATTTTAGCCACTACGGGGCTTATAGTTCCAAGAATTGTAGATGGCAGTAGGAACACCATCGTGATATGCAAAAATACTCTAGTTGGCCAGCTGAGTTCCCATAACCATATCCAGTTCCCAACAACATTATTTAGAATTATTATTGTTATGCAGGCAACAGAAGCAAGCCCAAAGAGTATCGATAGGGTCTTTGCAGGTTTGAAGCGGTCTGCTATACGGCCCCCAAGGTAGTTTCCGATTGTTATTCCAGCTAGAACAACGCCAATAATAGATGTCCAAGTGTATAGTGATGAGCCTAAATGCCTAGCTATTAGTCGCCCAGCTACCAATTCTATAATCATAATACAAGCGCTTGAGATAAACACAGTTGCGCTTGGAATTAGAATTGCTCCAAATCCTTTTGAATTCTTCATCAGATATTTTCCTTATCTTCAAATATTAAAGTGCTTATTTTAGCTATAATTCGGAAGTCTTTCTTCTTAGTAGCTAAAATAAGAGTTGCCTTCAGAGTCAGTTCCACTCCAGTTGAGTCTGATTTCCTTTGTTTTTGGTTGGTATATCCAGCCGTAGAGGTCTGTGTGTTCTGCGGCAGTAGGAAAGGTTTCATCGTCCGGTAAGACTTTGATTTGCCATGAACCATTGAAAGGGTTTTCCGGTATTTCAGGGAGGTAATGATTGATTTCTGTTAAACTTCTACCCATCACCATGAAATTCGGGGTTCTTGTTCTATCGTCGTTTGGATAACCTGGAGGCGTGTCCATATGGTCAACAGCATAAACCTCTATCGCATTTCTCAAGATACGTAGATTGTCTTTCGCAGATGATTCTTTTGCTTTTTGAACGTGTCCCTGAAATTCAGGCATCACGATTGCGGCTAGGATACCTAGGATTGCTACAACTATTAGAATTTCAACGAGAGTAAAGGCTCTTGAAGGGCGTTTACTCTCTGCGCAGTCATATGTATAACCGCCTAGAACTATACGCTCTGAATCAGCCAACAAGCTTATACTCTCGTTTTGTGTTTCTTTATTTGCCATTTTTAATACCCAAGAGTTATCCTATACCAACAGTAATCGGATATATTGTGATATTACTTAATAAGTTGTTATTTTAGATAATCATCTAGAAATTTCAATTGTGTAATAATAGAATGTATTTTCAATCAAACTAGAGATTATGTCGATAAATCGATTTAGGACTATATACGGGGATGGGAATTAGCTCTTGTGCTGGGCTCCTGTGAGATTATGTCTAGGGAATGATTTGTAAATGTTAAAGGCTTTTAAGATATCGAGTTATGTTATTCTAGCAGTCAGTATCGTACTAGCTGCCCATATCGGCATTTCTTCTTTCTTTTCCGATAGTAGTGTTAAGAATCTATTAGAGGCTCCCGGTGCGTATGAGAGGTGCAAAGAAAAGGCTAATCTTTCGCACAGCGATATGACTGCAGGGCAAAATCCTTTGGTCAAGCAGGCGAAAGAGTTTGCGAATAGGATAAATCCGCCAGAGGAAGTGAAAAAAGACAAGAAAGCCTCTAAAAAAATCACGCAAAATAGAAAACCAGTCAAAAAAACTAACCTGTACAAGAAGTTTAAGCTGCTTGGGACGGCTGTTAATACTTCAAATCCTCAAAAGAGTATGGCTCTCATTGATTTACCCGGTACGGGGCAGAAATGGGTATTCCAAGGAGAGACTGTCAATAGGGTTGTAATTGAAGGTATTTACGAGGATAAGATAGCTATCAAGGAAGGTTCGGCAACAAAAGAGCTCATTCTCGAAGTTTCTGAGAGTAAGGTAAAGCAACTCTTAAAGGAATCTAAGCCGTTAGAGGTTAAAGCTGATAATAAAGAAAAACTAACGCCTGAAAAAATTGCCAATATGGTGCATGATAAACTCAAAAATGATGCTGCTGTGGGTAAAGAAGCTGCTACTCATAAAAAGCCAGTGGTTCATAAGAAGCCTGCGACTCATGAAAAAAGAGAGGTTGTTATGACACCGCAAGAGAGGGCTAAAAAATCAGCAGTGGTACTCAAGGCGTTGGAAAATATATCTAAAGATAAGCAGGGCTCTGATGAGCAGGAGAAGAAACGATTAGAAGAAGTTGGTGAAATACTAAAAGCGTTTATGCTTTTGGATGAAAAAGGAAAAAGCCCCAGCACTGATAAACAGTAGCTGAGGCTTGATTTTGCTATCTATTTCTTTTCTTGAGCAGCTTTCTTTTGTAGCTGTTTTAATTTTTCTAATTTTGCAGAGATGTCGCTGTTTTCTGTCTTGGCGTCTGTCGGTTGCTGTTGTGGTTTAGCTTCAATCTTTGCAGGTGTTTCAGTTGTTTGGGCTTGACTATGCTTGGCTGCTTCAAGAGCATCAATCCTTTTTTGCTGTTCTTTCATTTGTTCCATAATTCTGGAAACAACCTCTGCCATCCCTTTTTCTTTCTTTTCATATTCTCTGATGGCTAGATCTCTCTTTGATATTTGAGATTTGAGGTCGGCAATTTCTTCGTTGAGAGCTTTTTCTTTCTCTTGAAATTCTTGTACTAGCTGCGTTTTTTCAATCTTTAATTGACGAACTCTTTGTGATTCTGTTTGCGATGCCTTGTTTGCGTCTTGGCATCCTCCTAGCGAGGATAAGATAAATGCAGCGACTAATGGTGCAATGAATTTTGTCTTCATATTAGCATTCCTTCTTATAAATTTATAACTTCACATATTCCGTTTAATGCGTGAGCTGATTATATTCTATTTTATCGTTGATTCAAGTATGCTTCGAACATCAGAAACTTTTGGTTTTTCGCCTATGGCATCGCTTGATATTCCCTTTGCTAACAAAAATGCAGTATCCTGAGTGTGTTTGCCGGTGAATATGCCTTTTGAATATAGCCCTGGGGTTTTCATCATTGCTTTTAGATTGAATCCCTCATTTGCTACCAGAGTTAGATCTGGGGCGTCATCAATGTATTTGCCAAAGAATATCTCGTCTTTCGTATAGATATCTCTTATTACATTTTTGTTGGAGATTTTTAACTTACTAAAGAGGGTTTTTAGTTTAGAGATTATTTTGTCTTTATCGCCTCTGTCAACGTAGCCACGTGGATACTTGTCAGAATAATTGATGTACACTCTGCCGGGGTCCATAACAAAAGCTATTGTGTCATTACTGATGTTTTCGAGTGATGGATTAGCCCCTGCGGTGAAACTCAACAAGTTTTCGTCTATTAGGAGGCGGTTCAGATATACATCATAATCCAATCTCTCAAAACCATGATCGCTCATTAACAAGAGCGTGTCTTTATCAGAGATTCTTTCTGATATCTCACCGATGACACTGTCTATTTTTCTAAAGTGCTCTAAGAATTTATCGTGGTACTTGTGATTCTTATCTTCGTAGGCTTCGTACAAAAAGTGCATCAAGCGGTCCGTGCCGGTGAAGACGAGCATAAAGAATTGCCAACTCCTGTTTGCCCAAAGATACCTGTAGCAATCAATCCTTGCCGACAGAGTTTTATCTAAATCCTCTAAGAATAAATCCATTGATTCATGCGCTTTTGACGAGTCCACATCTAAGCGGTAGTCCATATCCATTAGAGTTGGTATCAATGAGGAAGGGGAGACGCTCTTATTAATATCTATTGAGACAAAGCCTGAGATATGCACACCGTTTATCTCGTGAGATGGGTAGGTACTTGGGACGTTTATAATTACGCTCTCACAATCCCATTGCTGCCAAAATGGCTCTTCCTTTAGGTCATTGAAGTTTGGGAATTTTAGTTGGTAGCTATTTTTGTGTAAATCTGTAAACCCAAATATCCCATGCTCGCCTGGGTTTTTCCCTGTGATTGTTGACGACCATGCAACAGATGAAATCTCTGGTATAGTTGATTCGCTCTTTCTAAAGACTCCGTCGCTTATCAATTTTGCCATATTTGGCATTGTTCCATCTTGAGAAAATTCCTCAATCATATTGTATGGAACGCCGTCGAGACCAATCAATACTATCTTTTTGTCAGTATCTATTTTCATGAAATGTTAGTCCAATGTTTTCTAAGTGTTCGCCTGTGATAATACTCGTATTGCCCAGACTAGAACTTCCGCGATTAGTCAAGTTCTGTTATGATTCCCCCAGCTACAATATTTTCATTGAGAATCATAACAAAACGACCTAGTTCTTGAACTTGGCTGAACTTCTTTATCGCGATTGGCTTCTTTGTCTTTATTACAACCTCGCCAACCTCAAGGTTTTCAAGCTTGTCTGCATTCTCTTCGAGAAGTTCTAGGCTTGAAGAGTTTATTCGCTTTTCTATAACTTCAATTTTGCAACGAATTTCTTGAGTTGCGCAGCGGATTATTAGTTTCTCATCTTGCGAGAAAGGCTTTCTACTCATCCAAAACATGTTTGCTCTAAAGCGGTCTGTAACGACTGGTTCTGCGCCACTGCGGCAGATGATATCGCCGCGGTCTAAAAACACAGAATCTTGAGTTGTGAATCCAATGCACTCACCAGAGAGAGCCTCATCTGTATTCTCTAAAAACTTCTCTATCGATTTAATAGCTGTCTCTTGATTGCTAGGTAAAATCTTTATTGCATCCCCAGCCTTAATTTTTCCAGCCTCAATTCTGCCAACATTGATACGTTTGTCATCAACTTTATATACGTCCTGAACAGGTAAGATTAGGTCCTTCTCGATATTTGCAGGGTTGTTCTTAAGCTCGTCAAGACTTTGCATAAAAGTGAGCCCGTTATACCAATCCATATTACCACTTCTGTTGGCGATATTATCGCCTTTGATACCCGATATTGGGATGTAGTGGTTTGGTTTAATATTTATAGAATCCAAGAACTCTTGGATGTCATTACGCACCTTATCGAATCTCTCTTGAGAAAATTCAACTAAGTCCATCTTATTTATAACCACTATAATTTGGTTTAATCCAAGCATGGATAGCATATATGAGTGGCGTTTTGTTTGTTCTTTAACGCCTTCAACCGCATCCACGATTAACACGGCAGCCTCTGCCTGAGATGCGCCGGTAATCATATTTTTTACAAACTCTACATGGCCTGGAGCATCAATTATTACGTAACGTCTCTTCTCGGTTTTGAAGAAGACTTGTGTCGTATCTATTGTGATACCTTGTTTCCTCTCTTCTTCGAGATGATCGAGGAGGAATGCAAACTCTGTATCTCTGCCATGGGCTTCTGAAATCTTTTTGACTTCTGCAAGTTTATCTGGAGCTAAAGAGTTTGTATCGTATAACAATCTACCTATAAGAGTCGACTTGCCATGGTCAACATGTCCTACAATTACAAAGTTAAGTGGTGTCTGAGTTTTCATATTACCCTAATTACTATTGAGATTGATAAGTTCATTGTTAGCTAATTGATTACATATATCCGAGCGAACGCAGTTTTTGCATCATATAGTCGTCTTCTTTGTCTTGAGCACGGCCGCTACGCTCTGATATCTGTGTGGTCTTTAGCTCTTGAACAATCTTATCGATTGTATCGGCATCCGATTCGACAGGTCCGCAACAACATTCGCAACCAATACTTCTAAAGCGTTTCCCATTTTTTGCAAAATATAGCTCTGGAATAGGGATATTTTCGCGTTTTACATAGTCCCAGATATCTACTTCTATCCAGCCTAGCAATGGGTGTACGCGCAGATGTTCTTCTTCGGTTGCTTTAGTTTTGTATTGATCCCACAGTTCAGGAGGTTGGTCTTTATAATCCCACTCAAAATCCTCATCTCTTGGAGAGAATACTCGCTCCTTCGCTCTAATTCCATGCTCATCTCGCCTGATACCAAGAAGTAGCGCCTTAAATTTCTCTCGTGCAATGGCTTGCTTGAGGGCTATAGTTTTAAGTTGGTTGCAGCATTCAAACTTGCTCTTATCCGGCCCCATACCATTTGCAACTGCATCTTCATTTCTTGCAACTATAAGATTGAGCCCCCATTCTTTAGCGTACTTGTCGCGAAAATCGTATATTTCTTTAAATTTGTATGTTGTATCAATGTGGAGGATTGGGAAGGGAATCTTGCCAAAAAAGGCTTTACGCACAAGCCACATTAATGTAGTGGAGTCCTTGCCAATAGACCACAGCAATGCGATATTTCTAAATTGACTATAAGCTTCTCGTATAATAAAGATGCTTTGATTCTCAAGTTTGTCTAGGTGATCGAGTGATCGAGACATATTCTAAATACCCCAAAAAAAGATTAAACATGCATTAAGACGCCCATTATAAGTAAAAGAAAGCACTATTCCAAGAGATATATCGTTTTATACTGACAGGTGCGTAACGTATATCAGCGTTATTTTGATATAAAAAGAAGGGGATTTCTAACAGAAAGTCGTGACTAGATGAGGTTAGTTGTTTCAGTCTTAGCGTCAGGTAGAATTTGTTGGTCTATAAAAAACAAGGCCAAGGGCAGAAACCCAAGAACTTTATTCCAAGAGAGTTCTTGAGGGATACCCTTGACCTTGAATGAAAAGAAAATAAGATTTACATTGGCGCATCCGTTACCATAATATCAAAGCTTCCCTCATCAGGGTAAGAACCGCTATATCCGGCAACGCGGATATAAATCTTCTCCCCCGGAGGGACTTCTATTCCGTATAGGCCCTTGTAGCTATCAGTATTTGAAATACAGTCTATCTCATATCCATCGCAGGCAGTCCATATCGATAGAGAAGTATCAAGTGTTGCATCTAGCAAATCGAGAGTCACACTTACATAAACTGTTGAACTGTCGTAGTTTACGAAATAATACCACACATCTTTGCCGTCGCTTCCTTCTGAGCAAATATCCATAGGAGCTCCGGTAGCATTTTCATTGGTTCCACTTATGGCTTGATTTAGTTCAATTTCAATAGCGTCTGCGCAGTCGTCATTGTCAGGTGTATTCTGCCAGAGCCAAGCGCTGGCAAACATTGCCAAATCAGCCAAATCGACTATGCCGTTTTTGTCGAAATCGGCCATGCTAGGTTCAAATGGAGGTATTGCGCTACCGGTTATGGTAAGTGCAATCTCTGCTTCTGCGTCAGCATAGCCTTGATCGCCATTATTTTGTGCGGTACAGCGTGCATGAGAGAGTATATGAATTCCGATTACATCACCAATTTGTGCAAGAAACGTTGTGGTTTCTTGATAGGTTCCACCCTCGACTTTCTTGCTGATTGAATAAACGATTTCTTCTGGTTGAGGATCGTCTAAGTCTGCGCAGTTTTTGGTGATTAGTATTGGCCCTGCGTGGCCAGGGCTGTCATCAGGGCCCTGTATCATTGCTTCAGCTAGGGCAGCGCCCTGCGACTCAAACGAGACTTCAGCGTTAAAGGTCAAGCTTACTTCTACCCAATCACCATTCGCTTCTCCTTCGTCTGGCATAATCGTATAGAAGTTTCCAGTTGCAAACCCCGGAGAAACAGTCTGTGCGTTTGTCCAAGCGTCTGCTTCAATGCCCCCTTCATTGTCAATCATCGCATTGGAACTAGATTCGATATACATGTACACTTCTGCGTTATGATCTCCAGATTCGCTATCATCTATTTCAAATTCTAGGTAGCTCTCACTGTGAGAGGCTATTGTTCCATTTGGATCGGAGGCTTCATTGTCTGAAATTGCACTGTTAAAGTTCGCGTCCCAATTGTCATGTCTATCTGATAGCGGTTCCATAAAGTCAGAGCTGATAGTTGCGTCAGAATTGCAGTATGTCATTTCGTGATTTGCTTCAAAATGCGCTGCGTTTGCATTCGTTAGGCAAAACATTGCCAGAAAGATTCCCATTACGATACAAAATCTCATTTCTCTATCCTTTCTAAACAAAACTAGCCGCCGCCACGTTAAAAGATTAAATACTCAACATGGTGGCGGCTATTATCTAAATTCAACAGAGCCTGGCTCTGTCCTAACCTCTATGGTGTTGATTCTAGCCATTGATCTGCAAGGATTGCAAAATCGGCTAGATTGACAATACAATCTTTATTCAAGTCAGCCGCAAGTCCCGGGCATTTAGGTTCATTGGTAGTTAATTCAAATGCCAAATCAAACCACTCCCCATCTGGGTATATGCTTGGGTCTGGTAGAACTAATGGATACCAACCTTCAACCGTTGTGATATGTCCGCCACTTCCAGGCATAGATGCTATATCCCAAGGTGGCGTTGCTTGATCTAGGCTGGTTATTACGACGGCAGGATCCGGTGCTTTTGTGCTGTCGTAAGGCTTGCTCTTCCAGCCCCAAGGATATCTGATTTCTTCTAGCGGTGTATTTTCGTAAACTGCAGCAATGGAGAACCAGTATACATTTGGTTGCCCTTCTTCCATTGGCTCTTGGTAGAACCAATCATCTTGACTTAACAATTGATTAAACTGGAAGCATGCCTCGTCTTGCTGCGCTTCACCAAATAATTGTTGATTGTAATCTCCGTAGTATTTGCCACGAGGATCTTGGTCGTAACCAGCAAAGTTCCATACCCATTTGTCGCATTTATGTCTCCAGAGCAATTGCTTTGGATGACTTGGTGAATTCTCACCCGCCGGAACATCTTTCCAGATGGCCATAATAAAGTAGTCTGGAACTCGTGGAGGCAAGTTTGGCTGAGACCACCCAATGAAAGAGCCCCACCAGTGAACGTCGGTTATTGGGCGATTATCATAGCATTTCCAGTCGTCTGCTGCCCAAGTAAAGCTTATTCCATTGTCGTAGTTGTAAGGGAATATACTTCTGACATCCCAGCCATAGATCAAGTTTGCTGTTGGGTCCACAACTTCTGGAGGCTGAGAGAATTTGACATAATTGCCTTTGTAGGCAGTCGTCTTTGGTCTCACTGAGAGTTTATGCCAATAATTCCAAAGCGCAGCGGTCGTGGTGCCGGGAGCAGGGACTCCTTGCGATGCAACCCAATTGCCATTCTCATCAGCGATGATAAACTGGACAGTTGTTAGGTTGAAGGCTGGATTATTTGCGTAACCAGTGGCCACTGGAGTTGCTGCGTTTAATCCTGTCATGGTTGTGTCAATAGTGATTGTTGTTGGAACATTGCTTGGTAGAGCTCCCCCAGCTCCGCAGCTCCAGTGCCATGAGCGAATATTACCATTGGCGTCTTGCATTCCAAGTGAGATGTTTGTTATGCCAGCTGGCGGTGTTGCGGTAACAGTAATGATACTGTTTGACAAATCTGGATCTAGGCCATAATCAAACTTCCAAGCGCTAGCGTATTCGCCGTCTGGGTCTTGTTCGTCCGCCCATCGCATTACTAATCCAGCATCGTCTGGATCGTCTGCGGTAGGGTCGTTATCACCAGGGAAAACGGTTAACTCTGGAGGCAAGAACTCCGTTGAAGGAGGGTATGGTTCGCCTTCTTCTAAGAACTCTGCCCATTGAGTTGCGTATCCCCAATCAGAATCATTCCACTCTGCTGGTGCCATTGGTATTATGTTGACTTTTGGCCAAGCTGCATCTAGAAGTACTTGCCATTGCTCTTCATTGCTAATTAAGAAGCCTGCTTTGCAGGTATCCGCTTCACCCAAGAGAACTTGAGTTTGTGATGGTGTTGCTAGAACGTGATCTCCATTTACCAGCTCAAACGATGCCTCGTCCATAGTGATAATAGATTCCTCTGCATCATCTTCAGGAATATCTACATCGAAGAATATGTCAAAGAACGACTCTGCAGGGAATTCAGGGAGATCCTTAGGTGGGTCGAAATGTGCGTTAACTTCTAGCTTCCCAGGTACTGGCATGCTCCAACTATCGATTACTACATCGGGAGCAACTGGAATAACATTGACGACATTTATGAGCGGATTGTTAAACATAAAGTTAATTTGCCCGTTGGCGACCGGTGCTGGAAGCGGATTATTGGCCTGTATTGTTACCCGCGCAGGGTCTAGGCTAGAATTTGTCCAGTGAGCAGGCATGGTGGCAACATCAATGGCAGGAGCGACTGTAAATGCAGTTTTGATATACACGCTCTTGTACTCAATATTGCTATATGCAGTCCAGCTTAGTTTTCCGTAAGCTGTCATACTTGGATTGTTCGCCGAGATTTTCATCGAGTAGCCAACCATATTTGCTGGCCATGATACAGAAAAACTTCCAAAATTATCAGCTACTACCGTTACACTTGCAATTCCGCCGCCGGGGGCAGTTGCAGTAACGCTAACCTGTGCATGCGGAACGGCAACTGTAGTTCCGTCGTAGTACACTGTTCCTGATAGCGAGTATCCCATACAGGATGCTACAAGGAACAGCGACGCAATCGAGATAAACAACGCTTTTCTCATTTTCCATATCTCCTAAAAAGTGTTAATTTTCACTTTGGGCATAGAAAGCCCACGAGAAGAGAAAATGCATATCTCTAGCATCTCTGTAGCATCGTATGATATTTTGATCTGCGGTATCTTCGTCCTAAGTCTTGTAGATACACAATCTCCCCAATTTGTGCAGGACTAAAAGCCTCGCACCGCACTCGAGTTAATGGCTTTCTCCCAAGGCCATGTTTTTAACCGAGCCGCTTTTATTGTATATCACGGATTCAGAAAAGTAACACCAATTTTTCCAAGTAGTGTTAACAATCTATGCTCTTGTCTTAGTGATGTTGTGTAAGTCTATTTCTAGTAAGATGTTACAGGCATTGAGATCTGCCTTAAGTGGCGAGAAATTACTTGCAAATTTACATTACAACCCCAATAGGGTTACTCTTTATTGCCGATGCGCAGATACGTGTATTTTGAGTATTTAGCTTAAATATAATCTCTCTTTTGGATTAATGGTTGGAATTGACTCAGCTTTGGCAACAACATCTTCTGGTGAAAGAGCAAATGATGGGGCTATCTCAATGGTACAATTGAGTGAACCATCACTTTTGCGCGGTACTTTTATACCAGCATTCTCTAACCATTTTGCACCTCTTTCACTCATCATCGCCTTTGTTATTTCAGGTGAATCTAGCCCAGTTGCGTTTTTAACTGGTGCAAATTCTTCTTTACGTATCGTTTCTAGAATGATAGATGATTTTGCTAGCGGTAGGGCATCGAAAACAAAGGTCTCGAGCTTGATACCGTTTGGCTCATCTGGGTTAACTGAATTGCCGCTAGAATCTATGTGTGGTATTTTCTTTATTGCTCTATGTAGTGGTAGAGCAAACCCATCGGAGTTTATTTCCTCTATGAATTCTCTATCTATGATATGTATTGCTATGGAGCCAAGTTCAAATACCAATGAACCATCTGGCTTTTTTTGCTGTACTTGTTCATCTGAGAGATCGCTATATTCAATCACCCTGACTTTGCCATCTACTAGAGCAAAGTTGCCAACCTTTTCTGTTGGATAAGCTTTCTTTAAGGCCTTGGAACTCATCTGCGCATTCTGTAATATGTGCAGGCCGAGAAATAGAGGGTCAACAATATTAGTTAAAGGGTTATCGACTTGGAAATAGCTAAGCTGTTCTATTCCGCGTTTGCGCATGTTCTCCACTGCACCGCTTCGGTAGAGGGCTTTTAAGCTTCCGCCATGACCATCTGGAGATTTTGCTATCTCGTATTTTCTAGACATGAAAATCTTGCCATCCATGTCGAAGTTTGGCATTGCTGCTTGGTTAAATATAAACACGTTTTGCGGGTCTAATCCAAAGTAGTTGTTTTTCTCAAAAGATGCTACTGTTGGTGCATTGTTGAGTGGGCTAGTCATAATGTACCACGGTATTGTGGCATTGTATTTCTTTTGCGCGGCAAGTATCGTCTCTGCGAAGATCTGAAACAGGCTCTTTTCTTTTATTGGGCTAATCGGAAAGTTGCCCTTTGGTCCATCGTAGCCGAGCCTTGTGCCTTGACCACCGGCAACGATAAAAGCGCCGAGTTTGTTAGCACGTATAAAATCCTCACCGATTGATTTTGCCTTTGCATACAGAGCTTTGTTAGTATCATCTGCATTAGCTGGAAAATATGGGGCTGGCTCAAAATTGCTAGGAACTTCTAGAGGCTTATTATTCTTAATGTATGTTTCAACCCATTTTGGAATATTATCAAAATCTAGGGTCTCGATATCTCTAAGGAGAATCTCTCTTTGAGATTCTTCTAGTTCGTCCCAAAATTGTAGGATGTGACCTTGTGAGATATCTTCTAGTTTATCCTTTATAGAATCTATACGGCTTTGCATGTTTACGCCCCTGTACTTTAACTTTTATCTTCATCGATTTGTATCTGCTGGAGATTCAAATCGAATTTGTCGAGTCTTTTTGAACTATCATCGTATTTTTTATAGACGTTGTTAATGTGACTGCCCAATATAGTCCAATCTTTTTTGAACTCAGAGAACAGGTTGTTGAGTTTGCCAAGGTTAACTCTAATCTGCGCGGCCTGTTCTTCAATCTCTAATCCATGAAGTCCCATCACGATTGTCATAAGATATGCGTAGAGTAGATTTGGAGATACTGGCACAACTTTCTTTGCCATCGCATACTCTAGTATATTATTCTCGTCTTGAGTTTGGTTGATAATTGTCTCGTAATAAATATTCTCAGCCGGGATATACATTATTGCAAAATCAAGTGTTCCAATATTTGGGCAGATATAATCTTTTGCGATTTTATCGATATGTTTTTTAACATCTCGCATGAGTGCTTTTTGGTGCTTGAGACGGTCCTGCTGATCTTGAGCTAGAATAACCCTCTCGAAATTTGGGAGAGGAAATTTTGCGTCAATTGCAACACTGTATTTGTTCAGTGAGATTAGGGCGTCAACTATTTGGCCGTCTGGCAATTTCTTCTGCAGTTCAAAGCTTCCCTGTGGTAAGATTTGGCTCAATAAATTTTCTAGCGACCATTCACCAAGTTGCCCACGCAATTTTGGACTCTGAAGAATGTCTTGGAGTCTGCGCATATCGGCGCTCATATCGATAATCTTTTTATTGGTATTTTGAACGCTTGAGAGCTCAGATGTTATATCTTTTATAAGTTTTTGATTTGTTTCAAGTGTCTTTGCGATAGAGCTATTATTTGCGTTTAGAGTTTTCTCTGTGTTTTCTCGTAGCTTCGCTTCATTTTCTTTTATCTGTTCAAGTTGTTTGGTTAGCATTTCGATATTTGTAGCCTGCGCAGCTAGTTGTGAGCGTTGGTTAGACATATTTGCAACAAAGGTTGCTATTAACCAACCCAAAAGGGCTAGAACACCAATAAGAAGAACGCAGATGACTATTACAACTATTAACATCACTTCTCCAGAGAAGATAAAATTTCCTGTGCTTTATTGTAGTGACGAATTAAATATTCTCTATCTGGGCCACCTAGATGTTGCCAAGGCAAGATTTCATCAAGACGGTAGCTTCTTTGGGCGAGCTCATTCATATCGAGACCGTTATCGGCAAAAGCCTTTTGCCAGATTTCAAAATTGAAAGTTTCATTCCATAAATCAAACTTTGCACCGGCGAGATAAGCATCTTCTATAACCTTGCCTAAGCGTCTATCCCCTCTGGCTATAACCGTTTCGAGTAGGCTTTGTTCTAGGTTGTGGAAATTAAATTTTACGCATTTTGCCTTAAGCTCTCGCTTGCGCGATAGGATAGTTTTTTTGACCTCTAGAAAATACTCCTGACTCCTTTGGCCATACCAGCCCATAGGTGTGTGAGGCTTTGGAATTAACCAGCTAACTGCAGCTGTAACGCTAGCAAGATGGCCAGTTACTTCTTTGCGCAGCTTGGCAACATCGTAGGCCAAATCGACAATAGCTCTGATGTCTTCTAAGGTTTCTCCAGGAAATCCCGCCATGAAGTAAAGCTTGACTCTCTGAAAACCTGCCTCATATGCCGCTCTGATTGCCTTGAAAAGGTTTTCATTTGTTACAGGTTTGTTCATCATAACGCGCAGCGACTCACTAGCAGATTCAACTGCTATCGTCAGGCCGCTTTTTCGTACGGAGGTTGCCATTTTTGGAACAAGCTCTAGTTGTTTGTCAACGCGCAGGCTAGGAAGAGAGATACCGACGTTGCGAGGCTTGAAGTATTTATTTAGTTTATCTATAAGCTCGCCAAGCCACGGATAGTCGCTAGTGGAGAGGCTAAGAAGTGATACCGTATCAAATGCGGTAGCTTCGTAGTTTCTTATGGCAGTCTCTACAATATTATCAACCGACCTGTATCTAAGTGGTCTGCGGCAATAACTCGCTTGGCAGAATCTGCAACTGCCAGGACAGCCTCGCATAACTTCAATACTGACCCTCTCATGTATCGCTTCGGTGAATGGCACTATTGGTTTTTGTGGGACTTTGGCATTGTCAAAATCCTTCACCACGGCATTCTTAAACTCAGTGCGCAACCCCGCATGTTTTGGAGTAAAGGATTTAATTTTGTCCCCATCATATTCAAACTCGTAGAGACTTGGGACATAAGCCCAATCAAATCTCTTTGCAATATCCAAGAGAGTCTCAGCTCTGGTAGAGTCGTTTTGTTTGTGCCAGCGCAACCGCTCGAGTAATTCCACAGCAATCTCTTCACCTTCACCGAGTATGAAAATATCTATGAAATCTGCGATTGGTTCTGCGCAGTTTGAGAGCTGGCCACCAGCAACAATTAATGGATCGCTTTCTTTTCTTTGTTCACTTCTAAGTGGGATGCCAGCAAGTTCGAGAGTTAGCAGGATATTAGTCGGACAAAGTTCGGTTGATAGACTAAAACCTAAAATATCAAAATCACTAACTTTAGCAAATGACTCAAGAGTGTAGAGAGGAAGTCGTTTTTTACGCATTATTTCTACAGCATCTATCCAAGGAGTAAAAACTCTCTCCGCGCAGGCAAAGTCTAACGAGTTGATTACATGATATATAATGGCTAGACCTGTATTACTCATGCCTATCTCGTATGTGTCTGGAAAACATAGAGCAACTCTTAGCTGTGTTTGCGAGAGGTCTTTAGCTATCTGGTTAACTTCGCCGCCTATGTATCTTCCTGGCATTCGTACTAACGGTAGAAAATGTTTCTCGATATCTTCTCTTAGTATTGTTACATTGGCTTTATTCATGGTGGTTATTTTAAGGCAAAAATATAAAAAGGAAAGACAAAAGGCTTCAAGACTGTATATAATTAACCTTTCTTGTGGTTAGTTAATCTTAAGATTAGTTTGGTTTGAGAGAGTTAAGGCATGAATGAAAAAAAGATGACAATAGCTGTTGTTTTAGTGTTAGTGGTAGTCTTTGCGCTGAGGATTTACTTTACGATTGCGCATGGTTGCGGCAGTATAAAATGTGACAATCAAAAATCCTCCCGTGATTTAATCACATTGCGTAGCGGTGTACTGGAGAAAATGGGGACATTCGTCAGAATTACCGTTGTTGCAAAAAATAAAGAGACTGCGCAAAAATCTATCTTGGCAGCATCTAATGAGATTGATAGATTACAGAAAATTTTTGACTGGCGTATCGAGGATTCTGAGCTCTCTAGAATCAATAAACAGGCCTATTCTAAAGAGTTGGCAATAAGCGATGAAATGTTTGAAGTGTTATCTTTTTCCTTGCAGATTAGTGCAAAAAGTGAAGGGCTCTTTGATGTCACTGTTGGGCCTATCATTGATTTGTGGAAAGAGGCTGCGCAAAGCGGTATAAAACCGACCCAAGAGCAGATTAAAGCGGCAAAAGATAAAACTGGCTATAGGAAAGTTGTTCTTAATGATAAAAATAAAACAGTCAAATTATTGACAGATGGTATGCGACTAGATCTTGGCGCAGTTGCTAAGGGATATAGTATTGATAAGGCAATCGAAGCTATAAGAAAGCAAGGTGCAATTGGGGCATTGGTTGATATTGGAGGAGATATGAGATGCTTTGGAAAGGCACCAGATAACAAGAAAAGGTGGCTCATTGGATTGCAAGACCCAAGAAATATGGATGCGCAAAGCCAAGAAGGAAATATCTTAATGAAGTTGGATTTATCTGACAAAGCCATTGCTACAAGCGGCGATTATCGCCGCTATTTGGTTATTGACGGAGAGCATTATAGCCATATCGTAAATCCAAAAGCAGGTTCATCTGCGCATGGATTGTCAAGTGTTAGCGTTATCTCTGAGAGTGCGATGCAATCTGATGCGTTATCAACCGCCGTTACAGTAATGGGTTTTAAAAAGGGATTAGAGCTTATAGAGTCGATTGATAATGTTGAGTGTATTTTAATATCTGACGAGCCAGAATTTAAGCTTGTTAAGAGTAGTGGTCTTGACAGGCTTGTTCTAAGGAAATGATGAAAATGTTTACGTAAAAAAAAGCCTCCAGAATTTGGAGGCTTTTGTTTTTTGTAAGTCTTTAGGACAGTTCTAATAATTGCTTTTGAGCAGCAAATAGAGAATTTTTGTTGTCCGGCAAGGAAGACAAATCAGCCTTATTTGTAAATAAGGTGGTTTTGTCTGACGTAGTCCGGCGACAAAAAGGTTCGCTTGTCTGCCAAAATGAATTGTTAGAGGTGTCCTTTAAGTGCGGCATCAGGATTTTTGCCTCTAAACACGATTACTTTAGGTGGGCATTTTTCCATTGCTGCTAGGGCAGACTCATCAGCTTTGTATTTATCGTAATCAATCTGAGCGAGGTTACCATTCATCTCAAACATATCGCTTTTCTTAGTACACATCTTACATGCGATACAGCCGCTATTGCACATTCCTCTTGTGTCTTTTCCAAGTTCCTGACTCTTACACGCTACGGTTAGCATGTTTTCTTGAGAAAATGGAACTAGCTCTATTATAGCTCTTGGACATGCTTTTACACACGCGGTACAACCAGTACACTTATCGTAATCAATGACAGCTAAGCCATCAATGATTTGAAGAGCACCGAATTGACAGGCATCGACACAGTCGCCAAAGCCAAGGCAACCATATTTACATGCCTTAACATTTGGAAGGGCGTTAGCTGAAGTACAGCTTGTGATACCAGCGTATCTAGCGTGAAATTTAGAGTCTTCAGTGTGAGAGTTACACTTAACCACTGGTAAGAGTTTGGCACCTGAGCCACTAACTTGCAAGTTAAGTATCTCTGCAATTTTATCGCACACATCTGAGCCACCAGGGGCACATTTTCCTATCAATTCTGGATTTTCAGAAACAGCCTTTGCATAAGAGCTGCAACCAGCAAAACCGCAGGCACCGCAATCAATTCCTGGTAGTGATTCTGTGATTGCTTCGACCTTTGGGTCTACTTCAACCTTTAACTTTATGCTGGCAATAAGTAGAACTATCGCGAAAACCAGAGCGATTCCCACCATTGCCAAACCTGCAGGTAGTGCGTCTGTGATTGTTTGTATTATACTTGCTAGGATCATATTATTCCTTTTTAGTTTATTCTATACATAATTGTTATTTAATCATTCCTGCAAAACCCATAAACGCCATAGACAAAAGCCCAGCGGTTATGAGAGTTATTGGTGCTCCCTTTAGTGCTTCTGGAACATTTGCAAGCTGAAGATTCTCGCGAATACCAGCCATAATGCATATTGCCATAGTAAAGCCAATTCCTGCACCAAAGCTTAGAACAACAGCTTCGACTATGTTATCAACCTTCCAAAGATTTAAGAAGAGACACATTCCAAGGATTGCGCAGTTTGTTGTGATAAGTGCAAGGAAGATTCCAAAGCTCTCGTAGAGAGCAGGGAAGAATTTTCTAACGTACATCTCAACAAGCTGAACGGCACCTGCGATAACTAAGATAAAGCAGACGTATCGCAATATATCGAGGTTGTTTGGAATAAGTAGGGCATGGTCAATAAGCCATGTTAGTGTTCCACTTAGCGTCACCACAAATGTTACAGCTAGTCCCATACCAAACGCCATATCAATCCTACCAGAGACGCCAAGGTAAGGACAGATTCCCAAGAACTTCGAGAAGACTAAGTTGTTAACAATAACAATTGAGAGGAAACCCAATACTAAAGTTGTTAATGTATCCATATCATTTTCCTGTTTTTAAAAGACAGCTACTTAAGCTGTTTTCTTGTTAATCATATTTACCAGACCAAGTATCAAGCCCAACGTCACAAATGCTCCAACCGGTAGAGCGAATGCAAACATTGGGATAAAACCATTAGGCATTCCACCAGTTAGGTACCAGTTCTCAGAGATTACAGGAAGAACTTGCTTGCCAAATACAGCACCTGTTGCAAGAATCTCTCTAATTGCTCCGAGCATGCATAGGGTTACGGTAAAGCCAAGCCCCATTCCGATAGCATCGATTATTGATATAAACAGACCATTCTTACTTGCGCATGCTTCTGCTCGGCATATGATGATACAGTTAACGATGATAAGTGGGATATATGGGCCAAGCTTATCGCTCATAGCTGGCAAGAAGGCTTTTAAGTAAAGGTCAGCAATTGTAACAAATGTCGCTATTGTTAGAGTGAACATCAAGATTCGCAAGTGGGGCTTGAGTAGGTTTCTCATCAAGCTTACAACGATATTTGAACAGAGAAGCACAAACGATGTGCTAAGTCCCATTGTCAATGCACTTTTAACATCAGCTGTTACTGCCAATGTTGGACACATTCCAAGCAATAACGCTAGAACTGGATTTTCTTTCCAGAGACCGGCTAAAAGAGTTTGTAGGGCTTTTGGAGAATTAGAATTTGCCATTATTTCAAAAGTCCTTTCTGTGTCATTAGATCTTTCACTTTATCAACGTATTTATTGAATATGTCTATCACGGCAGTACTGCTTATTGTTGCGCCGCTTATTGCTATAATTTCGTCGTCTATTTTCTTGGCGTTACCTACTTTCTTTAGAGTTAGTTTCTTTGCAGGTGCACCAATGTATTGGTCTCTGTAGAAAGGTTCCTTAATTTTACTACCAAAGCCAGCTGTTTCATTACTGAAGATAACTTTGTAACCAAGAAATTTCTTAAAGCTAGGATCTACTGCAATCATCAAATCAATCTTGTCCGCATATCCAGCCCCAGAAGCGGTAAAGGCAAAGCCAACTAGTTTGTTGTTTTTGTCTAGTGCTTTATATATAGAAATCTTTGCTGTGTCTTTATCGCCAAGCTGAATTGGCTGATTGTCTATTGCAACCTGCGAGTTTGCGGTCGCTGGAATTAGGGCAACAATAGCATCCTGTATTTTGTTCTCTTTATTGATAGCTACTTTAGGACTCCAAGCGGCGTTTATGCCAGCTAGCAATAAACCAAAGATAAACGCACTAACCAAGAGCAACCAGCTCTCTTTAATGAATAATATTATTGGGTTTGTTTTATGCTGCATTTGGAACTCCTCCAATTGGTGTTTTCTTACAGAGTCTATCAAGTAGTGGAGTAAAGGCATTCATAATTAGAACAGCATACATTACTCCCTCTGGGTAGGCTCCAACAGTTCTGATAAGCATTATTAAAACCCCAACGCCAATTCCAAATAACGCCTGCGCTTTGGTTGTCATAGGGTTTGTTACTGGATCTGTTGCAATGAAGAAAGCACAGATTAGTAGTCCACCTGAGAAGATTTGGAATAGAGGGTTTACATACACTTCCGGTTTGAAGAAGTGGAAGATCTCAGCGAATATGAATGCACTAGCCAGAACAGATACAGGGATAACCCAAGTTATGGTTCGTCTTAGAAGCATGTAGATGCCACCAAGCATTAGCGCAAGAGAGCTGGTTTCTCCAAGGCAACCGCCAGTGTACCCAATTAATACAGCTTTTAGCTGTGAGTGGCCAAAGTTCTCTTTTATTATTGTTTCGGCTTGCTCAAGAGTCTTTGCCTTGATAGCGTTTTTTGTCCAAGCCAGTGGAGTCGCTTCTGTTATTCCCTCAAGACCTTGATCTTGGTACTTCTCGGCGATTGTTGCGCCCTTTGGCCCAATCTGTGGAAGTTCAGGGTTGATATTTGCCGGCACTGTCCAGGTTGTCATTGCCATACCAAAACATGCAGTCAAAAAAGCCCTTCCAAGCATAGCTGGATTAAATGGATTGTTACCAAGACCACCAAAGACCATCTTTCCAATTGCTATCGAAAAAACGCTACCGATAATTAGGTATGCAACAGGCAACATCGGCGGAACGGAAAAAGCAAGTATTATTGCTGTCAAAACAGCGCTCAAATCGCCGATACTAGATGGCTGTTTCCTAACTTTACAAATAATCCACTCTGTAACAACGCAGCTTATCACACATGTAGCGACAACAATAACAGCTCTTAGTCTGAAAAAATAAGCCGCTGCCAAGAGGGCAGGCAAAAGGGCAATAATCACATCAAGCATTACCATACGTGTGCTGATTGGTTTGCTGATATGTGGCCCTGGCGATACAAATAGTTTATCTTTGGACATTTACACTCAATCCTAAAAAATTATTTTCTGTTATTTCTGGCGTTCAAGATCTTACCAGTTTTGATAAGGCCTGTTATCTCAATATTGGCTGGGCAAACATAACTGCAACAACCGCATTCCATACAGGCACTCATATTGAATCTGTTTGCTCTGTCTAGATCTCTGACTTTAACCGAACTAGCTATTTCGCAAGGAATCAGGTTTTCAGGGCAAACTCCAACACAGCGACCGCATTTGATACAGTTTGTCTGTTGACCTAGATAATTTGCTTTGCCTATTTCCTTTTTAGTCAAGACTAAGATAGACCCGCTAGTCTTAGTTGTTGGTGTTTCCAAATCGGCAATTGAGAATCCCATCATAGGCCCGCCGAGAACTACCTTTACGGCATCGTCAGTTAAGCCACCACAGTGGTCTATCAAATCAGATACGCTAGTTCCGATTGGGCAATAGAAATTGCCAGGATTCTTGATTCCCTTGCCGCTAACAGTGACTGCGCGATGCGTTAGGGCTTGTCCTAACACTACTGCCTCGGCTGTTGCAGCTGCAGTTGCAACATTGCAAACAAGCAAACCAATCATTGGAGGAATAACGCCAGTTGGAACAACCTTACCCATTACAGCGTTGATTAATTGCCTCTCACCGCCCTGAGGATATTTTGTCTTTAGAGTTACAACATCTATACTCTCAGAATCAGATGTGTTCGCTAGGACTTCCTTGATTGCGGCGATTGCTTTTGGCTTGTTGTTTTCTATGCCAATGTGAACCTCTTTGCAGCCAGAAGCCTTTTGTATGAGCTTAACTCCGGCAATGAATTGCTTGGTCCACTCTAGCATAACGCGATAGTCGCAAGTGATGTAAGGCTCGCATTCACAAGCGTTTACAATCATTGTATGTTTTGGCATCTTTTCGTTTGGAGCAACCTTAACACTTGTTGGGAAGCCTGCACCACCCATACCAACAATTCCAGCCTCAGAGATTGCATTCAAGATTTGTTCTTGCGAGTAATCTTGAAGGTTAAAGTTCTCAAAGCTCTCTGGTGTTGGTAGTTTTGCAGTGTTATCTTCGCTGACGTCGATAATTACCGCTAGCTCACGACCAAGAACTGGATGTGAGCGGTTGGCAATATCCTTAACGACGCCATCGACTGGAGAGTGTATTTTAGCAGATACAAAAGCATCGCTATCTCCAATGACATCACCGGCTTTTACTTCTTGTCTCTTGGCGACAGTAGGTTTACATGGCGCACCAATGTGTTGGCTCATTATAACCGCTAACTGTTTTGACGCTGGTCCTGGCTGTATAGAGATGTTCTCTGTAAGCTCTTTTCCCTCTGGGGGATGGACGCCGCCTTTAAATGTGAAGAGTCCTTTAATTTTTACGTCCTTCCAATTTTGGGTCTTTATTACAAAAATTGTATATCGTCTTTGCCGTCATCGCGCAAACGAAGGCAATGACAGCCGAAATTAGCAGATTTACTACATCCTTTAGAGCGCCTAGGTTGGTGTTTTTCTCGAGTATGCCATTAAAAAAAGCCATAGACGCAACAAAAATGGATAAAGGTAGCAAGAATGCTATTGTTACTCTAGCAGTTACTGAAGCATCTTTGCTTTTTGTAATGCTCTCGTACACCGCTTTACAGTCGTGATTGTGTACGCATTTTTCACATCTTTTATCCATCTGAGACATTCAAGTACCTGTTTCTTATAGCATTGTGACTAACAATAAACTCTCAAGGCAAAAAAGCCCTAGCCATTATTATAAGTGTCAAATAAACATAACCTTATAAGTGATTAGGTGAGTATTTTCAATGTTTTTTTCTGCACTGTTGGCGCAATTTGCTAGGAACATTAAGTGCGACTTCTGCCGCTATTATAGAATAGTCTCATTTAGAATCATCCGATTCAATTCTCAATATTATAGATGCTTAGAAGGGAGGGTATAATTTAGACCTACTCTACCAGATAGGTTTTGATTCTATGGCTGCAATCTTGGATATTTTCTCAGGTGCTTCTGGCATTAGAGTTCTAAAAGAGAGGTAAGACGCTTCTATCATTGCGGCTGTCTGTAAAGCTAAGTCTTTCCTCAGTAAGTAGTTATGTTCTTTAGTTTGTGTTGATATCACATCTGCTAAATCGTTTAGCAACAGGATTGTAAGTGTCTTAGAGTCGCTCGGGCCAGAATTTTCTTGGATTATGTTGCCGTTAGAATCTGATATAGTAAATTTCGCTTTTGTTGCTGTGATGCATTTGCCCGGACAGTAAATTTTCAGATATTCATTTGCGGGGCTTGTTACCCTAGAAGCCTCAAGGGTTCCTATTAATCTATTGGAAAATTTCAGGCTTAAAACGGCAGCATCTTCGGTGAGGCTCATTCTTTGTCTATTGTCTGGCGCAAGATTGGTTGTTAAGGCGTAAACCTGCTCTGGTAGCGAGAAAAATCGTATCAGTTCTTGGAGAACTTCGTAAGAATTGTGCATCAAAACACCACCGCAAGAGAGCTCTGGGTCGCTTAACCAACGATTTTCCTTAAGTTGCATGTCAGTTGGATACGCACCGTATATACTCAAAAGGTAGATATCTTTTGGTGAGTCCTCACTCGCTAGATAATTGCGCATCGCAGTAAAGCCTGTGCTATAAGCTAGAGTGTTGGCGATGGTGTAGATTGTTCCATTTTTCTCAGAGGCTCTAACTATCTCCAGAAGATCTTCAAAGATTGGGCCGGCATGTGAGAGTTTGAGGATATTAATCTTGTTTTTTATAGCCAAAAGGGCTATTTCTGTCGTAACCTGATTGTTAGTTGCATCTATGAGCAACTCGATTTCGCTGTTCAAGATTAACTGTCTTTGATCGTCGAAGCATTCACAATCGTACTTTTTCGAGAGTCTCTGACACAGCTGGATATCTAAATCGTATATTGCAGCTATAGAGTATATGTCGCTCTGAGATATCACATCAAGGTACTCAATTGCCTGATTAGACAAACCTAACAGGCCAACTTTTATCTCAACTTTCTCTCTCAATTGCACCGTCCTTGAATCTTAACCTATTTTACTTAGCTCTTGCGATGGGAATTAAGTCTGTATTGTTATGAGTAGCTAAATAAGATTAGATAGTAATATCCTTATTATCGTCTTCCGTCTTTTGCGCCATTGAGTAGTTATTGTCTTGGCGTGAGTGGTTTACGCCAAGCTTTTGCTCGTAGAGATTAACTACATCGTCAGGGTCTAGACCTAGGCATTGAGCAAGGCTAATCCAGAAGAAAAGCATGTCGATAACTTCAACCCTAGCATTTTGAAGGTCGTTTATCATAAAACGTTTGCCTTCTTTAGCTTCTTTGCACCAGTGTTTCCAGAATGTGCAATCTCTGAGTTCTTCTAATTCGTTACTCATTGCGGCGATGTAGTTATTTAGCCACTCACCAGCATATTGCGGGTCGAAATTTTCTCTTAGTGCCTTAGCGTCAAAACCTGTTCTTAAATTAAGCTCTGCCTGTTTTTCGAAAAGTTTTTTTAGCATCGTTTTATCGTTATCCCCAAAAAGATTTAGTTGTCAAGATTAACAAAACGCTCTGGCAGTGGGAATGCCGAGCAGAGCTCTTTGACTTCATTAGCCACTTTTTCGATTGCTTGCGCATCATCTACATTGTTGGCAATGTCGTTAAAGAACTTAGCAATCACATCCATCTGCTCTTCCTTCATGCCTCTAGTGGTAACTGCAGGTGTTCCGATTCTGACACCACTAGGGTTAAATGGTGAAGCTGGGTCGTTTGGTATTGTGTTGCAGTTTGATATGATATTTGCCATATCAAGGGCCTTGCTCATCTGCTTACCCTTGATGCCTTTGTTTCTCATATCAATTAAAATCAAGTGATTATCTGTGCCACCTGAAACTAAATCAAAACCATATTCCATAAGTTTTTCTGCTAGTCTCTTAGCGTTTTTAACTATCTGTTTTGCGTAATCAGCAAAATCATTAGTAGCGGCCTCTGCCATAGCTACTGCGATTCCTGAGATTGTGTGCATGTGAGGGCCACCTTGCATACCAGGGAATACTGATTTATCTACTGCAGATGCGAGAGCTTCTTTGCACATAAGCATTCCACCGCGTGGACCACGCAGTGTTTTGTGTGTTGTTGTTGATACGATATCTGCATACGGAACTGGACTCATATGAACTCCACCAGCGACAAGACCAGCGATATGTGCGATATCGCTGACTAGATAAGCGCCAACGCTATCGGCTATTTCTCTAAATGCTTTGAAGTCTATCTCTCTTGGATAGGCAGTTGCGCCTGAGATTATAACCTTTGGCTTGTGTTTCTTTGCAAGATCGGCAATCTCATCGTAGTCAAACATTCCGGTATCGTCGTTAACTTTGTACTGAACAGAGTTGAATACTTTACCAGTTGCGCTAACCTTCCAACCGTGTGTTAGGTGTCCGCCTTCTGGAAGAGAAAGTCCCATTATGGTATCGCCTGGTTGGCAGATTGCCATGTATGCTGCCATGTTCGCAACAGAGCCAGAATACGGCTGGACATTTACGTGGTCCGCAGAGAAGACTTTCTTTGCTCTCTCAATTGCTAGAGTCTCAATTTGGTCTGTAATGCGCTGACCTTCATAATATCTTCTGCCAGGGTACCCCTCAGCATATTTGTTTGTCAAACAGCTTCCAGTGGCATTCATGACTGCTTGTGAGACATAATTCTCTGAAGGTATGAGCCTGATTGCGCCATCTTGACGCAATTTTTCTTCTTTAATCAATTCTGCTATTTTAGGGTCTTGTTGCTCTAGAGCACTCAACATTGTACTTTCTCCGAAGATTTAATTATATTGGCAGTTGCAAAACCACCTAATCAAAAATTTCTAAAAACTCATTCCTTTTTAGGATTCCCACAGAGGAGAGACCTAACAACGAACCGAGCCCAACAAACGTGTCTTTATATCATAGAATTAGCCGTGCAACAAGTTTATTTAATTGACATTAAAGCATTTAATAGCTAGGATAATCCGCAAATAACATGGGGTGTTTCTATCGCTGCGCATTGATTGTGCAGCAAATGAACTTGAGTGAGTATTTATGAACGAACATGACATTGAAGTATCAACCCAAAAGGCGTTAGCGTTTTTTGACCGCGGGGAACAAGTTGCCTCTACCGATAATTTCGACTATGCAATCGAAATGTATCTTGAGGGAATAAAGCGTGCGCCTGATGAGCTAGAGCTAGGCCATATTCCCCTTAGGCGGGTTGCGTTGATACGTCAGGGCAAAGGTGGAAAAAAACCATCGATGCTTGAGAGGCTCAAGAAGAGAAACGCCAAGGATCCGCTTGAAGAACTAATCAACGCCGAAGGATTACTCGCTAAAGACCCCGATAATCTAGGTTATGCGCAGGATATGTTGAGGGCAGCGATTAAAGGCGGTTGGCATAGAACTGCTGGTTGGTTAGCAGATTTAATATTTAGCGCAATTAGAAATCAAGACAAGCCAAACGTTGCAGAACTGCAATTCCTTAAAGATTGTTACGAGAAATTGCAAAAATACGACTTGGCCGTTGCAGCTGCAATGCTTGCCGCTGCTACAGACCCCGATAATGGGACCTTGGCAGATGAGGTTAAGAACGTAAGTGCAAGGGCGACGATGTTTAAGGGGAAATACGACCAGGGCAAGGACTTTAGCGATTCGATAAAGAACAAAGAGTCTCAAGAGCTCTTGCATGCCCAAGATGCTGTGGTTAAGAGCGATGATTACAAGGCTAAAGCGGTGACAGCTGCTCGTCAAAAGCTTGAAAATGAACCTAACTCGTATGTTAATAGGGTTAAGCTTTGCGATGCTCTTGTTGAACTAGGCGATAGAGAAAGCTACAATGAAGCGGTTGCTTTGCTGGATAAATATTACAGAGAAACCAAAGATTTTGCATATAGAAGACATCTTGGTGAGATTGAGATTAAGCACCTTAGAAAAAAACTTGAAACAGCTCGACGAAATTATTCTAAAAATACAGGTGATAAAAATCTTGAGAATGAAGTGCGCAGGCTAACTGCTGAGCTAAACAAGTTAGAATTTGATCATTTCGAACTTTGCGTCAAGAATTACCCGACAGAGTTAAAGTATAAATACGAGCTTGCTATACGGTATCTTCTCAGGAGAGATTTTGACCATGCTATTCCTTTATTTCAGGAAGTACGCAAGGAGCCAAGACTGAAATTTTTTGCAATGAACAAACTTGGTATTTGCTTCTTTCACAAAGCTTGGTATGATGACGCAATTGATATATTTAAGGAAGCTATTGACAGTTACGAAATTAATGACGATGATATAGCGAAAGAGCTTAGATATAATCTTGCCCGTTCGTTGGAAGAGTCAGAAAAGTATGAAGAAGCTCTCGAAGTCTTTAGAAAGTTGGCACAGATTGATTTTGCATACAAAGACGTTAGTCAACGAATTGATGCTTTGAGAAAAAAGCAAGGGCAATAAAATATGATAACCTCTCAGTCAAAAGAGATTAAATAGTAGTTAGAAAATCAGGAGAAAAAGGTGGCACATTCTTTATCAGCCAAAAAAAGAGTAAGACAGAACCAAAAGGCTAGAGCGATTAATAGAGTTCGCAAGAGTCAGGTTAAAACTGCGATTAAGAAATTTGAACTTGCGCTCAAATCTGGTGATGTTGCTGTCGCAAAAGAGCAGTTCCGTTTAACTGTAAAGAAGATTGATCAAGTTGCGGACACAAGCACAATGCATAAAGGTACTGCTTCTCGCAAGAAATCTCGTCTTGCTAGAAGATTAAATGCAATGATTGCAAAGAGTAAGTAATTACTCTTTAATTATCTTGTTGCCAAAAAAGCGTCCAACCGCTTAACGATTGGACGCTTTTTATTATGCGAAGATTTAGGTAATATAAAATCTAACTACCACGTTGTATTCACTTGGTAGCTAATTGATGCTGCGGAGTCGGCATCTATCTTTACTTTGAATCTTGCAGTATAGGCATCAATCATTTCATATTCTATCGATGCTTCTTTGATTGTTAGGTTTTGATTCCTGCCCACCTTTTCATCAACATAAACAGTAACTGCGCTGTCCTTGCGATTTTTAAGTGTTATTTCTCTGGTTAGTCTGTTGTAGTTGTTGCCGTGCTTGGCTTTTGTTATTTTCATTTCTGGGACAATATCAAAAGCGTTGCCTATGTAGAGAGAGATCTTTTCTTTCCTAGCGGTATGGTCAATAAAATCTTCGCCAACAAATTCAAGCCCGCCATCGGCGTCGTCTCTTTTGAATACTCGAATCTTTCCTTTTGGAAGCGCAATTCCAAGTGAGTTTTCCTTTGTATTTTCAAATTCCAATTTAGTTTTTACTTTATCACCTTTGGCAGGGTAGGAATACTGTGAAAGCTCATAGACATATATCTTTTTGGTTGCTATAGAAGGTGTTGGTTTGATAAATTGTATCTGTTTGATTTGGTTGTTTTCGATAGTTGACTCTCTATCTAGGGTGTACATGTGGTATTCCATAAACGCCTTTTCTTGGAAGCCGCTTTCTTTGAATGAATCCATGGCGAGAACCATGCTTTCTCTTTGTTTATAGTTGGCAGATTTAACCCTGCGCACATCGCCAGCTATGAGTTTTATTTTAGCATCTTTGTAGCTAGCGCCGCTTTTATTGTTTATCGTTACCCAGCCGCTAAGTTCGATTGAATCTTCATTAGCATTTAATATTGCCAAATAATCACTTTTCCAACCTATTCCTTCGGTTGTGTATGTCGTCTGGCAAAGCTCATTTGATGTTGTGTTTGAGTTGACTAGCCATAGCAATGTTGGTTTTGTTACGAGATTTCCGGGTAAATTTTTAAGCATGATATTGGCAACATTAGAGCGGTTTGTAACATTCAGTCCATCGTCGGTTTCTATTACCAATTCATTTCCAATAAAGGAAAGGAGTCTGCCCTCAATAATTGAACCAGAGTCCGAACCACTGCCTTTAGTGTATATGGTTACATCTTGATTTACATAGCGTTTCAGAAGGGCATTAAAACTAACTAAATCGTAATTGTAATTTTGCTCAAGGATAGTTATTTCACCGCTACTGTTTACTGTATTAAATATTACGCTGGTCGGGTCAATCAACGCAGCAACATCGGAAAAGCAAACCTTATTCTTTCCCTGTTTAAATTCTATAAGGCGAGTGTCTTTTACTACGGCAAAGTTATTGTTGTAGATAGTTATAGCAATTGACTCATCTTTCTGTGATTGTGCAAAAAGATTTTGGGACACAACTGCTAATGCTAGTAGGATTGTGATTGTTTTTTTCATGATTTTTCTCCGTAATAAAAAGTGTGCGAGTTTCAAGGGTAATCACTTTTCTCCTAGAATGCAAATTTAAGTTTCAAAGACCGTCTTTTTGACTATAATGGGCTTACATACTTAGACCTCTTAGAGGAAGGAAAGTTCCGGAGAAAATTATATGAAGATAGCCTACTCTATTGTTCGAATTGCTACTGTATTATTGTTGCGTCTTACCACCCGAATGAGAATTTTTGGAAAGGAGAATCTCTCAGCTCATAGTGGGCAGTTGATTGTGAGTAATCATAGATCTTTCTTAGACGGCATTCTTTTGGCAATTGCGAGTGGTAGAAAAATTCGATTCTTTGTCGATAGCTATTACTACAGCAAGAAACCTACATATTTTATAGCCCGCGCATTTGGAGCGATACCAATAGATTTTTCACAAGACAGAGAAACTCTAGAGTCTTCAATGCAAGTGGCAGTTGATGCTATAAATGATTCGGAGACGGTTTGTTTCTTTGCGGAATCCGATGTTACCAAGATAGGTTTTTTACGTAGGTTTAAAGATGAGTTCACTTATATTTCTAAAAAGACAAACACAGAAATTATTCCAGCATACATAGATGGCAGTGAGCTGATTGGAAATATTGGATTCAATGCTAGACGTCTATCAGTTGGCAGATTCTCTCGTTACAGAGTTGCTATTCATTTTGGAAAAGCCCTTTCTAGTAACGCAACAGCTAAAGAAGTTTATCAAAAGGTTAGTCTTCTTGGATGTGATTATTTTGAGAAACTCAAGAGAGAGAGAAAATCTCTTGGATATCGTTTCATAGCAACGGCAAGACGCAATCTGTTGCGCACAAGTATTAGCGATTCTATGGGCGCAAAACTATCTTATGCAAAATTATTGATGGCTTCTGTTGTTTTTGCAGAGAAGGTAAAACGCTCATCTAGAAATGAGGAATGTGTAGGAGTGCTTTTGCCAAGTAGTTGCCCGGCAGTTATTGTTAATCTAGCAATAGCGATTACGGGTAAAGTAATTGTTAATTTAAATTATACTGCATCTAAAGCTGCAAGGGATCTCGCTGTCCAAGAATGTGATTTGCAAAGTATTTACACTTCGAGAAAATTTCTAAAAAAACTACCCGACATTGAAGAAAGACCAGAATACATATATCTTGAAGATTTTGTCAAAGAGATAACCAAATTAGATAGAATTGTTGCATTCTTTAAGGCCATACTTTTTCCTAAGAGAGTACTGTGTAGTCAGGATGGTTTCACCGCAGATTCAATTGCGACGATAATTTATTCTTCTGGCAGTAGCGGCAGGGCAAAGGGGGTAATGCTGAGTCATCATAACATTATCTCCAATGTTGAGGCTGCGCAGATGGTATTCAATATTAAACGCGAGGATTCGTTGTGTGGAGTATTGCCATTTTTTCACAGCTTTGGATTTACATGTACAATATGGCTTCCACTCTTAAGTGGGGCATCGGCTAGCTATATTCCAAACCCTTTAGAGGCTCTAACTGTAGCAAAGGTGGCTCGTGAAAATAAGAGTAGCATTCTACTTGCAACTCCAACATTCATCTCAAACTACACCCGTAGGATTAATAGTGAAGATTTTGCATCTTTGCGTATAGTCCTTGTCGGAGCAGAAAAACTCAAAAAGAAGGTTGCTGATGCTTTTACCGCTAAATTTGGAAAGGAACTTCTAGAGGGCTACGGCGCGACAGAGTTGTCTCCTGTTACCACTCTCAATATGACTAACATAGAAACTCACAATGGCATACAGATAGCAAATAAAGCATGCACGGTTGGCATGGCAGTTCCAGGTGTTGCGCTTAAGGTTGTTGATGTTGATACTTGTAAAAATCTTGGTTTTGACAAGCAAGGGCTTCTCAGCGTTAAGGGGCCTAACGTTATGATTGGCTACAAAAATATGCAACGAGAAACGCAAGATGTTCTTCAAGATGGCTGGTATTGTACAGGTGATATTGCAAAGATTGATGAAGATGGTTTTGTAAGTATTGTAGATAGGCTCAGCCGCTTTAGTAAGATAGGTGGTGAGATGGTTGCGCACGTTGTAGTCGAAGAGTTCTTTATGAATCTTGGTGATTGGGACCATCAGGTGGTAGCTATCAGCAGCGTTCCTGACGATAGAAAAGGTGAGCAACTTGTTGTGTTGTATCTTGAAGAAATTGAAGACTACATTGATGATTTTCATGAGAAGATTACAGCGAGCGACTTAGCAAATATCTATAAACCGAAAAGAAGCAATTATTTTGCAGTTGAGAGTTTCCCAATTCTTGGTTCTGGAAAATTAGATATTCTTGGATTGCGCAGACTTGCTCTAGATGCAAAGTTAAGGGAATAAATTCTAATAGCTATAAAAACATCAAGTCTCAGTTTTTCTTACGCCTTTAGCGTCATTTGCATCAGTTGCGTTAAAAAAGAGCGAGCGTAGCTTTCAAACGCTAATAGATACTGCTTTAGCTTCCAAATCAATAGTTGCCTTCATGGTAAAAAAAGAGCCGAGTTTAGGAGTCTAAACCCGGCTTTTCTTTTATACCCACTTGTTAAAACTCTTGAGAGTTAGAAATGTTTCAGTTTTTGAGATGCCATCAATATTCGAGAGTTGCTCGGTCAAAAACTTGATTAAGCCCTTGTTCGAATCGACTAAAACCTCAATCATAATATCATAGTGTCCAGATAAGATTGATACAGAGATTACATTTTCTAGTTTAAGAATTTCTTTTGCCTTTGCTTCCAAGAGCTTCGATTCTGAGATAACAACAGTTACAATTGCAAGCTGTTGGTTTTCTAGAATCTCTGGGTTCCTAAGCGCCCGTATCTTGATAATGCCAGCATCTTGAAGTTTTTTTATTCTTTGACGGATAGTTCCTTCTGAAACTCCAAGTTCATTCGCTATGGCAGTATTAGATTTATGCTCATTTGAGAGAAGGTCTATAATCTGCCAATCAGTTTTATCTGGTTGCATCTGTATTTACTCCAAAACTAACTCTGGAGCAGTATAGTCTATACCTAGACTTTTAGCAACACCTTCATAGACGCATTTGCCATTGTATATGTTGAGTCCGTTGAGTACACTTTTGCTCATCTTGCAAGCCTTCTCTAGTCCATTGTCTGCTATTAACAGGCCATATTCTAGAGTCGTGCTTGTTAGGGCAATTGTTGATGTTAGTGCAACTGCTCCAGGCATATTTGCCACACAATAGTGAACTACATCATCAATTGTAAAAATTGGGTTATCGTGAGTTGTTGGCTTTGTAGTCTCAAAACATCCACCTTGGTCCACTGCGACATCAACAACAACCGCTCCTTTTTTCATGTCCTTTAGGTGTTCACGTTTAATTAGCTTTGGAGCTTTTCTTCCTGGCAAGAGTACTGCGCCAATAACTAGGTCTGCATCAACGATAGAGTTGTAAATGTTTGCGTCTGTACTGTAGAGCGTGTTAACACGTGAGCCGAAGATGTCGTCGAAATATTCAAGCCTTTTTGAGCTTATGTCCAGAATGGTAACATTTGCACCGCAACCAATCGCCATCTTGCAGGCGTTTATTCCAACTACACCACCACCAATAATGACGATATTACCGCGTTTAACGCCCGGAACACCTCCAAGAAGTACGCCTCTGCCACCAAATGGCTTTTCAAGGTATTTCGCGCCTTCTTGAACAGAAAGACGCCCAGCAATCTCGCTCATTGGCTTCAAGCATGGGAGTTGGTTGTCGGCGTTGGTTATTGTCTCGTATGCGACAGCCTTGACGTTGTTTTTCATCAGAGATTCTGTCAATGGCATATCCGCAGCAAGGTGCAGGTATGTGTATAGGATTTGTCCTTCATGGAAAAGGTCATATTCCTGAGCTATTGGCTCTTTTACCTTAATTATCATGTCGCATGCATCGGTGATTTCCCTTGGTGTCGAAGCTATTGTCGCGCCGGCAGCGATATATTCACTGTCTTGAAATCCAGCATGCTCTCCGGCTTGAGTTTCCACCATCACTTCGTGGCCATGTGCAACATATGCTGCCACGCAAGAAGGTGTGAGGCCAACTCTGTATTCATGTGTTTTGATTTCTTTAATAGTTCCAATTTTCATATTGACTCCTAGTTCGAATTTTTCGTTAATCGTATTAAAAATGCAATATACTACGAAAAACGTAGAAAGTCAACGGTTGTTGCTATTTTTTAGAAAATAAATCTTGTCGTAACTCTACGCTAGGGTTATTTGCATCCAAGAAGCTCTCTTTTTATCATAACTCTTTAGTTGTGCCGATATTACCAATAGTGTTTAAAGTTGGAAATTCCAATTAATCTTTCTTAGAGTCAAAGGATTACGATGAAAGAAGTCTTTAAAAAATTAATAATGCGATTTATATCAAACAAGAGCTATGTAGGCTCAAGTAAGAGCCGTTTGGCAAAAGATATGGGAATTTCCAGTGAAGACAATGCTGCATTTAGTGCCGCTTTTGATGAATTGAGAAATGACAACCAAATCCGTATCAAGCGAGGCCTGATAGGGTTGCCCAAGATGCCAAGTACTGTTACAGGGGTATTTCGGAGCACCAAAAAGGGTTTTGGTTTTGTAGTTCCTGATAAGCTTAATTCGAGCGGTGATTTGTTTATCCCTGCAGAACATACTCTAAACGCTATGGATGGTGATATTGTCGTTGCAAAAACTAGAAGACGTAGCGTTCGTGGTGGGATTAATCGCGCATCTGGAGAGATTCTAAAGATTCTTGAAAGGGCAAAAGACACATTTACTGGAACGCTAAAAAAGGAAAAAGGGCTTTGGATAATAGAACCAGATGGCAAAGATTTTAAATCTTACGTTATCGTAGATGATATAACGGCTAAAGGTGCCAAGGTTGATGATAAGGTCGCATTTGACATTATTGAATATCCTAGCGAGCGATATCCAGCAAGAGGCGTAATTACAGAAGTTCTTGGTAAAAGTGGCCAGTATGATGCAGAATTGAAAGCGATTGTGCGCAGCTATTCTTTAGCAGGAGACTTTAGTAGTGAATGTATTGCGCAGGCGAGGCAAGCAAGCAAAGATTTTGCAAACGCTCAGTCACAGGGCGAATACGAAGATATAACTGATGAATTATTGATTACAATCGACCCTCCCGACGCTAAAGATTTTGATGATGCTATAAGCCTATCAAAAGATGACGACGGCAATTATGTTCTTGGTGTCCATATTGCAGACGTATCTCGATTTATACCTCTAGACTCACCGCTAGATATTGAGGCAAGAAAACGAGGCAACAGCGTCTATTTGCCAGGCAAGGTAATACCGATGTTGCCAGAAATACTTAGTAACGGAATCTGTTCTCTCCAACCAGACCAACCTCGATACGCCAAGAGTGTTTACATAACCTATGACACTGAAGGCAAGGTTATTGCCACATCATTTGCTAATAGTCTTATCAAGAGCAAGGCTCGTCTTAGCTACTTACAGGCTGATGCAGCAATAAAGGGCGAAGCTGGTGAGCTCAGCGCAGAAGTAGTTGCTCTTTTAAAAGAGATGGACACTCTTGCAAGAGTCATTGAAGATAAACGCACGAAAGAGGGAATGCTTCACCTCGATTTACACGAAACAGAATTGATAATGGATGATGATGGTAAGGTTATTGACGCGCAGCCGGCGGAGAACTGTTACCCGCATACAATAATCGAGATGTTTATGGTTGAAGCAAACGTTGCCGTTGCGCAGATGTTGAACAATTATGACATTGCATTTATCCGGCGAGTACATCCAGACCCTGATCCATTCAGTGTTAATGCGGTATCTAGTTTTGCTACGATTTCAGGGTTGCGCGTGCCAAAGAGTATGGATAGAAGAGATATTCAGGCATTGCTAGATAAAGTGCGCGGGAGCGAGCTTGAATATCCAATCAATAAGTTTATATTGCGTAGCTTTGAAAAAGCCCATTATTCTCCATTGAATATGGGCCATTACGCATTGGCTTCAAGGCATTACTGCCACTTTACCAGCCCGATTAGACGCTATGCCGACTTAACGATTCATAGACTTTTCCAGTGTTATATTGATGGAAAATTAGATAAGCCTAATGTTGATGAGGTCCTTTCGGAAGCTAAGCTTATTGAGATTGGACGAAACATTAGCGATTGTGAAGTCAAGGCCGCTGATGCTGAAAGGGAGCTGAAAAAGGTCTTAATCCTTGAGATGCTAAGTGAAAAGATTGGAGACACGATGAGTACTGTTGTCTCTGGTGTTACGAAGTTTGGGGTTTTTGTTCAATGCTTAAAATTTGGCATTGAAGGGCTTATTTCACTTGAGGCACTTGGCAACGACCAATGGCAGTACCAAGAAAACTCTCAATCGGTTGTTGGCAAACTATCAGGTAAAAAGATTTCCCTTGGTATGGCGATAGAAGTTCGTATTGTAAGCGTTAATGTCGCTGGAAGGCATTTAGATGTTGCTCCCGTTGAGCCAATTGTCTCTCGAGATGACATTCTCAAGAAGAAAAAGAAAAAATCTAAAAAGCTAAAACGTAAGCTAACAAAGAAATTTAGAAAAAAGAGCAAAAGGTAGGCTTTGGGTGGATAACATATCATCAGATAAAAAAAGAGGCGAATCTTTTGATTCGTCTCTTTAATTGCTTTTAATGCTTTATAGAACTTATGCACGTCGTCTGCGCAGTACAAGAGAGCCAATGCCCAAAAGAGTCAATGTAATTGGTTCAGGGACTTCGCTAATTTCGTATGTGTCAACTTCAAAATCCGTTGAAGCGCCGCTGTCCATACCAAAGTAGGTGTAGGGTGCGCCGTTATTGTAGTCGTGATAATTCGCCCAAGTACCATCTATCGCAACGCTACTCATATTGTCAATGTATAGATGAGCATCGCGAATACCGTCTGCGTTTGAGGCACTCAGATCCAAAACGATATTATGCCAAACCCCAAGAGAGAAAGGAACGCTAACACTTTGGCCAAAGAGTGTAATCTCGAGATAATCATCCGGATCAGAGGCTGTAGCAAAACCATTGCCGTTACCATCTCTAGCCATTATATCGATAGCACGCAAGCCAGCCTTGAAAGTTGGATTACTAGATTTGCCTTCAAGGAGAAAGGCTCTAAAAACTCTGGTATTAGCGTTGGCGGTATAGTCGTTAATCTTAATCTTTGTTCGTAATTGATATGAAATGCTTCCATCTGCAGTGTCAAAACCAAGCTCTGTTACTTGATGATGGGTAGATGGGTCATGTTCACCAGTAAAATAAACCCTGCTGTAACAATTTGTGCTTGAGATAGGAGTAGCCATATCAACAACCCAAGAGTCACTTGTTTGGCTAATAGCGGCACCAGCGTTGTTGTAAACCCAGAATTCTGAGCCATTGCCTTCATCAACGATAGAGCCTATGTCATCAGGTAGACCCGCCGCTGCGCTTCCAGCATTGTAAAACATACCCGCATCAACAGTATTAACTACCAGCAATAAAACTAACAATTGAATTGCCTTCTTCACCACTTTTGCTCCTTGAAAAAACTGAACATTAAATGTTTAAAGCGAACCTGTTAGTATTTCGGTAGTTGCCCCTAGTTTGTTTATATCTAATAAAAAAAAAGAGACGAATCTCTCGATTCGTCTCTTTAATTGCTTTTCAGTGCTTCTTAGAATTATGCACGACGTCTGCGAAGTAGAAGACCGCCAAGACCAAGAATAGCAAGTGTAGCTGGTTCAGGAACTACTTCAATGTAGTCGATTGAGTATGTAGTACCTACGTCTGGATTTTGAACACCATAGCTCATCATAGCTTCTGCTCCATTGTAGTTCCAGTAGTTAGCCCATGTGATATCTTGAACTTCTTGACCATCAAGGAATACTTTTCTGTTGCGGGCTACACCAGTTGTAGCGTCAAGAGTTAGAGTAATGTCATGCCACTCGCCCAATGTGAATACTGTGTCGTATAGTTTTAGAGGGTTTGAAGCGTTGTCTGCCATTCCTGCAGCATCTGCTTTGATTCCGATAGAAGCGATACCTTGGACAAAGCCTTGACCGCTGTCTTCGCCAACGCCTTCTCTCCAGTACATGCTGAATACACGTCTTGCAGGGTTGCCAATAAGAGCGTTATCAATTTTAACTCTCCAAGTTACTGAGTATGCAACTGATGGATCGTGAATGTTGAATCCAAGATCTGCCACTGGGTGAGTACCACCTGCATCGTTTGTGCCCTCAAAGAAAACGCGGCTGTAGGCATTGTTGAGTGTCCAATCACTAGTAATTGGCTGTGTAACAGTGTAAGAATCAGCTTGAAGACTACTTGTAGCGTCAAGTCCACCATCATAGAACCAGAATTCAGATGCGCCAGGACCAGTAGCGTCTGTAATGCTACCTGGAGTGTCTGAATAGCCACCCTTACCAGCATCAGAACCAGCATCAAAGAACATGCCAGCATTAGCTACACTAACCAATGCCAACAACACTAACAATAATTTTACTCTCTTCATCATGTTACTCCTTAAAAAATAATAAAATTTCATCACCAAACGATCTTAAGCGATATTTTCACTATCGCGAACAACCACATAAACCCTCACAAATTGAATTGCCTCCATCCATTGCAGTGTTAAGTTACAACCACCTACACCAGTGATTATACATATTTTGAGAATTTAATGCAAGGATATTATAGGTCTTTATTGCGAAATATTCGATTGCCAAGCCAAATAAGTACGACTGAAAAAAAGGGACGAATCTCTCGATTCGCCCCTTAAATTGCTTTTTTAGTGCTTCTTAGAATTATGCACGACGTCTGCGAAGTAGAAGTCCACCAAGACCAAGAATAGCAAGTGTAGCTGGCTCAGGTACTGCCGCTACCTCTATGTAGTCGATTGAGTATGTAGTACCTACGTCTGGATTTTCAACACCAAAGCTCATATCAGCTTCTGCACCATTATAGTTCCAGTAAGCATCCCATGTGATATCTAGAACTTCTTGACCGTCAAGGAATACTTTTCTGCCGCGAGCACTACTTGTTGTAGCAGCATACTCAATTGTGATATCGTGCCAGTCACCCAATGTGAATACTGCACCACTATCATTACCCATGTTGTATAGTGTTAGTGGGTTTGAAGTATTGTCTGCCATACCTGGGTTAGCAGCTTTAAGTGAGATAGATGCGATACCTTGTTTGAAGCCAACACCGTAGATGTCATTACCTGTTCCTTCTCTGAAGTAGAGAGTGAACGCGCTTCTAGTTGCGTTACCGATAAGAGCACTGTCAATTTTAACTCTTGCTGTAACTGAGTAAGCAACTGATGGATCGTGAATATCGAATCCAAGGTCTGCTACTGGGTGACTACCACCTGAATTTTGTGTGCCCTCAAAGTAAACCACGCTGTATGCATTATTTTTTGTCCAATCGCTAGTAATTGGCTGTGTAACAGTGTAAGAATCAGCTTCAAGACTAGTTGTAGCGTCAAGCCCACCATCATAGAAGAAGAATTCAGAACCGCTACCAGCATCTACAATAGAACCTGGAGTGTCTGAGTATCCACTCTTATCAGAACCAGCGTCAAAGAACATACCAGCATTAGCTACGCTAACCAATGCCAACAAAACTAACAATAATTTTACTCTCTTCATCATGTTACTCCTTAAAAAATTAATAATTTTCATAACTCAAAAACTAAGACGACTCTAATAGCCGCAAACGAGCTAAGTTGGAGAGATACATCTCCTTATCGAAGCGACCCTCCACCGTCACAGATTCGATTATACGCTTTTATGGGACGTGTTGCAATAAAAAAATTACAGAAGAGTTCTATAGAAGAAGAGTTTGTTTTGTAAAATCTGCTCTGCTATGCGTGTAAATAGCTATAGTCAAAAGAGAACGAATTAAAAAAAGAGACGAATTTTTCAATCCGTCTCTTTTTTTTTAATTATTCTTGCTGAAATTATGCACGACGCTTGCGAAGTAGAAGACCGCCAAGACCAAGAATAGCAAGTGTAGCTGGCTCAGGAACTACTTCAATGTAGTCGATTGAGTATGTAGTACCTACATCTGGATTTTGAACACCATAGCTCATCATAGCTTCTGCTCCATTGTAGTTCCAGTAGTTAGCCCATGTGATGTCTTGAACTTCAACACCATCAAGGAATACTTTTCTACTACGAGCTACACCAGTTGTAGCGTCAAGAGTTAGAGTGATATCGTGCCACTCGCCCATTGTGAATACTGTGTCGTATAGTTTTAGAGGGTTTGAGGCATTGTCTGCCATTCCTGGAGCATCCGCTTTGATTCCGAAAGAAGCGATACCTTGCTTGAAGCCTTGACCGCTGTCTTCGCCAGTTCCTTCTCTGAAGTACATAGAGAATACGCTTCTAGATGTGCTGCCGATAAGAGCGCTATCAATCTTAACTCTCCAAGTTACTGAGTATGCAACTGATGGATCGTGAATGTTGAATCCAAGGTTTGCTACAGGGTGGGTACCACCTGCATCGTTTGTGCCCTCAAAGAAAACGCGGCTGTAGGCATTATTTTTTGTCCAATCACTAGTAATTGGCTGTGTAACAGTGTAAGAGTCAGCCTCAAGACTAGTTGTAGCGTCATCCCCACCGTCATAGAACCAGAATTCAGATGCGCCAGAGCCAGTAGCGTCTGTAATAGAACCTGGAGTGTCTGAGTATCCACCCTTATCAGAACCGGCATCAAAGAACATACCAGCATTAGCTACACTAACCAATGCCAACAACACCAACAGTAGTTTTACTCTCTTCATCATGTTACTCCTTAAAAAAATAATAGAAATTCATCACCTCACGTTTTGAAGAATAAAGCTGCGAAATAGTCATAGTTGTGTAATCTGCCTTATCCTCTCCAGACAATAAACTACTCTATTTAGGGTACGCAAATCAATTAAAAAAGTAATAAAGACCACAATTTATTGCTGCCTAGGGCCTGCCGTACTGCAATCTTCGATATTCTCGGACGTAGGGCTCGAGTTTTACTATGCGCATTCCAAGATTATGGTTTCGATAGTCATTGTTTCCTGATTAATTGAGTCTGCTACTTGAGAGCAATTGTCATGATAGAAGAAATTAATTTGGTTTGACATAGTCTATGCTGTTGCTATCTTAGTGGCAGTTGGTTTTAAGGGGAGGTTAGTGAGATTTTTTTAGGGCCAAGCTGATTTGTTAAATGATAATGGAAGGGAGTTTTGGTAATGAAGTTTTGTTTTGGGCTGACTAAATCTATTGCATTTGTCGCAGTCATACTAATTCTAAGCGGCGCCGTTTTGGCTATGTCTAATAGCAAGTCGGTTCACAAATCAAAGAAACAATTACAAAATTCAGATACTAGTGAGGCCATTCGTTCTATATGGCTTGACAAAGATAAAGGCGATAACATCTTAAGGGCTGCCCAAGAATTAAACTTTAATTCGGTGGTTGTTCATTGGAATAAAGAGACGACTCCAGATTTCATTAAAAGAGCTAAATCTTTTGGGTTTGATACCTACGTTTGGGTTTATCCAACGTTTCCACAGGAGGATAAAGATAAATATTCTCAGGTGATGTCCAAGCAGGAAGAGGCAATTTGGGAGAAAGAGATAAAGCTTGCTCGTGAGAATAAGCTTTTTACCAGCGATTACCAAGGCGGTGGCGAGCCGCTAGATGGCAATAAAGAGGTTTTGATTTACGATGTGCCATGCTTTCACCACAGAGAGGTGGTAGAGGATGTTGAGAGAAGGGTTAAAGATATACTGGAGAGTGCGCCAGATCTTGCTGGCATAGCCTTGGATATGTTTGGTTATAAGAATTATCACTGTTGCTATTGTGATACTTCTAAAGAGCTGTTTGAGCAATACTACAAAAAGCACCAAGATATGGATAGGGATAGTGCTTGGGAAAAGTTTAACCTTGAGACATTGGTTGACTTCCAAAACGAGATTTGCAACTATGCAAGATCTATCAGGCCAGATGTAAAAATAACAAACCATGTTTGGCCTACTTATCTTCCAAACCCAACATACGGAAATATGCTTGATTTAGATTATTGTGCACAGACAGCCGCTTGGTTCTTTAAGCCGTATTGGAGCGATGAGAAGATTAGTAGATATACAAAGCTCTTCGTTAACCAAGCAAAGAAATATCACAAGCGTTCACAAGGTGTGCCGTTTATTGGTTACTACAATAGAGAAGGCTACAACGTTAAGTCTCCAGAAAGATTAGCCCACGAGGTTGATGTTATCTTATCAAGTTCTAACAGCAAGAATCTTGCGATTCATTGCTTTGGAGATATTGTCAAGACCCCCGCAGCTTTTAATGCTTTGAAAGAGGTGCTTATTAAGCACGGTATTGTAGATGTAGCGGCAACTAAAAAAAAGATAGAAGTAAAGACTATTGAACATTCATCAAAATCCACGTCTCTAGCTAGTGTTGAGATAGTTAGTTTAACTGCAGAAAACGTAGTTGTTTTGCCGCCGACTAAGAAGATATGGGATGCGGCGCATGAGGTAATCTCGATTTCGCCAACCTCAAAAGCTTGGCATGCAAAATGGAGAGTCTTTGATTCTCTGGCTATTGGGGAGTATAAAGTCCGCGCATTTCTAAAGTTAAAGGGGCAAAAAGAAGGCTATGGAATTAGATTTGGTATTTATAGCCCTAAGGCTAATAAAGAAGTGTTTAGTAAAGTTATTCGAGCTGATAAGATTCCTCAATCGGATGCTTATCAATGGGTGGACCTTGGCAAAGCTAATATAACAGATGATGCAGGAGCATATTTCTTTGCTACTAGTGGTGGTGATAATTCGTTTGATACCTTCTTTTTAAGCGAAGTTGAATTTGTTCGTGTCAAATAAGACTTATGGTCTGTTACATAGAAGACGAGTCGAGTCGTTACTGACTCGACTCGTTTTTTAATAGTTTCTCTGGTGTCGTTAATTCTTTATCGTATTGAATTAGCGGGCATCCTTTGGCGCCTGGTTCGTTGATAGCGGAGAGAAATTTTTCAACAATTACCTTCTCCAGCATTTTTCTTTCTTTCTTGGTATGCTTCTTAAGAGGGATTTGGCCTCCGGCATAGCTTGGGTGTCCTCCTCCAGTTCCGCGTCTTGCTACTATCTTTTTTATGACCTTTTCGGCCGAGATTTTGTCTTGGCTTGTGCGCAGAGAGATTGATACATAATCCCTTGTAAATCCATACACTAGCGAGAAGCATGTGCTTTCGTCCCTTAGTAGTAAGTCGCTTGCTTCTGCAATCATATCTGGAGATTCTAGGTAGCCTAGCGAGGATACAATTGCATTTGGATATGCCTTTGCATTTCCAAGTACATTGCAGAGCATCTGAAAATACTCTCTTTTAACAAGACCTCTTTGGATGTTGCTGAGCATGCGCAGATTTGCAAGTTTGTATAAATCATGCAGTGCATCAAAATCTGCCTGTCTAGCATCACGACCAAGGTCTTGAGTGTCACTTTTTATGCCGTATAGGAGGGCAGTGGCTAGTTTAGGCTCAATGTCGATACCGCTAATCTTGAGATATTCATACATCATGGTAGAGGTTGCGCCGTACTTACTTCTTATATCAGTAAATTTGCATTTGCGGGTGGTTTTGGTGATTGAGTGATGATCTATAACGATAGTCGGAACGACGCCCAACGGCAATGGATTGTTTCCCGTGCCGGGTTGAGTGTCCACCATTGCAGTGATATCGTACTTGGTTATATCTAGGTTGTAGTGGTTTCTTAGGCTCAAGCCAAGATAATCTGCCAACATCCTATTCTCTGCTCTATCTATGGAACCACCTATAATCGAACACTGCAAACCGCCGCGGATATTTGCTAGTTTTTTTAACGCGTAGGCGCTAGCAATCGCATCTGGGTCCGGATTGCTTTGCATAACAATCAATAGTGTAGAACAACCTTTAAATGTCTCAGTAAGCTTTTTAAGTTTATCTTTTTTTATTTTTAGATGTCTCAAGCTACGTTCCTATCAAAATAGCTATTGCTTAGAGGTTCCCTGGAGTTTAGTCGTCAGATACTAGATTGTGTTTAAGTAATAATTCTATATATTTATGTCTTTAGGTTCATATATGGTAATTGTTGAGTCAATAATTTCTATATAGTTGTTGGAATGCTTTAGTAATTCTTGTGCGTCCATAATATGCGAGCTGGTTGATGAGGATAAGCCAATTCCAGATTTACAAATCTTTGATATATGCTCAAGCATCAAAAACGCAAGATTGACTGTTTCGCCACAGATGTCTTTTGAGCAATAATCTGGATGACCAATCGTTCCAAGGTAAATCGGGCCACTGTTTAGGGCAATCTTTAATTTGTCGTCTTGGATAATCCTTTTTGCGTAGATTGCGGCTTCATAAGCTCGTTGCGCGTGGTCGGTTCCTGAAAAGAAACACAAAAAGCCATCTCCTAGATATTTAACAGGAATAGCATCGTATTTGAGTACCGCATCTGTTAGGTGGTGAAATATTATGTTGGCATATTCTGCGATCTCCGGCGATTTCATAGAAATAGACTTTTGCGCATATTCGGATAGGGCTGTGGAAAAAACAGTTGCTTCGAATATGCCTTGCCCAAGGTCGTTTGCACCAAGTAGAAAGTCGGTGCTGACGTCTAGAATCTTTGCGAGTTCAACCAAGATTGTAATATCTGGATAGGTTTCACCCCTCTCCCACTTTGATACTGCTTGAGGGCTTATGGTCAGAGCCCGGGCAAGGTCTATTTGTTTGAGATTAAGTTTCTCCCTGCGCAATCTTATTCGTTTGCCTATATCCATATCTTCATCCACTTCTTCTAATGAACATCTAGAGAAGTATTCTAAGCTAAAACATTGAGAGTTTAAAGACTTAATTAACAGCTTGGTAAAGTTATGCGAGTTTTTTAAACGGTTTGTATTGAGTAATTTAACCTTTTTAATTAAGATACTCTTCTACTTCAAAAAGATAGGATAAAAGATGGATAAACAAACAGAGCTATTAGCACCAGCAGGCACGCTTGAGAAGTTAAAGTGGGCAGTTGCTTATGGAGCCGATGCGGTATATTTTGGAGCAGGTTATAGCTTACGCAGCTTTGCTGGCAATTTCTCTATTGATGAAATTCAAGACGGGATTGACTATCTCCACACGCACGGCAAGAAGGGCTATATCACATTAAATAGCTACCCATTTTCTGATGAGTACGATGGGATTGTCTCTCTTGCCAAGCAGGTTGATGACATGGGAGCTGACGCTCTAATCATCGCTGACATGGGCGTTTTTTATGAGCTTAAAAAGTTGGGGCTCAAAGCTAAATTGCACATAAGTACACAGGCAAACACAATGAGTGCGCAGGCAGTGCTTGCATACCAACAGATGGGGGCATCAAGAGCTAATCTTGCTAGAGAGCTTTCTCTTGAGAAAATTGTTGACTTACAAAAGCGTATCTTGGGCTCTGGTATGGAGACGGAGGTCTTTGTTCACGGTGCGGTTTGTTTCTCATATTCAGGACGATGCGCGATTAGTGATTATATGACGGGTCGAAGAGCAAATCATGGAGAGTGTACTCATCCTTGTAGATGGAAATACCATCTTATGGAAGAGCAGAGAGATGGTGAGTATTATCCTGTCTTTGAAGACGACCATGGTCTTTACTTTTATAACAGTAAGGACTTGGCCCTTTTTGAATATATTCCAGCATTGGTTGAAGCCGGCGTGAATTCATTTAAGATTGAAGGGCGTATGAAGAGTATTCACTATATTGCTTCAGTTGTATCGCTTTATCGAAGAATATTGGATGGAGAGGAAATCTCTTATGACTACGGAATGGCGCTTCTAAGTAGGGTGAAAAATCGTGGTTACTCACAAGGTTTCATGAAGGGAAATATAACCGTTGATGATTATCAGCTTGGAGATAATCACTCAGACAGTGCTGCAACTTTTGTTGGAAATGTTCTTGGTGATGATGAGTTAGTCGATGGGAAAAAACTCTTCCGAGTTCGCAATAAAGTGCATGCAGCAGAAACACTTGAGGTGTTAACTCCAGATGGAAAGTTAACTAGCCTAACCCTTAGCAATCCATTGGTTAATAGTAGAGGTGAACAGCTGGAATTTGCAAATAATGAAGAGAAAATTGTAATCGAGAACAACCTCCCAGAGTTTACAATAATCAGACGATATGACGCTAATAAAATTATTGGAGCCAAAAATGGATGATGTTAAAGAGTTTGAAAAGGTACTCAGTGATTCTGACAAATGTGTGCGCATTGTTACTCTTGAAGAAGATTATGCCCTTGAGGTTGTTCAGGAAGCAGCGATGAATCTCTCTAAGCAATCATTTGTTTGGACCTTGGCGAGTGGGGTGCGTGAAGGTTTGCTTGAGGGTGAAATTGCAGAGTTTGCTGCACAGAGTCCAGTAGATGCAATCTCTTATATGTTGAAAAGACCATACGGTAGCGTTTGTATCTTTTTAGACTTGGCCGAACATCTCAAGAATGGAATTGCTCTTAGATTGCTCAGAGATTCTATCGCTACAATGAAGAAAAATAATATTACATTTGTGTTGATAGATAGCAATGACAATATTCCAATCTCCATCAAAAGCAATAGTAGATTATTTGAATTGTCACTCCCAGATGCAGATGAAATTAGTTCTATAGTGAAAAATACACTGCGCATGATTAATTCTAATTCTCCTATTGAAATTGGGGTTACCAAACGAGGGATGGATATTATCATACGCAACCTTCAAGGATTAACCCGCAAACAGATACGCAAAATTGTAGAAGATACAGTTGCTGAAGATCACCGATTTGATGATGACGATATCAATGTAGTTCTCTCAAGTAAGCGGCGGCTGATGAACTCAAGCAGTTATCTTGAATATGTTCAGACCCCTCTAACAATTGATGAAATTGGAGGAATGAGAGTCCTTAAAAGTTGGCTCAAAAAGAGGCGGGGCGTTTTTTCTAAACGAGCTAAAGACTTTGGTCTAGTAGCGCCAAAAGGAGTTTTGTTACTTGGAGTTCAGGGAGCAGGAAAGAGTCTTTGCGCAAAAGCCTTGGCGACTGGTTGGAAGCAGCCACTACTAAAATTAGATGTTTCTGCGTTATACAATAGTTACATTGGTGAAACAGAACGAAACTTACGAAACGCCTTTAAACAGATTGAGATGATGGCTCCAGCGATATTGTGGATTGATGAAATTGAAAAGGCTTTCGCAGGAGCTGCAGCACAGAGTTCTGACGGAGGTCTTTCAAAGCGTATGTTTGGCTCGCTATTAACATGGATGCAAGACCATGAGTCACCTGTGTTTGTCGTTGCTACTGCAAATGATATTGCAGCCCTGCCGCCAGAGCTTCTTCGTAAGGGAAGATTCGATGAGATATTTTTTGTTGATTTGCCAAAAGAAGATGTGCGTGAGCAGATTTTTAAGATTCATCTAGAAAAGAGAGGTAGAGACCCAAAGAAGTTTGACCTGAAAGAACTTGCTAAAGCGAGCGCAGGTTTTAGTGGCGCAGAGATTGAGCAGGCTGTCATTAATTCAATGTTTGATGCGTTTACAGATGATGTAGAACTAAGCAATAGCCATATTATCAATACATTGAAAACTTCACCGCCTATCTCGGTTACAATGTCAGAGAAGATTAGTGAGTTGCGCCGCTGGGCAGAGGGAAGATGTACTGTGGCCGACTAACTTGCAATCGGGTTTAGTACGTCCTTAATTCGATATTGCCCAGATCGTTAATTTCATCAGTTTTTATGCCTTGTATTTCTGTTGCCTTGCTTGCTATAGAACTTTCAATATAGAGTTCGATTGGCAAGCCCAATGGAACGCCTTCAAGACTGAATGAACCATCTTGTCTATCGTAATTTTTTAGCCATAGATCCCAAGGTGATGTTATTATATCATTATAGGGTGTTTTAAAGATTATACGAAATCGAGCGTCTTCGATGGCGTTGCCGTTTGAATCTACGACGCGTCCTGATAATCTAATGCCGTCTCTTAAGATTATTTCAATCCCATCGCTGTTGATAATATCTTCATCACGTAGGACAAATGAGGCTCCTACCTTTTTGTCCGTATCATATGCGAAGCCTGCTATTATCTTGGCGCTATCAAAATCGATTTTGAGATGACCGTGGTGATCGCTTTTGATTGTTTCTGAATCTCCAAGTTTTACAAAGCCAGTTACTTCTGTGCCATATGTGTCCACAAGGTAGCATTGTATTTGGCTCTCTTCTTCTAGAGTTACACTGATATGAGTCACCGGCCCAGATATTTTCTGGTTAAAGCTTTGGTCTTTATATCCTGTGCATTGCAATTGAATATTTAAGTTACAGCCATCAGGCAAATTTAAAACATCAAAAGTGCCATCGTCTTGGGTGTAGTTGCATATTCCAATTGCATCGATAAGTGTTGATGGTAATGTTTCATTACCGACTACAACTTGAATAGACATGTTTGCATTGACTATCTGGTTGTCGTATTGATCGACGATATCGCATACAAACTCTGAGCTAGGGGGAAGTTTTACGAGTATGTTAGGGGAGTCTTTAGGGTTGATTCTCTTGTAGAAGAATCCATAAGAAGGATGTATTACTAGCAATACGATGTTTGCATCTTTGAGGTCAGAGAGTGAATCTATTTCAAATGCGCCTTCTTTGTGTGAGTATGTAGTTGCTGTGAGTGTGTAATTATTTGCACTATTTTTTTTGTTGTGAGTGAAGATTAAGACTTTAGCATCTTCAATAGCATTGCCGTGCGAGTCTGTAACTATTCCTTTGATTGTAGAGGCGTGGCTGGTTCTTTTATCAGAAATATCTTTTGTATTTGGCTGCGCATTGAAACGAGTTGGTTTAATTCTATTGTTTATCCTTTCTATGGCGGTTTTGAATATATTAGTGTCTTCTTTACCTGTCCATCTTACGCTTTCTCTTTTAAGTGGTTCTATTGCTGATGCGTCACCAACTGTTGCCAAGAAACCGGCAGCTATCATTTTATCTACCATTATACCTGTATTGAGAATCTCGATTAGCCCGTCGATGTCATTGTTTTGAGCTAGCTCAGAAATCCTAGCAAAAGATTCTTTGATTTCTACATCCTGCTGGTTTGTTCTTGCCTGTTTAGATTGTATTTTGCTATGTTTAGTATCTTCTGGTTTGTTGATATTCTCATTCTTCTTGGAGCTGTTACTAGTTCGTTTTAGAATGTCTAGGTTTTGAGATTTGCTCTTACTGGTTTTGTTGGTCATAAATACAAGAGTTATCGCTAGGATGACAACAAGTATCACCAGTATGGAGATTTTAGAAGTTTTCTCTAATGTGATATTGAAATGATTACTGTCTGTTTTCTTGTTTAATTCCTGTAGAGATGATTCTAGTAATTTTTCAATATTTAAATCTTCTTGACGAGCATCATTTGGCTTGAGAAGTTTTATCAATAACGTCAATACATCTAGAGAGCCATTTTGGCTATAGGTTGGAATTATCTCAATATCTGTTAGATTCTTAAACTCTATATAGAAATTCTTAATAGATACTTCTTGAGCTTTTCTTAGCTCTTCACTGTGAAGATATACTTCTTTAGATAGATGTCTTGTTGTCATTGCATCTAGAAATCTACCAAGCAAGATTGATTGTTGCCTAGAATCTAGAGATGAAATAACAAATCTGATTATTTGCGCAAGACTTTCTGTATTTGTAGGATTTACTTGCTCTAGAGGCTTAAAGCTCGATATCTTATCCTTGTCTGGAAAGAGTTCTTGTATTGCTCTAGTTACTTTTGTCTGGTAGATATCCTTTTTGTATTCCTTTTTTATCTGCTCTGTTGCAATCTTCCACAGAAAGCACCACAGAGAGTCATTTGGTTTGAGTCTATTTATATTTCTTGCAGCCTGAATGAAAACTTCACGTGTAATTCTGTTTGTAACGCCGTTGTTAGCGAAAAAGACCCCTATCCTCTGATTGAGTTTGCTAGAGTATGCATCTACCAACACAACCCACGCATCACTGCGTTTTTGCTTGATTTCAGCTATAATTTCTTTTTCTTGGAGTCTCTCTAGCATCGTTCTCTCGTTACAATTTTATTAGCATTTCTGCGATTTTTTGAGCTGCATCCGGAGTTTGCAATCTTTTTGCAGCCTCTTTCATATCGTCTATTTTGGAGCTATCTATTAAGAGAGGCTCTAATACAGCCCATAGATTTTTCGTTGTAAGTTCTGGCTTTTGGTAGCTATCATCTACTATTATCGCAGCATTAGCTTTTGCCATTATCTGGGCATTTAAGTATTGATGGTTATCTTTGTGGTATGGATACGGTAGGCATATAGCTGGAGTTTGAGTGTTTATGTATTCGCTGACGCTAACTGCGCCACTTCTACCAATAACAATATCGGCTAGAGCTAATAGATCTTGCATTCTGTCGTAATAATCAATTGCAACCGCTTTTATTTTGGATTTTTGGTAGAGGCTTCTCAGATTCTTGCCCTTGCCGCGACCTGTTAGGTGGATAATTTGCCAATTTTTGGCATATCTATCCAAGCTAGGTATTAGATTCTCAATAGCATCATTTATATTCTTTGCTCCACTAGAAGCGCCGGTTACTAGTAGGGTTTTCTTGTTGGCATCTAGGTTAAATTCTTTTATTACAGATTCACTATCGCTGTTATCGAAGGCCATACGTAATGGGCAACCCGTGGCTATAACGTTTTTTGACTTAAAGTATTTTTTTGTTTCGTCAAATTGAACGTAAATCTCTTTTGCTAGCGACGCCATTAACCTGTTTGCTTTACCTGGAATTACATCTACATTTATAAAGCCAATAGGTTTGTTACAGAGTCTTGCAGCTAAGACTACTGGCCCAGATACAAATCCTCCACAGCCAATAACGGTTGCATTGTCTGCGGATTTGAGTTTTTCTTTAGCAATGCGCAGGCTTTTGTAAAATTTGGCTAAAAACCTAAAAGATGCTATATTCCTAGCTTGAGGTGGTATCACAGGTAGAGCGGTGTAACTGAAGTCACTTTTGCCGAGTATCATAGAGTCTATCTCTCTCTGGCTGGAGAAAAAATGTATGCTACTTTGAGGCTCTAAGCTTTTGAGTCTTTCTGCTACAGCCAAGGCAGGGTATATATGCCCGCCGGTTCCACCGCCTGCAAAGAAGTATGTTTTCTTACTCAATAGAGCGTCTCCTTTGCATTTTCCTTTGAACTACTGCGTGCTATATTTATCAAGACTCCCACCACAGCAGATGAGACAAGCAAACTTGTGCCTCCTGAGCTGATAAATGGTAGTGGAATTCCCTTGGTTGGTAAAACAACTGTGACAACACCAATATTTATAGCGGCTTGTAGAGATATTGCCATAACTATTGTCGCGGCCAATAGTTTGCCAAATAAATCTTTGCATCTTAGTACAACCATCATTCCAAGAATTGTGAAGGTAACAAACAACACAATTACAGTCAGAGAGCCTATAAACCCGAGTTCTTCTGAGATGATAGCAAAGATAAAGTCGGTAGTATCTTCGGGAAGGTGGCCCCATTTACAAATTCCTCTACCAAGCCCCTTGCCGGTGAGGCCGCCGGTGCTTACAGCGATTAGTGACTGTCTTGCATGATATAGAGCCGCATTGTCACTGGCCTCTGGATGCATAAATGCGGTAATTCTTGCAAGCCTGTTTGGCGATTTTAAGATTACGTAAATAAACGTAGGAATTATAAATGGCAATGGAGTCAAAAAGTGCCATATTTTTGCGCCGCCAAATAGAAGCATCAACGCTGTTATAAGAGATATAAATGCTGCCGTTCCCAAGTCTTGAGTTACGATTAAAATAACCACAACCCCCGCTATTGCACAGATGGGAACAAAGCCAGTCCAGAAGTTTGCGATTCGGTCTTGGTGCTTGACGATATATCCAGAGAGAAAGAAAATCAGTGACCATTTTGCGACCTCGGACGGCTGAAACCTCATATGCAAGCCAGGTATTTCTAGCCATCGGGTTGCATTGTTGACTCTAGCACCAAACTTTGTAAATAGAACAACGCATAACGCTACTATCGAAAATGCCAGCATCCAAAAACTTATAGACCTCAGTAGCGACTTGTGAGATAGATTAAACCATTGATATGGGATAAGAGAACTACCTAGCATTACTGAAATTGCAATAGGGAAAAAGATAAGTTTTCTAAGGTCGTTATTGCTATTGAGGCTTGCTGATGCAGAGCAAATAAAAACTGTACCGATAGCTATGAGTGATATTACTGTCATAGCGATATATTGATCTAGATAGCTACGTCTATTGATACTTGCCATTGTATTGCAGAATTTCCAGTAGAGTAAGAAAATAAAATAACTCCTCTTATATCGGCATGAGGCGGGTTTTGGCACAAAAAAACAACTGTAGTATTTTGTTGATAGATATTGGTGTTGCAACCTCATTTAAGGACCAATGCTTCTAATTGTACAATTTTGTAGTCTCAAATTGGTGGTTGTGGTATAATCTCCGCGCATTGTAGTAATGATTATATCAAGTGGATTTAGTGATGACTCAAAAAAAGAAAGCAGTTGTATTACTAAGTGGCGGACTCGATTCGGGAACTGTTCTATCTATTGTTAGCAATAGCGATTATGAATGTTATTGCCTTAGCTTTAGATACGGTCAAAGGCATAGTATTGAGCTTGAAAAGGCGGCGCAGATTGCCAAATATTGTGGTGCAAAGCAGCATCGTATAATAGAAATTGATATTGCCCAGCTTGGGGGTTCATCCCTTACCGACCGTAGCATGGAGGTTCCTAAATCACGTGGAAATCTTGATGAAGTCAATGAGATTCCAAACACATATGTACCAGTCCGTAATCTGATATTTTTGAGTTATGCGGTAGCCTGGGCAGAAGTGCTGGACTGTAAAGATATATTCATAGGTGTAAACTGCTACGATTACAGCGGTTACCCTGATTGTAGGCCTGAGTTTATAGAGTCTTTTCAAAGATGCGCAAACCTTGCATCAGCCAATGCAGTAACAGGCAAGGGCGAGATTGCAATTCACGCTCCAATAATAAAGATGACTAAGGCTGAGATTATCAAAAAAGGTAGCGAGCTTGGTTTTGATTATGCGCTTACTCATAGCTGTTACGACCCGATTAATGCTAAGCCGTGCGGTAAATGTGATAGTTGTCAGCTTCGACTAAAGGGTTTTCGCGAGGCGGGGCTTATAGACCCTGTTGAATATGCAGATTAGAGTTAGTGAAGTCTTCTATTCTATCCAAGGGGAGGGCACTTTGAGTGGGACTCCAAGCGTCTTCGTGCGTCTGCCTGGTTGCCCACTTCGATGCCGATGGTGTGATAGTGCCTATGCTTGGGAATATGACAATGGCGAGAAGTTCAAAATCGACGAACTTTCTAAAAAATGCTCTAGCTACAACTGTTCCCACCTGGTAATAACTGGCGGAGAACCCTTTACTAATCCAGATTTTTTATTTGTATTGGAGCGGCTGCGCGGAGTATTTGAACATATCACAGTAGAGACTGCTGGAATTGAGTATATTTCTAACTTGCCAATAGATTTACTTAGTATAAGTCCCAAACTCTCCAATTCTTTGCCGCAGAACACTCAAAGAGATATTGAGCCTAAGCATATAGTCGATGCGCAATTGCTTAGAAGATTGATTAATTCTTACAATTACCAACTCAAATTTGTGGTCAAAGACCAAGCCGACATGCCAGAAGTTGTCTCTCTAGTAAAGCAGTTGCAGTCGCCAGCCTCTAGAGTTATGTTAATGCCTGAATCTAGAGATACTGACGAGTATATGAGAGCCTTCAAAACTGTTGTAGAACTTTGCATTGAATATGGTTACAGATTTTCTCCTCGTCTGCATATTCAATTATGGGGCAACAGAAGGGGAGTTTAAGGCACTCGCTCTACTGCATCAAGCTTAGAATCTCATCAATCGTTGTGGTTGCACCGCAAGTTGTTTCATCGGATGCTCCGTAGTATATAGTTATCTTGCCGTCACTATCACTTATACATCCACACGGAAAGACTACATTGCCAAAGAAACCATGCAATTCATATTCTGCCTCTGGTTTCATGATAGGTTCCTTGCTATAGGCTAGAACTTTTGACGGGTCCTGTAAGTCCAATAGGGCTGCACCTAGGCAATAGCGATGGGCTTCGTCTGCACCATGATATATCTCCAGCCAGCCATGCTTGGTTTTGATTGGAACGCAGCTTGCGCCGACGCGTGCACTATCATACTCACCAGCTCTTGGTGTAATTATTGCCTTATGGTCGCCCCATTCTTTTAAATTAGAACTTGATGCTAGCCAGATTGAGAGCGGTCCAATATTTTTAGGAACAGGTCGTGTTAATGCGTAGTATTTTGAATTAATCATTTCTGGGAATAGAACAACATCAAGATTTTCAGGGCAGAAGATAATTCCCATCCTCTCAAAATTCTCAAAATCGCTAGTTTTAATCAATCCTGTACATATTCCGAGTTCACTCACCGCTTTGTATGTTATGAAATAATCTGCGCCAATCTGTGTTATACGTGGGTCTTCTAATCCAAATGTTTCATACTTATTCTCTGGAGAAATCGTAGGAGTTTTGGAGATAGTAAAATTAACGCCGTCACTACTAGTAGCAAGGCGCAGATGTGATATGCTTGTTATGTATGTCTGTTCTGTATGGGTAAAAATTCTTGGATCGCTAGCATCTAATATATTAGGGTCATCCTTTGCGAATTTATATATATCATTGCGATTAGTATCTGGATTGTACACTGGCGCAACAAGTAAATCGTCGGTGGTATTAATAGGGCGTTCTGCTACTCTGATTAATAGGATTGTGTTGCCTTGATAAGTCGCAGTGCCGGCATTAAATGCTCCTATGACTTCATAGCCGTCCTGAGAAGCTGGTATATCGGATGGTTTTATGATTGGGTTTTGTGCAAATCTTTCAACCTTCATTCTGGAGTCTCCATTCGAATTCCACATATCAATCGCTGAGATTTTCTTTGTTATTGCGAAAAAAGCCCACACCTATTTAGATGTGGGCTTTTATTTTTCAAGATGACTCTTATTGTATCTGTTGTTTGAGCTCGGCTCTTTGATAATTTTGGTAGATTTCAATATTGTCATGCATGTATCCACCCTTCAAGGTGCGAACAGCCACAAGAACTGAACCGATAACAGGAGCATTGATCTGAGCTAGCTCGCGTAGAGTTCTCTGTGCTGCACCTTTCTTAGTAGATGTTGCATTAAATATTACCACCACGGCGTCACTCATAGATGCGATTGTTGCCGCATCACTTATTAGCATTGGTGGTCCGTCTAGTATTACATAGTCATATATCTCATTAACCTTATCTAGGAAGAGTCGCATTGTAGTAGAACCCAATAGCTCTGCTGGATTAGCTGGTAGTGGACCACTATCAACAATATCAAAATTCTCTATCATGCATTGTCTTATTGCTTGATCTACTTCGCATTGGCCCATTAGTAGGTTGCTTAGACCGTAATCGCTATGTTCAACAGAAGAACCATTCTCCGCTGCTTTTGGGAATAGCTTAGCAGAAGTTGGCCTGCGGAAGTTTGCATCTACAAAAAGAACCTTCTTACCTTCAGCTACTAGAGTTGAAGCTAAGTTGACAGCAACGGTTGTTTTACCTTCGCCCGGAGCACCACTTGCAAATGTAATAGTCTTATGGGTGCCAGTGCTAGAGAGCTTAAAATTAGTCTTAAGTTGTCTATAACATTCACTCGTTATGGAGAATGGAGCTTGCCTGATAACTTGATAAGGATCAATGCCTTGTAAGTCTTCATCATTATCACTGTGGCAAATCATACCAAGAAGAGGAGTTCTTAGCGTACGCATAACCTCTTGTGGAGTTCTTATGGTATCATTTGAAAGCTCAATTAGGAATGCTAGACCAATACCAATCATAGCGCCAAGCATAAAACCACCTGGAGCATATAGAATTAGTTTTGGAGAAGACATCTCAAGAGGTAATGGAGCCTTACCGGTACTGACTACTTTTGAAATCTCAGGATCGTCAATAACGAGTCTGAGGTTTCTAATGTGCTTTGCTAGTTCATCAAGCGAGTTGAGTCTCTTTTCCCTTATCGTGTTATAAGTGCTGTAATTTGCACGAAGTTCATCAAGAGTTTTCTGCTCTATTTGCGCTTCTTGTAATTGTTTGTTGTATGTCTCAAGTTGATTTGTTAGAACGGCCTGCGCATCCTTAGCATTTTGGAGATCCGCTTGTCTAGCTAGTTCTGCGATAAAGTTTTGTCTATCAGATAGTTCTTTCTCTGCTTGCTTGAGCTCGCTTCTGATTTGACGTACAGATCTGTGGTTCTCACCAAGCTTTGCGATTTTTCTTGCCAATTCTGGGCGTAGCGCCAATATCCTTTCGCGAGCTTGCACTGCAATAGGATCCTTTTCTGTTTGCTCCCTGACGACTTCATCAAATGAGCCGGTAGCACGTCTAGCCAATGTCTGAATTTGTGTTTTTATTTGAGCGATTTGTTGCTCTAAATCAGCCTGCTTTACTTCTAGGCTATCCCTTCTAACTTTAATACTATGCCTTACATCTGATTCTTGGCTTGCTGTATCAAATTCAGCGATGTCAGGGTTTGCTTTTCTAATCTGTGCTAGTGAAGCTTCTGCCGCTCTGAGATCAGCTCTGAGGGCCTCATCTTGTTTTAGAGCGACGGCAAGCTTTTGACTCTCATCTGCAGTTGCCTGCGCCCTCATTGTTGATAGATACAAATCTAGCATTTCGTTAACAATAGTCTGAGCATCTTTAGCGCTCTTGCACTTCATTGAGAGCCTAATAAATGCTGTTTCACGGTCGGCAACAGCACCTAATTTCTTTTGAAGTGCTTTCACAGCCTTAGCTTGATCTAGAGTTCCGTCGCTAGAGACAAACTGTTTGAACCAATTTGTTTCGCGCACCTTGTCTCTGAGAAGCAATTCTTGAAGCATCGTCTGTTGTTTAATGGCAGCTGCTTTTGTTTGTCTAAATAGGTAGTAGGTATCTTTATTGGTGCTACCCGTTGCAAGGCTCATAGGGTCGCTAGTCTCAGGAGGTAAAACCTTAATAGCTGTTTCTGCAGTATATTGTGGATTAAATATACGCATAGCTACATAGCCAGAAATACCAATAAACAGACCTGCAAAAGTACAAACAACAATAAGAACTAGATGTCTTCTGATTATAGCGAGTATTTCTTTTGGGGTAAGTCCCATGTCTGGTTGCGCTGCCCTTGGACGGACAACTTGTGGATTAATCCCAGAAGAAGGACGTTTTCCTGGAGTATCTGCCATTCTTTATGCTCCCATTAATTAATCTATCACTTCAATGTCAATATTTAGCTTGTCTATCGGATAAGAATATTTAGATAGACTCCCTCACATGGTATCGGTAAGTTTAGCTATAATTCTTAATCCAATGTTTATAGTCACCGAACGAACTCTTTATAATCTACTGTCAAGTATCACAATAAGATACCAATTTTAACGATTAAGACAAGTAGATAATAATATATGTAGCTATGCGTTTTGAGTATTCAAATTCGCAAGATTTACTTGCTTAACCTTTCAATAGCATCATTAATCTCTTTCTTTACAGATTCTGAAGGTATATTAGCTTTCAATGCTAGCTCATAAGCAGCTAGTGCCTCTTTTGGTTTATTTAGCATCTCATTAGCTTTACCAAGGTGGATGTAAACATCCGCTGGAGCTGAGATTTCGCTAAGTTCAAAGAGTTGAACGGCCTGCAATAATAACTCTAATGCTTTCTGTGGCTCATTGTTTTGTAACAATGCAAAGGCATATGTATCTAGAATAGTTCCATTTCCTGGAGCAAGAGCATATGCCTCTTGAGCATATGAGATTGCTTTATCTAATTGCGTATTATTTGATGCCAACATATACGACAGATTGTTTAGTACTGCAATGTCGTTTGGAGATTCACTAAGTAACTTGCTGTAGAGTGCAATTGCTTCATTTAAGTATTTTTTGTCTGGCATCTTGTAGTAGGCTAACTGCAGAGTGTCCGCCTTACTAGAGATAAGCATCTTCTTGGTAGCGTTATCTTTTGTGAGTCCAATACAGGTATCAATGTAAGATAGAGCCTTATTGTATTGCTTCTGGTCATTAAAGAATATATATGCACACATATTTTCTTTAAGAGACTTACTACTCTTTGCTAATAATCTCTCACTAATGATATCCTTGACAGCGTCGCTACCTAAAGACTCTGTTGCTAGAGCTAAGCTAAGGGTAATACTTCTTCTATTTAAGCCCGAATTATCAAGAGCTTTATTGAAGTATTCTTTTGCTGCTTGCGTATCTCCGAGAGCTGCTTTTGCTTGAGCCATAGCAGAATAAATCATAGGTGAGAATTTAGAATTAGTATATTCACTCGCAAAGCTGATTAGTTTAGAATAATCTTTCAATTCATACAAAGTGCCAAGATACGACTGCAGAGCCACTAAGTCTGTATGTTTGCTTTTGTTCCAGTTATCTAAGTACAGCTTGCTAGCTGCATCTAGTTTTCCATTGCTTGCTAAGAATGCTGCCTTGCGATTTCTCCAGTAGTTACTCTCTGGGTATTTTGAAATCATATTGTCGTAGAACTTTGAGAGATTATTCTTGTTATCAGCATCAATATAGAATTTCTCAAGCAAACTCAACGCACTTAAAGGAACCTTGTCTTCGTCAATGGCAACTTTAAGTTCTGTGATTGCTTGTTGAATATTTCCAGTTCTAGCATATGTTTTTGCTAGCTCTATAAATAACTCTGGATCATCGCTTAAGCTTGTAGCCTTTACGAGATCTCTGAGTGCGGCTTCATACTTACCACTGAGATTGTTTACTTGGGCACGTAATCTAAGAGCTACCGCATCTGTTTGATTTTTTGTTAAGAGTTTATCAATCGCTTTCCTTGCGTCTTCAAGTTGTCCTTTTCTGATAAACAAAGATGCTTCAAGCAATTGTACTCTTTCATCGTTTGGATAAAGAGAAGTTATCTGTTTTATGGATTTTACTGCATCATCAAGTAAGCCTAGCTCTAAAAACGCTTGAGCTTGAGCTAGTCTGTTATCAACGGTGTCTTCTAGTTCTATGAGTTTGTTGGTGTATTTAATAACATTTTCTTTATTTGCTGTTCTTTGCGCAACTAAGGTAAGCCCCTTTACCAGCTCTACATTGCTAGGGTCTTTCTTGTAGAGTTTCTTTAGCAGGGCGTTGGCCTTGTCATATTTAGAACTTCTAAGATAAGCTTTCCAGAGGATATCATCTTTACCTGCTAGCATTGCCTCTGCCTTATCTTCCTCCCCCGTAAGACGCAAGAACTCTGAGTAGGCATTCAATACATTGCTGTCATTTGGAGCAAGTCTAAGTGCTTCTTCGTATGATTGTCTAGCAATCTTCAACATTGCTTCCTGATTTTTTGCAACTGATTGTTCTTTAGCCAATCTCACTGCCATATTTGCTAGTAAAAGTGCATTTTCTGCAGTAGGATTATTTTTCTGTACCGATTGACGTATAGCCAAAGCTCTACGTGGGTCTGTGGTATAGGTATATTCAGCATAGATGTTAGTTAGGTTACTATCAGTTGGGTTGAGTCTTATCGCTAGAGTCAGAGCCCTCTCTAGTTCTGTATTTTGCGCAGCTGTTACATTCTTTCCTAACTCTTTGTTGCGTTTATAGTACAGTATAGCCCTTTGTCTAGCAATTGTTGCATCTGTTGGGTTTTGTTCGAAAGCGGTGTCTATATTATCTATAGCAAGATTTTCTTTCTTCATTGCGTCGTATGCTCGTGAAATAGTAGCATAGGCGGCAGGGAAGATTGGTTGCATCTTTAGACACTCTTGGCATCTTTGAATAGCCTCCTTATAGTTCTGCTTAGCGATAGCTAGCTTTGCTGCAAAGAAGTTTCCTTCGCAGTTGTCAAGGTTTAGCTTCTTTGCTTTCTCTTTCATCTCAAGAGCTAAATCAAAGTCTTCTTTGAGCAAGGCAATATCAAAGATGTTTGTAATTGCAGTGTCTTTGTAATCTGAATCATCTAGCAATGGCTTTAGCAATTCTAGAGCCTTGTCATATTCATCCATACTCTTGTAGAATTGCGCTAGTCTTATTGCTTTTAGTTTAGGGTCTGCAATATTACTTAATACGTTGCGATTAATTTCTCTTATCTTTTCGATAGAGACATTCTTAGGGTCTTTGAGTTTAAGTCTTTGAGCTAGAGATAGCATGTAAATATCTTTAGGGTTCTTAGATACGTACAAGTCAACAAGCTCTCTTGCCTTATTGAGTTTGTCTGAATTCATAAAGTAGTTTGATACTGCTGCCACATATGAAGGTTCAACTATAGCAGAGTCGTCTTTGATTAGCTTTTCCAATAGAGAATAGACTTTGTTGAAATTGCTATCAACCTTTGATTTATAATCTTGATTTTCTCCCTGTTGCGCTTGTAATTGACGATATTGCTTGACTTGGCTAAGCAATAGTTCAACGGTCAATTCATCTTTTATACTAGAGCCATCTTTAAAGAAATCTAGTCTAGAAGAGGCTTCATCAAATGAATTGATAGAAAGATACGATCTTATCAGGATGGTGCTTGATGTCTCTGATTTCCCAAAAATCTTCTCATAGCTTTCTACTAACTGTATTGCGTTATTGTAATAAGAGAGCTTTTCGAATATTCCAGCTAACTCTAGTGCTGCTTCAGGATGGCCCTGTTGTACGATTCCTCCCTGTAGAGCGCTTTCTAAGAACTTCTCTCTAGCGCCTAGGTAATTAGTGCCTTTATATATTTGAGCTAGAGTGTAAGAAAGGTCTGCATCGTGATTGTCTGTGCTTTGATATTTTTGGTAGGCGTTGTAGAGTTCAGTTATAGCTTTATCTTTGTTGCCTTTTGCATAATCTAGCAAGCCTTTCCACTTTAGAACCATCCTATTCTCAGCTACACCAATAATTTGCTCAATAGCATGTACGCTATCTTGCGCCTTTGCAATTAGAGCATCCTTTTTCGCTTTATCTGGTTCTTGAGTAGCTTTTTCGATGTAATATTTTGCCAGCATGCTGTTAAAGATAAGCTTGTTGCTTTTGTTGCGTTGTTGATTTGGTCCGGTGGTGTCCTGCGCATCTGGTAGTGTTAGAGCCTTTTGTGATATCTCAATAGCAGTGTCTATTGCTTCTGGCTTCTTATCAATCATGCCATGTCTGTAAAGTATGCTTGAGGCAATCTTGTAGTAATCGATATTTGTTGGATCGAGCTCTATAGAACGTATAGCGTATTCGGCCGCTTTATCCAGAGTGTTCATGTCAAGCTGGAAGAACCCTGCACATGCATAGCAAACCTTTGCGTTATTTGGAAATTTCTTATCTAGAGCGGTAAATTCAGGTGCAAGGGTAGTAATATCTTCTTTGTTGTCTTGCAATGAAATTTTCTTCAGAGAGAGCATGTTAATGTATGCTTCTGGGTTATCAGGATAGAGATCGATAGCCTCTTGAGCGATTTCTGTAGCTTTCTTAATAGAATTTGCTATCGCATTTATCTTTCCGGCCTTATCATCAACCTGACCTTGCGTTATTTCTGTAGTAATCAAATCCATATAGATTTGCATATTCTCAGGGTCTAGTTTTTTTGCCATATTGAGATACTTTCTTGCAGAAGCAAGTGCAGCGTCAATATCTGTTGTAGATCCAGCCTTTGCCTTCTCAAGGGAAGCTTTACCCTTAGCGAGAAGAACCTTAGCTGATGGCTCTATATTCTTCTTTTCGTATATCTTGAGCATTTTATCAGCAGTTTGTTCAACCTGATTCCATGCCTTTAGAGAGCCATTCTTGGCGATAGTGTAGTAGAAATCTAGAATCTTGTCATAAGCTTTGAGGTTTGACGTATCTATACTAACGATTTTTTTCCAGCAACCACGAGCTCTTGTCCAGTTCGCTTCTTTTGGCTCTCTCTCTTGGCTTGCATCACCAGGATCTTCGATTAGAGCTAGATCTGCCATAGCAAATAGAATGTCTATCTTGGCATCAATAGACTTCTTTGTGTATTTGTAAGCATTGTCGTAAGCAATTTTTGCAGTCTTAAAATCTTTCTGTTTGATCGCTGCTTGAGCATCCATCATGAACTTAGCAGGATCGCGTTCTTTGAAAAATATAAAACCAATTATGATTAAAACAATAATTGCAAAAGTTATCAGAGTAAGTAATGCTACTTTCTTGTTAAGTTTTTTTCTTGCCATAACCGTTGCTTACCTTTCTAAATCACGACTATTTATAGTGTTTGCTTCTAATATCCATTGTTTAAGTCTCTCTCTCTATTAAAAAAGAGACATAAGAAAAAATCTAAGACTTTCTCTAGATTCGACTTTCCTGCTACAGATAAATTCTTGTCAGTAAAGGGCAGAGAACCCGGACTTGCTACTTAAATGTAATTGTTCGGGTTACTTTTATGTTGCCACAATTTTGCCATTTTATTAAAACGTATAAACCAAGCCATCATGAAACCGTTAGGCGTCATGATGGCTTGGTTGAGTATTTAATTTTTTAGAGATTTCCTCTAATCTCAATAAGAATCAAGAGCTCTTTGCAGCCTCTTCGGCTGCCTTTATGTCAGGCCAATGATCCTTTATTAGCACAGGCAATATAACCTCTAGCATTTTAACGCTAGCTTTTTTTACCTCATCAATATTTGGGTAGCCTGAATTGCCGTAGAACCTCCATTCAACCTTAGAGAAGAATGAGTAGGTGCCAAGTACGTTTTTACCCATTGTTGCTCGTGCTTGAGTTCGGTTACCAGCGAATTCGCCGTTGACGTTAAGAAAATAGACAACGGGAAATTCTTCACTATCCAGTAGGGGGTCGGCATTCTTTTTCGAAAAGACCAAGAGTCTGACTGGAACCTCTGCAATGCCATTTTTACTATAGTAGTAGTTAGGGCATTTAACCTTAAGAGTTATATCCTCTAGGTCATCTCTCGTGTTACCGCCACCAAAATAGCATTCTTCCGGAACGTGTGGAATCCTATCGTTTATGCCCGTGTAATATGTTAGAAACAATGAGCAGTATCTAGTAGGACTTTCCGCTGGTTCTCTTTGGTCTTCTAATACCCATTGAATATAGTCTTCAGTGCCAAGGCTCTCTAAGATAGCGGGGTTCTTAATTTTAGTTTTTTTAACTACCTTGTATGGATATATGGCATTTTCATCTATATCATCGAAGGGTTTTTGGAGATTGATAGGTTTTTTAACTAAAATGAGATTTAAAGAGCTTATCGTGTACTGCATTCCAGCAGCTGCAATAGCTAGGACTAATACGCACACGATGTATGGTGTAGAGATGTATTCTTTAATCACTTTATTCATTTTAGATATCTACTATTTCTTTCTCTTTATAATAATCTCTTCAACTTCTTCCTTCGCATCCTCTTCTACGAATAGAAGTTCCATGAAGGCTGCTAAGAGGTAGTACATAATAAATGCTAGGCCAATCATTAAGAGTCCAAGCCCGTCATGATAGATGCCCTTAGCATATTTTGGGTTACCAAATATGTAAATACTACCTGTGATTGTTACTCGTACAATATTGCATGCAATCGCAATAGGTACGGTACTTAAGAGAAGTATAAATCTTTGCCACATAGGTCTTTCGTGCAAATATGCCATTGCAACTCCAAGGGCAACGAAAGCCATTAAGAGCCTCATTCCGCTACAGGCTTCAGCTACGTTCAGAGCGGATTCAATAGCTTTACCTTTGTAGAGAACGGTAATAACGATATTTGAAGCCGTTGCCTCTACATGTGGAATTAGCGAAAGAATTGCAGCAGAGCTATAGGAAGCTAGAGTTCTAAGAGGGTATGTGAGTTCCCTATAGATTCTAGTTGGAATCGGTATTGCAAAGAAAAGATAGCATACAGGCATCCATAGATACTTTAGTCTTTTCCATCCATTGAAGAAGAGGACTATTGCTCCTAGAGATGCTAGCATTATAAGTGGTCCACCATAAGCAAACCTAAGTTGCACGGTATTGAAGATATATAAAAGTATGAAGAATATAAGCCCAAAGAGCGCAAAGTAGCTAGTTCTCGCAGGTATTGCAAAGATTTCGTTGCGCTTCTGGTGAATTAAATAAAGACTAAAGAGAGGTATCAAAAAACCGTGCGTCCAGCTTGGGTCTGTTTTCCAAGTGTGAACAAGCTCTTGTAATTCATACCAATATATCGCGCAGAACAATGCTGCTATAATAAACATACGGATGTAGCAATGTACACCTAGCGAAGACCATTCGAAAGGTCTCTCCTTAGATAAATCTAAAGCAGTCTCGTTCGTGTTATTTCCCATAGATGTTCTGACCTAGAAGCTAAAAGGTCTTCCAGTTCCAATGTCTTGTACTCCGTAGTTTCTATCATATACAAAGCCGAAACCATATGTAGCACGGAATGAGTTCCTAAGAACAGCCTTCCACATAGCAGTAGCGTTGGTTCCAACATTGATAGTATCGTCTTTCTTGATGAAGAAGTCAGGTTGCAAGCCCTCTGCAATCTTCTGCAAGTTGACCTGTACAATCTCTTCTCTTTTTCTTCCTATGCGCCTACGCACTTCGACATTCTCAGGTGCAGCTAGCGGTCCAAGACCACCTGCGGCTGCGATTGCCTGCATTAATGTCATAGGGCGACCTGTTAGTGGAATATAGCCTTGTGCATTTACGTTACCCATGATAACACATTCGCCAATCATATCCACTGGCACAGAGATTGTGTCACCTTCTTTTATTATGATGTTGTATCTTGGATCGCCACCAACAAGTTTGTCGTATTCAATCTTAATGACTCTAGTTTGTTTCTTGATAGCTTCCTCTTCGTTGCTGTACTTTGCTATCTCTTCATTATTGGTTTTGAACTCTTGAGGCATCTTCTTAGCAGAAGCTTCTTGAGCTGCTTTTTCAGGGGCAATGTTAACAGGAACCCATTTGCCGTCTTTGAATATCCATTCAATCTTAGCAGAGTCATCATTGTCGTCATCTACTGCCACCTGCTCGTCGTTATCTGTTTCAGTGTCTATTTTGCTAGCTTTGTTGTCTTGATCAGGTGCGGCTAAAGCTTCTAGTTGTTTTTCTGTTGTAAGATCGGCTGAAGCTATGATTGGTTCACTAACACCATCGCAAGGGGCTATCATATTGAGCAACTCGTCTTTATTTGTCTTGTTGTCATCAGCTTTAGGCGCTGTTGTCTCTGGCTTTGATTGTTTATTCTCAGTCTTGAGCTCTTTTGTTGCCTCAGTGCTAGCTTCTTTACTTGCGTTGAGTTCTTTAGCGATTTCTTCTGGAGCTACTTCTCTTGTTACGTAAATATAGCTCACATTGAATTCAGATATACCACCTGCTTGGGCAATAGCTTCAGCTAGTCTGAAGTTGTACCTTGGGATTGAGTATCTACCAGGGCTACCGAGTAGGCCTTGACCGTAGATAGAAAATGCTCTTTTCTCTGAGCTTTGAAGTATAACCGTAACAGCAGGGTTTTTGAGGATGTTTGGCATGAGAATGTTACGTATCTCGTCCTCAAGTTGCTTTTCTGTGAGTCCGCCAGCTTGAACTGTGCCAACCTCAGGAATTGATATCTGACCACTCTCAGTTACGATAAAGTCGTTGATGAATGGTTGATTCTCTTCAAGCAACTCGTAGATAGATATTCTTACAACATCACCAGGGCTAAAACGAGTGTCTTGTTCTTGCGGTAGGATATCTTTCGGTTTTGGTTCCTCGGCACCCTCATAAACAGGAGACTTCTCTTCAGCGACACCGAGAGAGTCTAATATGACGTGCTGAACAGGAACAGCTCTAAAACGCCCAATTTGCGTCGGATCCCAGAACTTATTACTACAACCTACTGAACTAATGGCCAATATTGCAAGTGTTACAGCCGCTAAGAGTTTCTTCTTCATCGTCATCATATTGGAAACTTCAAAATTACAATGGTAGTCTAGTTATATGCGTATAAACGCCCAAATCCCTCTTTACCTTGTCGGCCCAGAATAACCCTCGCTTAATGTAATTAAAGGGTCTCCTAGAATAGCCCACAATTATGTAACATATCGGTTTGTTTGTCAAAAAATATCCAAAATTGTTGCAAAAAAACAAACCGCAGTCTTGACCCGATAAAACATTGCAATCTGTAGCGGAACATCTTCTTCTTTACAGCTCTATCCTTTTTAGGGTAGGCTATTGCGAGGTGCGGATTAATTGCTTAAAACTTTGAAATTAAGAAACTCAAATTCTTTTATCTTGACCTTGTCGAAATTTGCAGCACTGCCAGAGAATATGTCAATCTTTGTAGCGAATGAGGTTGGAGAATTGTCCACATATGTGAAATCGTAACATAGCGATGAAATAATCTCACCAGTACGTTCGTTCTCAATTTCTAGCCTATCAACTAAGAGATTGTCTAGTTGGCAATAGAATCGTATTTTTGCCTTTTCTTTGCCGTTAATTTTAACAGTTTCTTCGATAACAGCGTAATTTTTATCGTCTATGGTTAGTTTCTTACCTTGTTGAACTGTCTCGTATGGGAAGCTATTTGTTCTAGAGCTGTAAAGTATTGAGTAGCTAAGTAATGTTCTAAGTTCATCCGTTAGAGAAGCGTCTGTTTTGAGCTCTAGGTGATTGTTGGTGATTTTAAATATGCATTGCTGCGGTTTGATTTGGACGGTAGATGCTTGAGTGTATTGCTTGAGCAAACAGTCCACTTTGATGGAAATATTCTGAGTCTTTGTAAAAGAAACGTTGGTTGCCCTTGATGGGCAACCAACGTTCTTAGACTCACTATTGCAACCGCTAGTGGCAAAAATAATAGCCACAAGCAGAATTGTTACTTTAGTGAAACAACTATTCATGATCTTAAACCTTGAGTTTAGCTTTTATCAGTTGAGAGCTCAGAGAGTTTCTTGACAAGGCAGAATCTCTCTGTCGTGTCTTTCTTTGCTTTCTCCATTAATTTAGCTGCCACTTCTGGTTGTGACAATTTCAAGGTTCTATACCTGTTCTCACCGTAAGCGTATTCCTCGAAGTCCATTGTTGGCTCTTTAGAGTCAAGTTGTAGAGGATTCTTGCCTTGTGCGGCTAGATCAGGATTGTACCTGTATAGAGGCCAGTGACCACAATCAACAGCCTTTTGTTGCTCTCTTAGACCAGTAGTCATGTTGATACCGTGAGCGATACAGTGTGAGTAAGCCAAGATAATACTTGGGCCATTGTAAGCTTCAGCCTCAACGAATGCCTTAACAACTTGGTTAGGATTTGCACCCATTGCAACCTTAGCAACATAAATGCCACCGTATGTCATAGAAATCATACCAAGGTCTTTCTTAGGCATTTCCTTACCACCCGCAGCGAACTTAGCAACAGCAGCTGTTGGAGTTGATTTTGACATCTGTCCACCGGTGTTAGAGTAAACTTCTGTGTCAAGAACGAGAATGTTTACGTTCTTACCGCTAGCTAGAACGTGGTCTAGTCCACCGTATCCGATGTCGTATGCCCAACCGTCGCCACCAACAATCCAAACGCTCTTCTTAACAAGATAGTCAGCAACGCTTAGGAGCTCTTTAGCTACTTCGCCGTCACATTTCTCACATACTTCTTTGAGTTTTGCAACTCTCTGTCTTTGAGTTTCAATCTCAGCTTGCTCGTTTGCCTCAACGTTTGCCTTGATTTCGTTGGCAAGTTCAGCATCTACACAGCCTTTCTCAGCCACAACGTCAAGCAATTCAATAGCCTGTTGTTGGAACTTATCAACGGCAAGTCTCATACCGAAACCAAACTCGGCATTATCTTCGAATAGAGAGTTACTCCAAGCAGGACCGCGTCCATCTGCTCTCTGCGCATATGGAGTTGTTGGTAGGTTACCACCGTAGATTGAAGAACAACCAGTAGCGTTTGCGATTAATGCACGATCGCCGAATAGCTGTGTGAGAAGTTTAACATAAGCAGTCTCACCGCAACCAGCACAAGCGCCAGAGAACTCAAACAATGGCTTAACGAATTGGCTACCCTTGATAGTTGCAATCTTGAACTTATCAGGGTCTGTCTCTGGTAGTGAAAGGAAGAAATCCCAGTTAGCAGCTTCGCTCTTACGCAGAGGAGCTTGCTCTACCATATTAATAGCCTTCTTACCTTCTACTTGCTTATTCTTAGCAGGGCAGTTGTCAACACAAGCGCCGCAACCTGTACAGTCTTCAGGTGCAACTTGCACTGTGAATTTAAGTCCGCTTAGAGCTTTTGTTTTAGCATCTACAGACTTGAATGTCTCAGGAGCATTTGCTAGAGCGGATTCATCATAAGCCTTCATACGGATAGCAGCATGTGGGCATATCAACGAACACTGACCGCACTGAATACATACTTCAGGGTCCCACTCTGGGATTTGTACAGCGATATTACGTTTTTCGTAACGAGTTGTTGCAGTCGGGAATTTACCATCAACAGGCATCTTGCTAACAGGTAAATCGTCACCGCTACCAGCAAGAATTGTAGCAGTTACCTCTTTGACGAAATCAGGTGCATCAGCAGGAACAATTTCTGCCATTCCAATTGTGCTTGTTACTGTCTCTGGCACCTTAACCTCTTCTACGCGTTCAAGAGCAACATCAACAGCATCGATATTCATCTTGACGACTTTCTCGCCTTTCTTGCCGTATGTTTTCTTGATAGCATCTTTAATCGCTGCAATAGCTGTATCTGTCTCAATTATGCCGCTGATTTTAAAGAATGCAGTTTGCATGATGACGTTAATTCTTGCACCAAGACCGAGCTCACTTGCAATCTTAATAGCATCAATGCAGTAGAATTTGAGTTTCTTGTCGATGATTTGTTTTTGAACTTCAGCAGGGAGTGTATCCCAAACCTTATCAGCTGGAGCAGAACTTGTAAGGAGGAATGTTGCGCCATCTTTTGCGTTCTTGAGCATGTCATATTTCTCAAGGAAGCTTGGGTTGTGGCAGGCAACAAAGTCTGCTTCAGAGATTAAATAGCTACTCTTAATCTTGCTCTTACCAAAGCGAAGGTGTGAAACTGTGATAGCACCAGCCTTTTTAGAGTCATATACGAAATAACCTTGAGCGTAGTTGTCTGTTAGCGAACCGATAATCTTGATTGTGTTCTTATTAGCACCAACAGTACCGTCAGAGCCAAGTCCATAGAACATAGCGCTGTGAGAATCAGTTTGTGTTGAGAAGCTTGGATCGTAATCAATGCTAAGATTAGTTACGTCGTCTTTGATTCCAACAACGAAGTTATTCTTCGGAGAAGCTGCGTCTAGATTATCAAACACACCCTTAACCATCGCAGGGGTAAACTCTTTAGAACCAAGACCGTAGCGACCACCAACGATAGTTGGGTAGCTATCAAAAGATAGGCTTCCATCTGCCATGCCTTCGCCAATAGCAGTACGAACGTCAAGATAAAGTGGCTCGCCGATAGAACCAGGCTCTTTTGTCCTATCAAGAACAGCAATCTTCTTAACAGTCTTTGGAAGGGCAGCAATAAAGTGTTTAATGCTAAACGGTCTGTAAAGGCGTACTTTGAGAAGACCAACTTTCTCGCCATTCTTGGTTAGCTCATCAACAGTCTCGTGGGCTGTATCAGCACCAGAGCCCATCATAACAATAATCTTTTCAGCATCAGCTGCGCCGACATAATCGAAGAGGTTGTAGCTACGTCCGGTTAGCTTTGCGAATTTCTCCATAGCCTTTTCTACAATCGCAGGAGTTGCATTGTAGAACTTGTTGACAGTTTCTCTTCCTTGGAAGTAAACGTCAGGGTTTTGTGCAGTACCGCTGATTTCAGGATGATCTGGAGAGAGAGCTCTTGCTTTGTGGGCCCTTACGAGATCATTGTCGATCATTGCTCTCATATCGTCGAAAGTTAGCTCTTCAACCTTTTGAATCTCGTGGCTAGTGCGGAAACCATCAAAGAAGTGAAGGAATGGAACCCTTGCTTCAAGTGTTGACGCCTGAGCAATAAGAGCGAAGTCCATTACTTCTTGCACTGAGTTTGAACAAAGCATTGCAAAGCCAGTCTGACGGCAGCTCATAACATCTGAGTGGTCGCCAAAGATACTCAACGCCTGACAGGCGATTGAGCGAGCTGAAACATGGAAAACTGTCGGTGTAAGCTCACCAGCAATTTTGTACATGTTTGGGATCATAAGTAAAAGACCCTGAGACGCTGTAAATGTTGTAGTTAGTGCTCCAGCAGCGAGTGCACCGTGAACAGCACCAGAAGCTCCACCCTCACTCTGCATCTCAGTAACAGATGGAGTTGAGTTCCAGATATTCTTTTCGTGCCTTGCTGTTTTTGCATCTGAGTGTTCACCCATTGGAGATGATGGGGTGATTGGGTATATAGCAATCACCTCATTGGTCGCATGAGCGACATGTGCCGCCGCCATGTTACCGTCAATTGTCACCATTTTCCGCTTCATAGTTACTCCAAAACATTAATAAATAGGTTATAAATACCAATAGCGATTGTTGTATGTCGCGTAATTGGTTTGTCACTTCTTATCTGCGCAGATTGTGCGCAGCTATAAAACTGAGCTTATACACTGTATTAGCCTCTTAATCAACGCTTTTTTTAGATTATCAGCGATAAGAGTGCTAAGAGGAGGCAATACTTGCCTAAAAGGAGTTGTTGTTGGGTTAGTACTAGCGCAGCATCTCCCGTATTCATTGCATATTCAAACTAGCAGCCAAAAGTTATAGTTTTTTTAGTATAGACTCTAACGTCTTGTTGAGTTCGTAGAGCCTTTTCCTATCGACTTGAATCTCTGGATATTTCTCCGATAGCCCGATGGCATCATGGACTTCTTTAGACATTTTATTGAGCTGCGCGACGGTTTCTTTGTAGCTCATCTTTGCGTGGCTGTAGTTTGCGATTCTCTGTTCAATACGAACTATAGTGGTCTCAATCCTCTTTTTAGCCACCATTACTTCTTTTCTTGCTCTCACTGGAGTTCTATCTGTCGCTAATTTTGTTCCATATAAGCCAAGTTTATCGATTAGTGTGTATTTGGAATCCACAATGCCATCGCATATGCCAACCTTTAATGCATCGTTGGCTGTTAGAGTAATTAATTTGCCATCTTTGGACCAATTAATTCTCTGAGCATCTTTAGGTGGTTTCCAAGATAAGGTTTTGTCTTTATTGTAGTTTGTATTTTCGGGCTTGGGGTCTATAATTCCGAGTTTTTCGCTCACAAAGACACTTTTATTGTCAAAGCGATATTCGGTAACATCAAAATTCATATCTACCATTGCCATTGCAATTAGTATAGGTTTACCGTTTTCATGGGCAAGAGCCCCGTAGAATTGACTGAAATTATGCCTGAAATCAGCATCTGCAGACCTTATTCCATATTTAGTTTTGATAAATGGAGTAGCTGCGCCTATTGTGGTTTTGGGCGACATATATATAGAAGGGCAGGCTAGGCAAACTCCTGCAGCGGCAGATATCGCGCCATTAATCTCACCGCTAGAAATATACGCCACTATAGGGCAGAGTTTCTTCATTTGCGATATGGTTTTGCACATTTTAACACAAAGAGAAACGTTTCCCCCTGGGGAATCTACGTCTATTATGATTAGTTTAACGCCTTTATTGACGGCCCTTTCAACTGAATCGCAAAAGGCATCGGTTTCAGCAGAGAATTCAACGCTATTGCGTAGTGGGATAACAATTACTAAATCTTTTCGACCTTTACTGTTTTGCGTTATGTCGTAATCTTCAAGATTAATTTTTATTGTCTTATTTCCACTAGTTCGAACTACGGTTAGCCCATCTACTCTTTTTGTGGTGGCGAAGCCGTCAAAAGACTCTTTCGTTTTTCTGTTTGTAAAAGTATCCGCTGGAGATAGCGAAGTTACTAAAACAATAATCAATAGTATTGTATTTCTAAGCACAGTTTATTTCCTACTAGATGGGGCAACTATTCATCTTCGGTATTCGTAGTTGAATGCGATAGCGTTAACAATTTGCATATCACTACTAAGATAATATTCCTGCCGAATATTTCACATCATAATCCTATATAAAATGTATCTTTGCAACTACAAAAAGAGTATATCATCGACCGTCTCTGATAAAAAAAAGCGGCCAAAATATTGACCGCTTCTTTTCTTGTTACGCTTTAAATACTTTTTTCTTGCCTACCCTAACATTTTTGCAAGCATTTCTTGTATCTACTATTAACTGCGCGTTGGAGACTATAAACTTGTAGTCGTAATCGCTGTGATCTGTAGCGATTAAAACGCAGTCGTATTTCTTGAGCATCGCCGCTGTGAGCGGTTTGCTCTTCATTTTCAAGTCGTACTTGCGCATCTTGTGTGTAGCAGGGATGTATGGATCGTTGTAATCAACCTTTGCTCCGCGCTCGATTAATAACTCTATAAGCTCTAGCGATGGAGATTCACGCACATCGTCGATATCCTTCTTGTAAGCCAAACCGAGAACTAGAACTTTAGAGCCATTTAAGCTCTTCTTCTTTGTGTTCAAGGCTGCCATTGTTCTCTCAATTACGTAATGAGGCATATCCGTGTTAATCTCACCGGCAAGCTCGATGAACTTCGTTGGCATTCCATACTGACGAGCTTTCCAGGTTAGATAAAACGGATCAATTGGAATACAGTGGCCGCCAAGACCAGGCCCCGGATAGAACGCTTGGAAACCAAAAGGTTTTGTGCTAGCTGCGCGGATAACTTCCCACACATCGATACCCATACGGTCAAATAGCTTCTTAAGCTCATTAACCATAGCAATATTTACGCATCGATAAGTGTTTTCTAAAATCTTAGCAGCCTCTGCAACCTCACACGAATCGACCGGTACAAGCTTATCTATAGCGTATTTATAAATCTCAAGAGCAGCATTGAGAGAAGCTTTATCAAAACCACCTACAACCTTTGCAATTGTTGATGTTTGGAAGTTCTTATTTCCCGGATCTTCGCGTTCTGGTGAGTAGGCAAGATAGAAATCTTTGCCAGCCTTCAAACCGCTCTTCTCTAGGATTGGAAGCATAAGTTCTTTTGTCGTTCCCGGGTAGGTAGTACTCTCAAGAACAATTAGTTGCCCCTTGCGCATATATTTAGAGATTGTTTCGCAAGTCTGCACTACATAAGTCATATCTGGTTCGCGGCTCTCTGTTAGTGGAGTTGGCACACATATCAAGATAGCATCTGGCTTTTTCATCTCGCGCATATTTGTGGTAGCCTTGAATTTTCCACTTTTAACCATCTCTTTGACTTGAGCGTTAGGAATGTGTTTTAGAGGGCTCTTTCCAGAGTTTATACGTTTTACATTCTTCTCATTAACGTCAAAACCCAGAACTTTTGCTCCGCCTTTACAGAATTCGCGAGCTAACGGCAAACCAACATAACCAAGACCTACAATCCCAACCAATGGTGTTTTCATTTTTTCCCCACAGTTAAATTATTTCTCTTCTACATATTGCTAACAACATTCTTCTTTTATCGGTTTTTTACGCGTCAATGTTTATTTTAATTGGAGGCGCCGAACCTCTAGCTAAGCTAGGCCGCCCTGATTAGGCTTGTTAATCGCTCAATCCTGAGTTATAGTAATAGCCGCTTATTGGTAAGTGACTATGCTTTTTTGAAGTGCTTTAAGGAATAAAAATGAGAGTCTCGGTAGTTGGTGTTGGATATGTTGGACTAGTTGCGGCAGCCTGTTTGGCTGAAGGCGGCAATCACGTTATTTGTGTTGATAAAGACAAAAAAAAGATTGACGATCTCACAGAGGGCAGAATCCCAATCTACGAGCCAGGTCTCACAGAGATTGTCGAGCGCAATATCGCTGCTGGCCGTCTGAGCTTTACCACCGACTTGAAAGATGGAGTCGAAAATTCTCTCGTAACATTTATAGGTGTTGGCACCCCAAGCGCCGCTGATGGGTCGGCTGATATTTCAGCCGTCTTAGCCGTTTCTAAATCAATCGCAGAAAATATGAATGACTATCACATTGTAGTAACAAAAAGCACAGTCCCAGTTGGAACACACGAAAAGATTTCAGAGATAATATCCGCCAATACAGAGCATCCCTTCGATTACGTTAGCAACCCAGAATTCTTAAAAGAAGGCTCAGCGGTCGAAGACTTCATGAAGCCAGACCGAGTAATAATCGGAACGACAAATCCAGCTGTCCGAGAAATCATGAAACAGCTCTACGCACCATTTATGCGCAAATCAAGCCGAATTCTATTTATGGACCCAGCCAGCGCAGAGATGACAAAATACGCTGCCAACGTTATGCTTGCTACAAGAATCTCGTTTATGAACGAATTGAGCGGCTTGTGCGAAAAGTTTGGCGCAGACATTGAAAATGTGCGCAGCGGTATCGGCAGCGATTCAAGAATCGGCTCGGCATTTCTCTTTGCAGGCATCGGTTACGGTGGAAGCTGCTTCCCAAAAGATGTAAAAGCGCTTGCCTTTATGGGTGATGAGCAGGGCTGCGAGATGACAATCGCCAAAGCCGTTGAGCAGGCAAATCATGCGAAGCGCAAAAGGTTTGCTCAAAAAGTGTTAGACTACTTCAAAGGCAAAGAATCAAGCGCAACCCTCGCTGTCTGGGGCTTGGCATTTAAAGCAAAAACAGACGACGTCAGAGAATCTGCGGCTGTTTACTGCGTCAAAAAATTCGTAGAAGCTGGAATTAAGATTAAAGCCTACGACCCAGAAGCAATCTCAAATGCCAAAAGAGAACTTGGAGACTCTATTGACTACGCAGAGAACAGCTACGATATGCTAGACGGTGCAGATGCGCTTGTAATAATGACAGACTGGCAAGAGTTTAGAACACCAGACTTCGAACTAATCAAAGAAAAACTCAGCCACCCAGTAATCTTCGATGGCAGAAATCTATACGACACAAAATACGTCGCCAAGCAGGGCATCGAGTACCACAGCATCGGCAGAGCCGCTAAGCCATAAAAATCTCTGTCAGAAAGTTTTACTCGCTTTCCTTTTTATTGCTTTAGCGTAAAGGTCGCTAATGGCGCAAAGAAACAGAAATCCCGTGGGGATGGCAGCTTTGTAACTCCGGAGGACGCAACCAGCTCTTCCTCCTAGCTCCGTTAGGAGCGGTAGCTCTGCAACTCCGAAGAACGCACCCCCTCTCCCAAGCTCCGTTAGGAGCGACACCTGAGAGTGCGGAGCGCCAGCTTGCAGTTTTAACTATCTTAGTTCAATTCAGGGTAACAGCCATCTAAGCGGCAGGCGGCGTTGGGGACGCAGAGGAGGATTAGAGGGGCTTCTGCGCAGAAGCTTTGGCTGGTTGCAGGTATCTCAGTTCCCAATGCGACCGATGCGAAAGTGCAAAATAGGGTACTTTTCTCCAAGTTAAATCCGAAAAAAAATGAGCGATTCAGAAAAAACTTTAAGATTTTTTCTATGCCAAAAATTCACGTATATAACTACATACTAGTAACTTAGGTCAATACTTGAAACTCTCGCCTATTCAAGGAATCAGTGAGAAACACAAATGTTGTTGACCTGAAATTTCCCATTTTGTAGTATTCCTATTTTCGTAAATACCGGGCTGCTGTAAGTATTAACACAGAGATCGGGTGATGTATCTTAGGTTTTTATTTAATGATGGGGGTTTAAAATGAAAGCCAAATTAACCAAAAACGATAACATATGGAGGGCGATCAACGCAGAAAAAAAGGAGGATCTAGCCGAATGGTTAGCTGAGAGTTGGATAGAGAGCTGCGACTGCCGTGATATAGAATATTGTTACGGTTCAAGCGAATCCTATCGTATCAAAGATTCCGCGAGAAATATCGATTTCACAATCGAGTCACCGTCACAAGAAGAGCTAATAGAAAGGCTCTCCAGCCAAGACTGGGGCGAATACACTCTAGAAATCGAGCTTGATTCGTAAGCTTTTATTCAACTCTAAGGGCAATAGGGATACCTACGTTCGGCCTGCGGCCGGTTGCAGGTGTCCCTGCTTTACGAAGTTCGCTATTTTCGAAGGAGCAAATCGCAAGAAGTGGTAAAAATTATTGCCAGTATCCCCGACAAGTGGTAATGCATATTGCCACTTGGGCGATATTGTTATGGAGATCAGGTAATAATAGATATATTGAAAGAGATAATTCTGGATTCTCAGGAAGCTGAGTTTGAAACTGGCGTACCACGGCGGGGTGAGATCAGACCTGTTTCTAAAAAGGTGACTGTTTGCGGCAGAGCCGCGTAGGAAATGTATCTCTAAAAAGATTCTGCGAAGCAAGACCTCTACAGAATCCCGTAGGGATGGTAGCTTTGTAACCTCGGAGGACGCAAACCTCTCTTCCTCCCTAGCTCCGTTAGGAGCGGCAGCTTTGCATCAGAAAAGTGTCTGACACCTTTAATTATTAAAAGGGCAATAGGTGGCGCAAGTGAGTCAGGTGTAGATTGCAATGGCTATAACCGTTTCCGAGCTTCCAAAATAATGCAAATGATTGATGCTATTTTAAATCTTTGATATTTATATCTAGAATACAACAAACCCTATTGAAAAGCTTGGATGCGAAATCTAGCACTTCTTTTATTTCTTCTCTCTCTGGTAACGAACTATGGGGCACTGGGTACTTGCTATGTGAGTAATAATTTGTCGCAACATCAAGCAAGTCTATTTCAGACTCTTCAAATTGAATGAAATCTATTGTTAATTTATAAACTTCAATCAAATCATGTGTCTTTTTTATTTTTCTATTCTCATTAGCAAGAATAGCTTTGAGACTTTTTTCCATGGCCTGCTGTAAAGTAATGCCAATTGTATCGGTAAAGTGATTGGCATCGTACAAAACCTTAGCTGAGCTTAGATCATGATATGCTTTTGTTAACCATTCCTTGGCAAGAGTTTTATTTGGCATATAACACCTTCCCATTGCTTAATAGATCTACTTTATAGAAATGGTCGTCCCTTGAATCCAAAAGCTCCTGTGAAGTAGCCAAAATGTCAAAACCTACGTTGTACTTGAAAATCAGATCTCTTATTCTCTTACGCGCATTCAACTCGTACTTAGTCAAATTATTTTTTTCTATATCCTTAATCAACAACAAATCTATATCGCTGTCCTCGGTTGGATTGCCATAGGCGTACGAACCAAAAAGAATCACCTTCTCGGGATCGAGTGGTTTTAAGCTTTCAATTATCTCAGTTTTAATCTTTTCAATATCAACCATTGCTTTCTATCCATACATTCAAGATTGTCTATAATCTAAGCCCCGAGTGATAATCTACCACATATTCACAGAACCACTGAAAAAAATTCTATCAGATTGGAAGAGAATTGTAAATTTATATATTTAGAGGAGAAAACTATTGCTTTACTTTTAACTTAACGTAAAGGTCGCTAATGGCGCAAAGAAACAGAAATCCCGTGGGGATGGCAGCTTTGTAACTCCGGAGGATGCAACCCTCTCTTCTTCCTAGCTCCGTTAGGAGCGGCAGCTTTGCATCAGAAAAGGTGTCTGACACCTTTAATTATTATCGCAATATCTTGCGAATTAATGGTTGATTTCTAATCTATATCGCCATATATTACGATATAACACTGGTGAGATTAAAAGCGAGTAATAATATGAAAATAGAAGCTCATAACAGTCCTCAAGTAATTATGGCTGAGCTTGGGTCGCGAATCGCTCATAGGCGTATTGAGATGGGGTTCTCTCAGGCAGAGATTGCCAAGCAAGCCGGTATAGGGAAAAGAACTATCGAGCGGATTGAGTCTGGAAAGGATACGCAGCTTTCAACTCTCATTCGACTTCTTCGTTGTCTTGAACTAACCGACCGCCTAGATTTGTTGATTCCAGAAGTGAAAGCCACTCCAATAGAGATGTTAAAACTCCAGCAACAGCCCCCGCGACAACGCGCTAGTTCCAAACGCAAAAAAGAAGTCCAAAAACCATGGAAGTGGGGAGATGAATAATGGCAACAATTGCAGAAGTAAAGATGTGGGGCACAACCATTGGCGCAGTCACTCTTGAGGAAGGAGAAAAAATAGCATCATTCCAATACGCACCAGATTTTGTTCAAAGCGGAATAGAGGTATCACCGCTGATGATGCCACTATCCAATAGAGTGTATTCATTTCCAAATCTAGCCCAAGCGAGTTTTCACGGTTTGCCCGGCCTCCTTTGCGATTCTCTACCCGACAAGTTTGGTAATGCCATTATCGATGCATGGCTCGCCAAACAGGGGCGCGAAAAAGAATCGTTCAATGCAGTTGAGCGTTTGTGTTACACAGGCTCGCGAGGCATGGGAGCACTCGAATTCGTCCCAACAAAAGGCCCCGACCAGAGTAGTGATCATCTATTACATGTGGATCGATTAGTCAGCTTGGCAAGCGAAATACTAACGCATCAAAACAGTCTAAAGACGAGTCTCTCAGAATCTGATGATGAAGCAATGAAAGACATTCTTCGCGTAGGCACATCCGCAGGAGGCGCCCGTGCGAAGGCCGTTATAGCATGGAATCCCAAAACCAACGAAGTTCGATCTGGCCACACTAAAGCCCCAGAAGGTTTCGAGTATTGGTTGCTCAAATTTGATGGAGTTAGCAATAATGGCGACAAAGAACTAGCAGACCCTACCGGCTACGGCGCTATTGAATACGCCTATTCTATGATGGCAACAGACTGTGGAATAGAGATGAGTGAATGTCGATTATTCGAAGAAGGCAACCATCGCCACTTCATGACGCGCAGATTCGACCGCCTTGCCAATGGCGACAAACTCCACATGCAATCATTGGCAGCCATCGCGCACCTAGATTTCAACCAAGCAGGCGTTCATAGTTACGAGCAGGCATTCGACATAATGCGACGACTAAACCTCTCCGCCGTCGATACTGCGCAGATGTACCGAAGAATGGTATTCAATGTTATTGCGAGAAATCAAGACGATCACGTCAAAAATATCGCATTCTTAATGGACAGACGTGGAAATTGGTCCTTAGCGCCAGCATTCGATATAACGTATAGCTACCAACCGAGCGGAGAATGGACATCCAGCCACCAGATGAAAATAAATGGAAAACGTGACAACTTCACAATAGATGATTTATTAGAGTCTGGCAAATCCGCCTTACTCAAGCGAACCCAAGCAAAAGAAATCCTCAATAAAATCAAAACCGTCGTATCCCAGTGGTGCGACTACGCAGACCAAGCAAAAGTAACCCCAGACCATCGAGACAAGATTCAAAAAAACCTTCGGCTAGAGTTTTGCGGCAACTGATAAACTACGTTCAACCCAAAAAAACTTGTACGTTGTGACTAATCGCGGTAGGGCTAACTTGTACGTCTTGACCAATCGCAGTAAAATTTGGTACACCTGCAACCGGCTTTCAGCCGAACATACCAGTCCCAATTTTACGGCACAACCAGTACACACGTTCTCCAACGCAAATGACGCAAAAGAAAAGGGTGGCAGCTTTCGGGCAATACCAGCAAAGATATCTAGCACCTTAAGTTATTTAAACTGGCAGATATCTTTTTCTTTTGAGGCTAGATTCTCGAAAAGTTAACTTGAATGTATTGGGGATTATGCTAGTATTGATTTAGTTGCTTTAATGAATAGACACAGGAGAGAATTAGGCAAAATGGAACGACAGTTAATATATCAACTAACCAATAACTTTGAAGATTTCGCCCATAAAACCGATGAGGGGGTAGAATTCTGGCTGGCAAGAGATTTACAAAAACTTCTTGATTACACCCAATGGCGGAACTTTGAACAGGTGATACAAAAAGCAAAAACCGCCTGCGAGAACTCTGGATTTAAAGTGCTAGACCATTTTGCTGACGCCAGCAAGATGGTCGGAATAGGTTCTGGTGCCTCCAAAGAGATAAGCGACATTATGCTAACAAGGTACGCCTGCTATCTTATTGCTCAGAATGGAGACAGCAGAAAAGAGAGTATCGCCTTTGCCCAAACCTACTTTGCCATTCAAACCAGAAAAGCCGAGCTTATCGAACAAAAACTGCTAGAACAAGAAAGGGTTTTGGCACGGCACAAGTTAGCTCAAACCGAAAAAGAGCTTTCACAAGTAATTTACGAACAAACAGGCGGTAATGATGATTTTGCCTTAATTAGAAGTAAAGGCGATCAAGCCTTGTTTAACCACACAACCGCACAGATGAAGATTAAGTGGAATATTAAAAATAAACCGCTGGCTGATTTTATGCCAACCATTCTTTTAAAAGCAAAAGACTTTGCTACTGAAATCACCATATTCAACGCCAAACAAAACGAAATGACCACCGAGAATCAAATCTCAAATGAGCATATTACCAACAACAAAACAGTAAGGGAGACTCTTATCTCTCGTGGTATTACCCCTGAAAACTTACCACCAGAAGAAGATGTTAAAAAGGTGGAACGAAAGCTTCATTCTGATAAGAAAAAGAGCTTGAAGAAAAACAAGGGTTTTAAATAGAACAGGTTCTTCTAATCCGTTT